>JAIOSJ010000078.1 GCA_021107705.1 Thermoanaerobaculales bacterium | reverse complement strand
CTTCAATCCCGGCCTCCGGGCTAGCCCGCACTCCTCACCGGGTTTCGTCGCGAGGGCTGCGAAGGGCAGTTAGATGTTGGGTTTTCCGGAAATTGGGCGACGCAGTCGTAGTTGCACTCCGTCGAGGAGAACGATTTGCGAAAAGCACGACAGATGGCTGTCATGCGCAGTTCGTAGCAGATACCTGGTGAGAAATGCGGGCTAGTACTGATTGACATTCTGTAGCCAGGCGGCTACATTAGAGATGATGGTCGAGATTCGAAAGACCGAGGTATTTGCCAAATGGATTGATGGTTTGCGCGACATTCGGGCGCGGGCACGAATTTTGGTTCGAATTGAACGCATGGCGGCAGGGAACCCAGGTGATGCCAGGGCCGTCGGGGAAGGCGTTTCGGAAATGCCGATCGATTGCGGGCCGGGTTATCGGGTGTACTTCAGGAAGGAGAAACTCGACGTGGTCATTTTGCTGGCCGGTGGGGATAAACGGACTCAGGCCCAGGACATCAAGACGGCGTTGCGGCTGGCGCGTGACCTATAGGGAGTTACTATGACCAAGACAAACACTTCTCGTTACGATGTCTCCGAGCACCTCAGGACTCCTGAGGAAATGGCAGCCTATCTGGAGGCTTCTTTTGAGGTTTCGGATGGAGATGCTGCGTTCATAGCCAAGGCGTTGGGTGATATTGCACGGGCGAAAGGTATGTCGCAGATCGCCCGGGACACCGGTTTGTCACGTGAGAGTCTTTACAAGGCCCTCTCAGGAGAGCGTACCCCTGGTTTCGATACGGTTCTCAAGGTGATCAAAGCCTTGGGCTTGAAGCTGCATGCGGAGACTGCTGCCTGAAGCATGAGTGCCTGGTCCGGCCTCCCTGGCATCGGTATCCGGCCGTTTGCTGAGTTGGTCGCCGTCCCGGGGTTTGATTTTCAGCCCCGGCCTTCGGGAGCGCCTCCGGCCCTCCCGCTCGGCGCATTTCCCTCAAGGGCAGCAGGACTGGGAGCGGGAAGACATCGCCCTTGAGGAAAATGACCTCGGCGGCCTACGGCGTCGGCCGAGACTCTTTCATAGGCGGGTGCCACGTGTCACATTAGAATATTGGCACTCTAAAGCCAACGAAAACAACCTGTTACCGGCCGAACGATACAATGTGACACGTGGCACCCATGCCGATAGAGGTCTTTCCAATCAGATGCCGGGATCATCACGCCGAGGAGAACGAAGTGGGGTGGGGGTGGGGGGAGGTTGAAGTTTGAAGGGAGAAGTCTGAAGTGTGAAAATGGACAAGTGTGAAAATGGACGCGGTAAGCTTGGATGGGGCCGGGGAGGTCGAATGGTCAGTTCCAGGATAGTTCAAGTCTGTTGGGGCCAACGGGACCTCCTCCTTTCAAACCTCAAATTTCGAACGCCACCCTTCAGGACTCTGCCTTCAAACTTCACCCTTCAAACTTCTAACTTCAAACTTCTCCCTTCAAACTTCAATGTCTGAATACCTGCACGTCGAGAGGCCCTTTCTTGACCAGCTGGCCACGCTGGGCTGGGAGGTGATTGACCAGGGGTGCGGCATGATCCCTTCGGACCCGGTCGCGAGTCTGCGCACCAGCTTTCGGCAGCTGATCCTGCCCGGAGTTTTTCGCGAGGCGGTGCGAGCGATCAATGTCACCAACGACGATCAGCCGTGGTTGACCGGCCGCCAGCTGGACGATCTGCGGGACCAGATCTTGCGACAGCCGAACCGTGCCCTGCTCGAGGCCAACGAGGTGGCCCACAGGTTGTTGCTCAAGGCCCAGGTGGACGTCAACGAGCTGAGTCTTGAGGCCGACCCGGTGGTGCAGTTGATTGACTTCGTGCACCCTGAGCGAAACCGATTCCACGCGATCAACCAGTTCCGGGTGGAGACGCCGGGTTGTGTCAAGGCTTTCATCATCCCGGACATCGTTTTGTTCGTGAACGGGCTGCCCCTGGTTGTGGTGGAGGCCAAGATCGGCGATGCGACGACGGCCAACCCGATGTATGCGGCGTTCGAGCAGCTGCTGCGGTATCGAAACGGTCGGCCGGAGACTGTTGCCGCCGGGCTGCGGGAGGGTGAGCCGCGGTTGTTCTTTACCAACCTGGTGGTGATACGCACGTGCGGCGAGAGCTGTGAGTTCGGCACGCTGAGTTCGGGTCATGAGCATTTTCATGGGTGGCGGGGGGACAGGGCAAACACATGCCGACCTGGAGATCGGCGGTCCCAGGAAGAGATGATTGATGGGCTGCTGGCGCCGGCGATTTTGCTGGATGTGCTGCGGACTTCGACGGTGTTCATGGACACCGATTCGGGTCGGCGAATCAAGGTGGTGAGTCGCTACCAGCAATACCGGGCGGCGTGCAAGATCGTCGAGCGCCTGCGCGCCGGGGCGACTCCCGAGGCTCGTTCGGGCGTGGTATGGCATACGCAGGGTTCCGGCAAGTCTTTGACCATGGTCTTTGTGGCCCGCATGATCCGGGCCTCTGTCGATCTGCAGGACTTCAAGATCGTGCTGGTCAACGACCGAGTGGACCTCGAGCAGCAACTCGCCCGCACCGCCCGACTGATCGGTGGCAAGGTGAACGTGATCTCGAGTACGGCCGAGTTGCGCGAGCACCTGAGAACCGATGCCTCTGATCTCAACATGGTGATGATCCACAAGTTCTCCGAGCGGAAAGAGGCGCTGCCGTCGAGGGTGGCCGAGGCAATTGCAACGTATGGGAACTTTCCGTCGAGCGAGACCTTCGGGGTGGTCAATCCCTCCGAGCGCATCCTGCTGATGATTGACGAGGCCCACCGGACTCAGGGCTCCGACCTCGGCGACAATATCTTCGAAGCATTTCCCAACGCTACTCGCCTTGCCTTCACCGGCACGCCCTTGATCACCGAACAGCACGGCACGCGGCGCACGGTGAAGCGCTTCGGTGACTACATCGACACCTACAAGTTGATGGACGCGGTGCACGATGGCACCACGTTGCAGATCCTCTACGAAGGGCGCACCGCCGACACTGCCTTGCGCGACAAGCACGATTTCGACACCAAGTTCGAGGATCTCTTCGGCGAGCGCACCGAGGAGGAGATCGCTGCCATCAAGAAGAAGTACGGCGCCACCGGCGATATTCTCGAGGCCGAGCAGCGCATCGGCGCCATCGCCCGCGACCTGGTGGACCACTACGTCGACAACATCCTGCCCGATGGTTTCAAGGCCCAGGTGGTGTGTCATTCCAAGCTGGCGGCCGTGCGTTACCGGAAGGCCATCCGCGAGGCTCTGCGCGAGCGCCTTGATCGCGAGAGGCTGCGGCCCACGCCCAACCTGGAGCTGATCCGGCGCATTGCTTTTCTCAAGGCGGTGGTGGTCGTGTCGTCGGATCCCACCAACGAGCCGGCCATGATCACCGAGGCCCGGCGCGAGGCGAAAAGCTGGAACGCGGTTGAGAATTTCTGTAAACCCTTCGACCTCGACGACCCGGACGAGGCGCTGACCGGCATCGCCTTCCTGATCGTCTGCGACATGCTGCTGACGGGGTTTGACGCGCCGGTCGAACAGGTGATGTACATCGACAAGAAGCTGCGCGAGCACAATTTGCTGCAGGCCATCGCGCGGGTCAACCGGGTGGAGACCGGAAAAGAGCGGGGCTTCATCGTCGATTACATCGGTCTCGCCAACCATCTGACCCATGCCCTGTCGATCTATTCGGAGGAGGACCTCGAAGACATCCGGCAGGGCCTCAAGAGCCTCTTGAGCGAGATGCCCATCCTCGAGGAGCGTTACCGCCGGTTGGTGCAGCATTTTCAGGCGGCCGGGGTGCGGGATGTCGAGGCTTTCGTCAAGGGGAAGCTGGGCGATGCACGCGCTGAGGTTGTAGTGGTCCATGCCGCGGTCGGCGCCATGAAGGACATCAAGCGGCGTGCGGATTTCGAGGTCTACCTCAATAAGTTCCTGCAGAGTCTTAACCTCATTCTGCCCAACCCGGCCGGGCACCCGTACCGCGGCGCCGCCCGCCGCTTCGGCTACCTGCTGCGTATGGTCAAGGAGCGCTACAAGGACGACTCCCTGGACATCGCCGATGCGGGCGCCAAGGTCAAGGCGTTGATCAACGAGCATCTGGTGGAGCTGGGCATCGACCCGAAGATCCCCCCGATCGAGCTGTTGTCGGACGAATTCATCGCGCACGTGAAGAAGCACTCAGGTGGTGACCCGGAGGCGAAGGCCAGCGAGATGGAGCACGCCATCCGCAAGCACTGCACGGTGCACTTCGACGAGGATCCGGCCTTCTACAAACGGCTGAGCGAGAAACTGGAGCAGCTCATTCAGCAACACCACAACAACTGGGAGGTCCTGGCCGAGGGCTACGAGGAGCTGCGAAAGGAGGCGCTGGAGGGTCGCACCGAGAAGATTGATGGGCTGAGCAGGGAGGCGACTACCTTCTACGACTATGTGTTGGAGCTGGCTTTCGACGGGGATGACGCGCCGAAGGAGCACCGTGCTGCGCTCAAGCGACTGATGTCGAGCATTGTGGCGTTGCTGCAGGAGACGATCGATGTGCTCGATTTCTGGCGCAAGCCCATCGAAGTAAAGAAGCTGCGCGGCAACATCGACACCGAGATTCTTCTGGCCGGCATTCCGGGTTTGATCGACCAGCACGAGCGTCTTGCCGTCGAGATCGTCAAGCTGGCGGAGAAGAGGCATGAGGAGCTGGTCAAGTGAGTCGAAAGGCCGAAGACGAGATCTCCTTCGAGGTGATCAGAAGCCGCCGGGCCACCGCGGACATCATCATCGAGCGTGACGGCAGCGTGCTGGTCCGTGCACCCGAAGCCATCCCCGACGAGCGCATCGAGGACATCGTCGAGGCCAAGCGTTTCTGGATTTACAAGAACCTCGCCGAGTGGCGTGACCTCAATGCCACCAAGGTTCTGCGCGAGTACAAGAGTGGTGAGGGCTTCCTCTACCTTGGCAGGTCCTACCGCCTGAGTCTCGTAGCCGACCAGGAAGAACCCCTGCTCCTCAAGAACGGGCGTTTCCGCTTGCGCCGTGACCTCGTCGACCAGGGCGAGATCGCTGCGGCCAAAGCCGCCTTCCGTGACTACTACATCTACCGAGGTCGCACCAAGATCCCCCAAAGGGTCAATTACTACGCCCCCAAGGTTGGGGTGATCCCCTCAGGCATCGACGTCCGCGAACTCGGAAAGCGCTGGGCCTCATGCTCACCGACCGCCAAGCTCGCCTTCCACTGGAAATGCATGATGGCGCCGCAGAGCATCATCGACTACATCGTCGTCCACGAGCTGTGTCATATGCATCACCGCGATCACACCGACGCCTTCTGGAACGAGGTGGACAAGGTCTTGCCGGAGTACCGCGAGCGCAAGGAATGGCTGAGGAAGAATGGAGCGGGTTTGGATGTGTGATGGTGATCGATCTGATCATGCGGATGATCGGATCCAGACCGGAGTTCGCCATAAAACCTTGGTCGTGTCAATTCTTCCAAGGGTCCGCCGGTGGAATGAACGGTCTGAAAGGACTTGCGACCAGTCCGCCTGAGGAATGAAGAGTCCTGGACTTCGAGACCAGGGCGCCGCGGGAACGCGCACAGGCTGGAAGTGCCTGGGCCAACTTGAGCCGAATTAGCTGTCAGCCTACGAAAGCGATGTCAGGAGTTGGACCGAGAGTGATCCTCCACCCGAAGCGGGGGTGACTCGGTCTGCCATGTCGGCAGGGCGCCGGGGTCCACCGGGCAGCCCAGGTCTTCAAACTCGTCCTTGCTCAGATAGTGGATCACCGGGTGATACGGCCCCATCACCCCCGGCCGGTTCGTTCCTACGAGGGTCTCGTCGTAGGATTCCTGGGCCCAGGCGCCGGTCTCCCAGGGGATGTTGGCGTCGTTGGGCACATACTCCTCCGAAGAGTGGTCCGGATAGACGCTCATCCATCGAACAGGGAAGCCCTGCCGCGCCTCGGGGCCGAAGTCCTGCCAGGTCACGCCGCACTCGGGGCGGGCGTTGGCCGGTCGATTTCCCTCGCCCTGGGAGTAGACGATGATGTAGTCGTTGCTTTCGTCCACGGTGATCTCCTCGTCCATCAGGCAGCCGTAGCCGAGGTTGCAGTAAAGCGAATCTGGCCCCTTGCCTGAGTGACAGATCGACCAAAAGCGGGCCTGAGCCGGTTCCATAGTCGGCTCGCCGTTGCGGGTCCTCGGCGTCGTGGGAATCCTGCCGGTCAGCGCGTAGACCATGCCGGGACCGATCTGCAACGGGCGCGTCAGATAGCTGTTGTACGGGCAGTCGGTGGCACTGTGACCGATGCTGCCGGGCGATTGCATTTCGGGCCCACGCTTTAACAGGCAGCTCAAGATGTTGCGGGCCTGCAGGCGCCGCGCGGCGGGATCGTCGTCGCCCCAGGGCGGTGAGTCTTGATACCCACGTGCATCCAGTCGAACCTGCAGCAAACCGAAGATCTTGAACCATCCGAGGGACGGTCCCAGAAGGTCCAGCTCTCCCTCTGGATGGTGGGGACGGGTCCACTGGCCCGGAACCCGGACCGTGCCTCGGTTGGCCGCCAGGGAGAAATCGGCCTGGATCCAGAACTCTTCGCCCGACTCGAGTTTGAGTGTGACCTTGGGAATCGACACGCCCGCCAGGGGCTCGGCGCCCCAGT
>JAIOSJ010000065.1 GCA_021107705.1 Thermoanaerobaculales bacterium | reverse complement strand
AGCCATATTTTGACCGGTCAGAGTCATACGGTGGTCCGATCGTCGACTCGATTAGCGGAGGAGAGATCGCACCGGACATTCTCTTCAGTCCATCTGTTCGTTCGCCCTGGTTGGCGGTCTTCCGCATCATTGGTCTGACCGAAGGCGGTCGTCCGGTTGAACTCGAAGGCAGTCCGGTTCAGATTCTGGGACGGCCCGAAAGGGGGGCGCAGCCCCTGTTGATCGATCTGGGTTTCCGCACCGAAGGGGGAAATCTCCGTCTCCCGGTCCCGACCGGTTCAGTCATCGATCCCGAATCGGTACGCCTTGAGGGCCGAGTGGTTGGCCTGTGGAAGACTGCGGCAGGTGAACCCTTTATCCGTGTGCCCGGCCCCAGGGCCGGGAGAGTGACTTATCAGGCGTTTGAGGTTGATGATCCTCCGGTTGTCCACGGTTCGTGGCCGGCAGTCCCGGAGGAATTCGGTTTGGATTTGCACCGTTTTCAGGATCTTGATCCTCAAGAGCGGGTTTCCAGGGCCGTCGAGATGGTCAAAGGGCGGCTCAAAACCAGACGTTCTTCAGAAGTTGCAGAAATCATCCTGCAGGGCCGTGCGCGTGGGCTCTCCTTCCTCCAATCTGTCTACGAGGCTGGAGGGGGCGACTGCGATGTCCTGAATTCCATGCTGGCCTCCATTCTTCATCGGGTTGGGCTCGAGACCCGGCTTGCGGTCGGCTGGTTGGGAGTGGATGGACAGGTTTCACCAGGTCTCCATGCATGGGTTGAGGTCGACTTGGGTGGGGGTCGGTGGACCGTTGCCGATGCTTCGGCGCCGATTGGTCGGATTCCGGCCCTGGTTCAAAGAGACGCCGATCGCGTGGTCCGGACTGAGATTGAAGGGCAGGAAACTAACCGCGGCGATGAACCGGAAACCGACGAATCAAGATTCAACGTGAATCGGCGGTGGACAGGCGCCGCCATATTTTTCTCTCTCGGCTGTCTTGGAACTCTAGCGTGGTGGTGGAGGCGAAAGGGGGCAAGGGTCTATTCACCGGGGCGAGGTGAAGATGCGCCCCTTCTCCTTGGGAGCTTTCTGCGGGACCGAGAGAGGTGGGTTCGCTACCCCGCTGTGTGGCGACGGCCTTTGGTTGAGAGCGTGGGGGGCAAGCGTCGATCCCTGGCCGCCCTCGAGAGGGCCGCGTCGGCCGGCATGCTCTTCTCATCGGCTACCTCTGGCCGGCTCGTGGAGAGAACGGCTGGCCAGGCCCCGAGAATGAACGGCGATGCCGAATTTTCCCTCCTGATAAGACGCGCCAACTCACGTTGTGGGATTGTCGTGAATACCTCGAATCCAATGGGGCGGGAGGCCGCTCAGGCTCTCTCCGCCGCCGATTTGGACGAGTGGAGCGAAATCCTGAAGAAAACGGTGGTGAGTGGGTTTTCTGTTGAGGTTGAACAGGCCATGAGAGATGGCGGGTGCAGAATCAAGATCTTCGAGGCTGACGACTTGCCGCGCCCCATCATGGTTCTGAGTCTGGCTGGTCGAGATCATGTGGTGGTGGTGAGTCGGGCCAATCAGGTCTGGCGTTGCGCCGGTGGTCACTTTTCTTCCCAGCGCCGGCAGGCAGTATTTTGGGGAGTTGAAATCGTCGTCGACAATATCCCGTCGATCAATCGACCGGCTCGTAAGGTCTTGTCTGATCTCGCGCGAGGAATCATCGCCGGTCAAGTTGGAGGCGCCCAGTGACGGTCTTCGCCGTGAATGGCGACGCCGGTTTTCGTGCAGTCGCCCGCCACCAACTCGCGGGCGCATGGCAGGTCCCGGCGGAACTCGTGAGGTTTGCAGTGGCTTGGGGCGCCGAGAGCGTGAATCTCACCTGGAAGGGGCGCCGGTTGGAATTGCGGGCCGCTGGAGCTTCGGTCTCCATTTCGATTCTCGAGGCGGCGGCGCTGGCGATGGGGACCGGTGGCGGGTTGAATCGACTTCAGTCGTTGGGCGAACTCGAGGACCGAGAGGCCACCACGTTGGCATGGGCAGCCGGGACCGATCCACGGCTTCTGGAGATCGAGGTTCATGGGCCCGCCGGAGGCGCGCTCCTTTTTCAAAAGAAAAACAATCGACCGCGCATCACAAGCCTCTCAGCAGGGGAAGAAAGGTCTGTCAGACTCTTGTTGGTTGGGCCTCGTATTGGTCGGGATAGGGCTCAGGAATGGCTGCAAACGGCCTGCAGATTCTCCCAGGTTCCGGTCCTGCTGAACGGATGTGACCTTCGGAAGGGGCTCGATTCCGGCTCGTTCCGGGCACGAATAGCGAGTCCTCTTCCCGCCGAGGTGGCCCTCGGAGTCCCTCATGAGTCTCCTCGATTGTGGCTTCTCAGGCATGGCATTGTGGAAACCAGGGCGACGGTTCCGGGTTGGCCTCCGTTTGAGGCGGCGATAGAGATGGCCGGCGAGGTTGGCGGTTGGGCATCTCCCGCGGATCTCCGGAGAACTCTTTCGGGATCTCTGCCGGCCCTGGTCCTGCGTGTCGTTGACCTGATGCTTCGAGTCGTGCCGAGGCTTGAGGAGGTTGGGGAAAGTGGGCGCTCAAGTGTCGTCCACGCCCTCTTGATCGCGGCAAAGTCAGAGATTCGGCGCCGGGAGATCAACGAGGCTTCGATATTCGAGTTGTTTGAAGCTGGGGAAAGACGTCGAGTTTCACTAGAGGACTTGCGGCGGTGGTCCGGTCGGCTTCCCCGGACAGTTGACCTGTCGATCCAGGTTGGAGACCTCAGGGAGCCCGTTCTTCGACTCGGTCTCGGCGAGAGGGAACTGTTGGCCGATCTTTTGGGTCGATCCCTGGAAATCGCGGTCACAGTGCAGGCGACCAAGGAAAACCGGTTCAGGGGATGGCTTTCTTCCCTGGCAGATTTCGGCATTCGCCTGGTGAGTCCGCCACCTCTGGCAGAGGCTTTCATGAGTCCGTCGGAGATCGCGCTTGCACGGGCGCTGGAGAGCTGTCTTGATGCCGACGGTTCGATGGTGGAGGTGAGGTTCACGAAGGGCGGAGGAGTCATTCGTTTTTCGCGCCGGACGCTTCGTCTGCCGCGTTTGAACACTGACGTTCAAAATTGTGGGAGGGCTCTCCAAGAAGACCCTGCCAGTCTTTATCTGATTGCCCTAGCCCTGGCGCCTGAGAATTGGGAGGTTTCACCTTCCGTCAGGATGCGGTGCTAGCCCGGTCTTCTCACCAAGGTTCGAAGCGATAGGTTCAAGACGTCGTGAGATTCAGTGATCTCGCAAGATGAGGGAGCGAAGTAGTTTGCGGTACGTAGGGACATCGCGCATCGCCCAAAGGGCGATCACGGCGAAGCCGTGGAGGTCGCGAAGCGACCAGCGTGGGCTGGAGCGAGCGAATCGAGAAAGCGCTGAAGGTCGCGGTGTATTGGGCCTTGCAGCCGAAGATTGGTGAGAAGCTTCCCACGAGCCGCCCTCGGCTCGACCCATCGGAAGGAAACTCGAGGCCTACATTCCGCACATCGTGGGCAAGATATCTCGTGAATTAACTGGGGTGAGATCAAATGGACTTAAAGACGCCCGTGGATACGGTGAGGAGGCCGAGGATATGGCGCTGTAGGTCGGTCAGTT
>JAIOSJ010000146.1 GCA_021107705.1 Thermoanaerobaculales bacterium | reverse complement strand
CGCTCAACGTCCAACGCTCAACGTCCAACGTCGAAGTCAGATTCGCTGATTTGAGGGGTGTGTGCTGCTGGATAGTTTACCGTTGCCAACGCGCTCGGGTCCGGACTTCGAGGTTGAGCGTTGGACGTTGAGCGTTGGACGTTAACTTTCATTCAGGGAAAAGCTCCGCGCCTCGAGTTCGTTTCCGATGGGTCAAGCCGGCCCCGGCTTGTGGAAAGCTTCTCACCAATCTTCGGCCGCAAGGCCCACTCTACATGGATTGGAAGCCTGCGCCACAATAGCTCGACCCTTTGTGGCGCAGCCATCTTGGCTGCATATGGCTACGTGGCCCGGGGTTCGGAGAAACCAACAATCCCTTCTTTCCATGACCGCAGGCTGGAAGCCCGCTACCACAATGGGCGCTCATCACATTGTTCAAACTGCTCAAGTCTCTAAGGAGTGCGGGCTAACTGGACGCCTTGGGGTTCGGTTGAGGTTACAATGACCGGGGGTGATATTCGGGCAGAGGCGTGAATCATGGAGAGGATCATCGATACCGTTCGGCGAGCTTCGGGGCTCGATCTCTCGGGATATTGTTCCGAGCTGGTTCGGCAGAAGGTCACAGAACGCCGGCAGGCGCTCGGATTGGGAGGTCTTGGCGAATATCTTGCCGCGCTGGAGAACGACCCGGCCGAGTGTGGACGCCTGACCGAGGTCGTTGGAGTCAACTACAGCGTATTCTTTCGTGATCCCCCGGTCTTCGAGACCCTGGCCCACCGCGTGATCCCGCAGATTCTCGACTCCGCCCGTCTTGAAAAGAGAGAGATTCGTGTGTGGAGCGCCGGCTGTGCCGCCGGCGAGGAAGCGTACTCGGTGGCAATTCTGCTGGTCGAAGCACTGGCTGAAGATCTCAAACAGAGTCGTGTCTTCATCTTCGGCACCGACATCGACGATTCGGCTCTGGAGCGGGCCGAGCGTGGGGTCTGGCTCAGAGGCGCTCTGGAGTTCACTCGCCTCGGCCTGGTCGATAAATATTTTGAAGGCGATGGTGAGACTTTCAGGATCAGGGCCGCCCTGCGCGAGATGGTGCGGTTCTCGCGCGACGATCTGATGTCGCCGAGAACTCTGGCGCCGCCGGACAGCATCTTCGGGGCCTTCGATTTGGTCTTGTGTCGCAACGTCCTGATCTATCTCAAAACCGAGGTGAAGGCCATTGTCTGCGCAAAGATTCTGCGTTCCCTCCGGCCCGGCGGCTTCCTCGTCCTGGGCGAAACCGAAGATATCGACGAGGGTACGAGGCTTCGCCTGGTCCCGGTGGATCATGCCTGCCGTATTTTTCGCCGGCCCGGATGATACTGTCAGTAAAGGAGCGTGCCCGTGGTGCGTCTGAACAACATGAAGACCCGTCTCGCTATCTGGTTTCTGGTGGTCGCGTTGGTTCCCCTGTTGGGCACCGCCGCCTTGACCTATTTCCAACAGGTCCGCACGATCAAGGAAAATGTGTTCGACAAACTCTCGGCGGTGCGAGACCTCAAGGTCCGGGAACTCAGTAACTGGATTGAGGAACGGAGGGGAGACATCCGGACGGCATCCGGGGACAACGAGATCCGAAGGCTTGGCGGCCCGCTGCACTCCGAGATCCGATCCTTCGAACAGGAGACGACGATTGAGGCCGTGCGTGAGCTGTTTCGCCGCTACCTCGCCAACTACGGGGCTTTCACCGAGATGTTTCTGATCGATGCTCATACCGGACGCATCGCCATCTCCAGCGATCCCTCTAGTGAGGGCTTTGACTGTCGAAAGAATCCCTACTTCACCACTCCCCTTGAGACCGGTGAACTTTTTATCAAGGACATCTATCGGTCAGAGACTCTCGACCGTCCGGCTGCTGTTTTCTCGATTCCGGTTTTCTGTCTCGAACATGGCGGAGAGCATCTGATCGGGGTTCTTGTTGCGCGAATCGACCTGGAGAGATCACTCTATCGCCTTTTGCAGGAAAATTCCGGCATGGGCCGAACAGGTGAGACCCTGATCGTCAACTCCGACGGTATGGTGCTCAGCGAGTTGCTCCATTACGAAAACGCGCCCCTGAGATTGAAGATCGAAGCGCAGTCGGCAGCGCTGGCCGCCGGGGGGGAAACCGGCATCATCGAGGTCGAGGATTATCGTGGCGTCAAAGTACTGGCTGCCTATGCCCATATCCCCGGCACCGGCTGGGGTTTTGTCGCCAAACAGGATCAGGAGGAGGTCTATGCGTCGATAGGCACTCTCACTCGTGACCTCGGAGCAGGGGTCGCTGCCTCCGTATTCCTCGTGCTGTTGATCACAGTCTTGTTGGCCCGCAATATTGCTACGCCGGTGTTGGCGATGGCTGGAGTTGCCGGGCGGATCCAAAGTGGTGACCTCGAGGCCCGGTGCAGCGCGGTCGGAAGGGACGAAATTGCGTCCCTTGGAAGCTCGCTCAATACGATGGCCGAGGCTCTGCAGGCGGAGGCCGAGATCGGTCAGGGCGTGGCCGGCCTGACCGAGGTCCTGGTCGAGGCTACGACGGTCAGGACCCTCGCTACCGGCCTTCTGGGTGCTTTGGTCGAAACAACCCCGAGCCACCTGGCCTCCTTCTTTCGCCGTTCGTTCGACGGTCAGGCGTTTGATCTGATCCATTCGATCGGCGCCGGTACGAGGGATTTCGCCGACTTCGAAAAAAACTATCCGGAAGGTCAGCTCGACCGGGCACTGGTGACCCGGGAAATATCCCACCTCAAAGACATTCCCCACGACACGGTCTTCACCTATCGCACGATCGCGGGTGATGCCGTACCGCGAGAGATGGTCGCCATACCGCTCGCGGTCCGGGGCAGGACCGAGGCCGTGATTGCCCTGGCATCGCTCGGCGAGTACTCAGGGGAACACATGAGAATTTTCGAGACTCTCCAGCCGGGGATCGGCACGGCCCTGGCCAATGTGCTGGCGGTCGAGAAGACCGAACGGACGGTCGAGGCGCTCGAGGAGGCCAACGTCGAGTTGAAGAGCCAATCGGATGAACTCTTGGAGCAGACCGAAGAACTCAAGCAGTTTACGGAGGAACTGAGGCGCCAAAAGCGACAAGTAGAGGAAGCCGGTCGTCTCAAGTCCCAGTTCTTGTCCAATATGAGCCACGAACTGCGCACGCCGCTCAACTCGGTGCTCGCTCTCTCGCAGCTGATGATTTCGCGCGGTGTCGGTGTGGAGCCCGAGCAGGACAGTGAGTACTTGAAGATCATCGAGCGCAACGGCCGCGCACTCCTCGACCTGATCAACGATGTGCTCGATCTGTCCAAAATCGAGGCCGGCCATGTGCATTTGCAGGTGTCGGACTTTGCAGTTGAGGATGTGGTGCGGATGGTGACGGAAACCGCCCGGCCGCTCGCCGAGGCCAAGGATTTGGCCCTGAAAATCTCCCTCGGCGATGATCTACCCACGATGCACGGCGACCAGGACAAGGTGCGGCGCATTCTGCTCAATCTGCTCTCCACCGCCGTGAAATTCACCGGCACCGGATCGGTGTCGCTGGCGGTTCAAGCCGTTGGTGGGCGTCTCTCCTTCGAGGTCAAAGACACCGGCATCGGCATTGAGGCCGATGAACTCCCGCGTATTTTCGACGAATTCCGCCAGGTCGACGGATCTCCGACCCGGCGCTTCGGCGGCACCGGCCTCGGGCTTGCCATTTCACGCCATCTCGCAGGACTTCTGGGTGGCGAGATCTCGGTCACGAGCCATGTGGGGGAGGGCAGTACACACGCTTTTGTTGCCCTCGAAGTGTCCCGATGGGAAGGTGGCGCCGTCAACAGAGGTTGCACGGGAGCCTTCGACCGTTGACCCTCTGCCGGAAGGTGGCGCCGGGCGGCGAATTCTCGTCGTCGACGATGACGAGGTGGTGGCTCTTCAATTGCGAACCTTTCTTGAGGACGCGGGCTATGAGGTCCTTGCCGCCGCCGGCGGGCGAGAGGCCCTCATCGCCATGAAAATGGAGGCCCCGGACGCCGTCGTGCTGGATCTGACGATGCCGG
>JAIOSJ010000126.1 GCA_021107705.1 Thermoanaerobaculales bacterium | reverse complement strand
TGTTGGCGGGCCGCAGCATTGAAGAACATGGCCAGCATCATCGGCGCCGGACCGTTGATGGTCATGGAGACCGACGTCGCCGGCGCACACAGGTCAAATCCTGCGTAGAGCCGCTCGACATCCTCCACCGTGCAGATACTCACCCCTGACTCACCGACCTTGCCCCAGATATCCGGCCTTTCGGCGGGATCCTCGCCGTAGAGAGTCACGCTGTCGAAGGCCGTCGACAGCCGACTTGACGGCTGCCCCTCAGCCAACAGGTGAAAGCGGCGATTAGTTCTCTCCGGGCCCCCTTCACCGGCAAACATCCGCGTCGGAAACTCGCCCGTCCGTCTGAGGGGAAAGACTCCGGCAGTGTAGGGAAAGGCGCCGGGAACATTCTCGAGGAAGAGGTAACGCAAGATGCCGGCCCATGTCCGGCGTTGGGGCAATTGCACCTTTGGAACCTTCGTTCCAGCCAGAGAAAGATCGGTGAGGGGAACCCTGATCTCCTTTCCCCGGACGGTGTAGCTAAACTCTTCGCGAGCATAGTCCTGGAGGATCTTGGGCCAGGCCGCCAGCAATTCGCGGGAGTCGTATTCGAGTTCGTGGGCGATGCGGCGGATTTCCCCGTCGAGATCCGCCAGTTGCTTTTCCGGAGTGACGTCGGCGGCTGAGATCTCCTCGAACAGGCGAAAGAGATCCGTATTTTCGCCGTCTCCGGCTCGCGCGCACAAAATGGCGCGAGCCCCCACCAGTTGATAGAGCCTGTCCGCAACGGTGATTTGGTTTTCGGCCCACTCCTTGTAGCCACGAACCGTGCGAGCAATGTCCCGAAGATACCCGGCCCGATCACCCGGGATGATGGGGTGTCGTTGGGGAAGACCGGAGGGTTCGGCCTGACTGCTCTCGAGCGCCCATATCGGGCCGAAGTCCTTTCCCATCCTCCGGACCAACTCCCGGTAGAGAGCATTCACGCCGTGGTCGTGGAACTGGTGAGCGCAGGTTCCGAAGACCGGCAGATCCTCATCGGCAGGACCGCCAAAGAGTTCATGACACCGCCGAAACTGCTTCCGCACATCGCGGATGGCATCCAGAGCCTTCGGCCGGTCGAACTTGTTGATCGCCACCAGGTCGGCGTAATCCAGCATGTCGATCTTTTCGAGCTGCATGGCGGCGCCGTATTCCGGCGTCATGACATAGAGCGAAATATTCGCGATGTCCACAATCTCGGAATCCGCCTGACCGATGCCCGAACTCTCGACGATGATGAGGCCGAAACCAGCGCCCTGGCATATGGCAATGCTCTCTTCAATGTGGCGGCTCAAGGCCCGATGAGCCTGTCGGGTCGCCAGGGAACGCATGAAGACCCTATTCGAACCGAGGGAGTTGAGACGAATCCTGTCACCGAGCAATGCACCACCGGTCTTGCGTTTCGTAGGGTCTATCGAAAGAATGGCGATCTTCAACTCCGGAAAATCGGCCAGAAACCGAAGGACCAATTCATCCGTCAGGGACGACTTTCCGGCCCCTCCCGTTCCGGTCGCGCCGATGACCGCCGCGGGTTCCCCCTGACGAGGTGGAATCGCCGGGTTGCTTCCCTCTTCGGCAAGGGTGATGGCGCGTGCAACGTCGAGCCAGTTCTCAGGTTCGGCGTCATAAGTGGAGGCGCCACCCAATTCACTCGGGTTGAAATCGCAGCCCTCGACCATCGTCGAGATCATTCCGTCCAGGCCGAGCACGCGACCGTCTTCAGGCGAGAAGATCTTGGTTACACCATAGGCCTCGAGTTCGGCGATTTCGGCAGGCACGATGACCCCGCCGCCACCACCGTACACCTTGATATGGTTCGCTCCTCGCTCGCGAAGGAGGTCGATCATGTATTTGAAGTACTCCATGTGGCCGCCCTGATAAGACGACACGGCGATTCCTTGCGCATCTTCCTGCACCGCAGCATCAACGATCTCCGCGACCGAACGGTTGTGGCCCAGGTGAATGACTTCCGCCCCGTGCGCCTGCAGAATGCGGCGAATGATGTTGATCGAGGCATCATGCCCGTCAAAGAGACTGGCCGCTGTGATGAAGCGGACCTTGTTGGTTGGCTGGTAGCGTTTTGAGGCAGTCATCTTCCCTCCGCAAAGCCCGAAAGGGCTTGAGCATCTTATCGCAGATCATCGATTTTCCCGCCCCATCCTCATCTAATGCTACCCTCACACCCACTATGCATCTACGTTTCGAACTTTTCGGCTTTCCGGTTGTGATTCAACCCTTTTTCCTGATCACGGCCTGGCTCATCGGTCCTCGAGGCGACCTCATGTCTTCGGCCCTGTGGATCATCAGTGTTTTCCTCGGGGTCCTCGCGCACGAACTCGGCCACGCATTTGCGGGCCGCCACTTCGGTCTCGATCCGATGATCCAACTCCACGGTTTCGGCGGCATGACCTCGTGGCGCAACCGGGTTGCCCTGGGACATGGCCGGAGAATTCTGCTGTCAGCCGCCGGACCGGCGGTCGGCATCGCAGTCGGCCTCTCAGTCCTCGCCCTGGCCCCTGTGCTGGGTGCCACTGGGGGAATTCTCGTCGCCCAGCTCCTCACCTACACCGTGTGGGTTAATCTCGGGTGGGGTCTCCTGAACCTGGTCCCTGTCCTTCCTCTCGACGGAGGCCACATCGCCTCCTCAGCTGCGGAAGCTGCCTTCGGCCCTCGTGGCAAGGTCGCGGCTCTGATCGTGTCCCTCATGCTGACGGTGTCATTGGGCCTTTGGGCGATCTGGAACGGACAGATATGGCTGACCATCCTCGCCGTGATTCTCTCCATTTCCAACCTGCAGGCCCTGGGCCCCTTCCGCAGTAAGGAAGAGACTCAATCAACCCAAAAGTCGGCAACCCCGACATCGGACGCCATCCGCGCCTACGACATGGCCAGATCCCTGGCGGCATCCAGACAATTCGACGAGGCTCTCGAGTGGTTGGAAGCGGCGATTCGGTCCGGACTGAAGAATGGCGCCGTATTGGACGCAGATCCCATTTGGGCGCCCCTGCGGGACACCGCGCGGTTCGCCGCCCTGAGACGGTCCCTCCGAGGTTAGCTCTCGGTGTTGCGCGAGTGAAGGAATGCTTGCGGTAGGTCCTAGCCCGCCTTGGGCAATCTTGGTACCGATAAGTGTGCAAAAGCAGGATGGAAACTCGGCCGGAATGCTGGTCGAATATTGGGATTTTGAAATTGAGACTAAACACAGTCGCAATTTTCGATCCAGCCAGGTCAACAAGAATTTTATGCCCCAACGGCCCCTGTAAGTTGCACAAACATAACAATTATCGAATCACTATTTCACATTCTTTGAATGTTATGGAATGCCGACCGTGACATATCCTTGACATATGAAATTGAGATGGGTAGCTTGTGAATATGAGCACGAACTGCCCTCGTTACCTGTGTTGCCCCCCGCATCATTGAGGTGGTCTTCACCATCCCGTGAGGGTGGTCATGCAGGCATACGGGAGAAGGGGGAATTGCCTACTTTCCTTTTGACTCGGATCGAAGCAATCCTTTCGAATTTTGTATGAATTTTGTAAGAGGTAAGGAGGAAGAATATGAAACGGAGCATCCTGCTGGCGATGGTCGCCGTGGCGTGTGTCTTGACATTGCCGGCTTTTGCTGAAGACGGCCTTGTCTGCGCAGACTGTCACGACGAGGTAGCCGCCGGAATGAAGAACCAGATCCATATGCGGATCCAGCCCTTCGAGGTCAACGACCGCGAAGTGGGTTGTGTCGGCTGTCATGGTGACGGTGTAGCCCATATGGAAGAAGGCGACCCAACCCTCATCCGTAATTTCGACAACGAATCGGCAGATGATGCCCAGGCTTGCGTTGAGTGCCACGCAGAAAAGAACCAGCCTGAGTGGGCGGCATCAACCCATGCCATGGAAGGGTTGGCCTGCACCGACTGCCACGACATTCACTCACGAAATAATCCGCTTAACAGCTGCAAGTCCTGTCATGCAGATGTTTACACTGAATTCATGATGCCGAACCACCATCCGGTTCTTGAGGGCAAGATGAGCTGCAGCAGTTGCCACGATCCACATCTGGCGACCGAAATGCAACTCCGGACCCACACCCGGGCCAACGACCTGTGCTACACCTGCCATCAGGACAAGGAAGGTCCGTTTATCTTTGAACACGTGCCGGTCGTAGAAGACTGCAGTCTCTGTCACCTACCCCATGGGTCGGTTGCGGAGGCTCTCCTGACCGCCTCCGAACCAATGCTCTGTCTGCAGTGCCACGAGCTCCACTTCCATGCCGGCCTCCTCAGCCCGGATGGACCGATTGACGTGGGCGGCACCGAACGCGAGAGTCCGTGGGGCGAACACAGTATGAACCTTGGTTTCACTTCCAGATGCAGCCAATGCCACTCCCAGATCCATGGCACCGACCTTCCGTCTCAGACGGTTCCGGGCGGCGGCCACGGAATGGTGCGGTAGAAGGAGGGATAGCATGAAAATCGCATTACGTTGCGTACTCATCATTGCCCTCGCCGCGCTGCCGTTCGCAGCGGGAGCCGGCGATCTTGAAGAATCGCTGGGCGAGGATTTCAGTCTAGATTTTGCGGGCGCCTTCGAAATGGGCGGATGGGGCGCCGACGCTCAGGATTCCCCCGACAAGGTAAGTGAGTTCGAACCCGATGACGGTTCACCGACATTGGTCTTCCTCGCCGACAGCCACAACGATTGGGGCAGCCTCTTCGTCGACTACGACTACAACCACAAACGAGACAACAGTGGGTCTTTGAATTTCGATCTTCAACGGATGGTGCGTTCTCACACGAGCTACAACAAGTTCATGCACCGTTTCGGCCATGACAGGATGAAGAACCTCGAGGCCGGTTCCTTGAACGGCAAGGTCATTCACCACACGGACTTTGATCCCAATGCCGAATATGAAATCGATTATTCACTGTTGGAGCACCGCACCGAGTTCCAGTTTCCGGCCCTTTCGGCCTTGACACTGGCCTTCGAATACCGCAACCAGCAGCGAAACGGGCATTCGCAGGCATACACCACTTCCCACTGCGACAGCTGTCACGTCAAATCCCAGTCCCACAAGGTCAAGGAGCGGACGATCGACGCAAAACTCGAGGCCGGGGTCGCATTCAACGGGGGAACCCTCAAGGGATCCTGGAACCATCGGACGCTGACCCACAAATACAACTCGGTCACGACCACGTTCGCGGACGCCGTGCATCCGGAATTGCGGGTACCGGTATTCGACAACCGAATGCAGTACGATTCGGATATCGGCCCGGTACCGGCGGATCTCTGGCCGGACCAGGAGAAATCTACCGGACGTCTCGACCTTAACTTCCACAACCTTGGCGGCTTTGCCGTCAACCTCGGTGGTGTGTATCAGGACTCGAAGAACGACTACACCGGCTATCGGGCGAAGTACCAGGGCGCCATGCTCAATGCCGCAAAATTGGTGGGCAAGAAGATGCGGATTCGTCTGCGAGCTCGGGCCTATTCCTTGAACAATGACAATGTCTGGATCGATGTCAATGACCAACCGGCCGACGCCGGACCCCATGCGGGCCTGACCTACGAAGACTGGACCGGTGAGAACCTCGACCATTGGCGCAAATCGGTCATGGACCGCAACGTCTACGAAGCTGACCTGGATCTCAGCTACCGGGTTTCGAAAACAGCGGGTACCTTCCGCTTCCGTTGGGACTATGAGGCGACCAAGAGGGAGCACTACGAGGTCCTGCCGGACGAAGGCACGACAACCGAAAATATTTTCGGCGTCTACTGGCGTGCTCGCCCGATCAAAGGCCTCAAGATCCAGGCCCATCTCAAGCATGGGGACATTTCAAATCCGTTCATGCTCATCAATGGAGCGTGTTCGACCCTCGTATCCGGGTCGAGTTCCAATCCCTGGGATCCTGATGTCACGGACCAGTACTACGAATTCCAAGATGCACGCATCGCCGAAACCACGGCCTCGGCCGAAGGTTTTGACGAATTCAAGCTTGGCGGCACTTTTAAACTTGGCTCAAGCTCGACCCTCAGTGCCACCTATCGCTATTGGGATGGGGACAATCAGGCTGGAGACCTGACCAACTGGTCACGCACCAACCAGAACCTCACCGCCACCCTGTGGTCAGCGCCGACGAGCGAATGGAACTGGTACCTCGGATACGCCTATTCGGATACGGAATTGAACGCTCCAGTCTGTATACCGATTTTCGATGGTTGAGCAGGCACAATGATGGGTGGCCAGGATGGCTACCAACGTGACATGCTCAGCCAAAATACGACCAGCACAACCCTTATGGCGGGAATCCGCGTGAAGCCTACGAAGGTATTCAGCCTCGGGCTCAATGTCTCGGCGACCGATTCGGAGCAGGCGCTCGATCCGTTCGATCTTCCTGCCGACGATTACGTTGCAACGCATCCGCCCATGAGCTTCGACTTCTCAGTAGCCCATACCTATTCCATGATCGACGTGAGTCGTCTCGAAGCATCGGCAGATGCGAACTTCAAGTTCTCCAACAACATGTGGATGAACCTGTATTTCCGTTATGCCGATTACGAAGACAACATCGCGCTGTTCCAGGACGCGTCCGGGACAATTTCGATCCTCGGCGCCTACATGGGTTGGTCCTTCTAGATTTTTCTCATCTGAGATTCAAGGCCCCGCTCCGGCGGGGCCTTTTTTTTGAAATTTCCTGCCCGGACAGGAAGTGAAATCGTACTCTTATGAAAATCCCCGCCTTTCGTCGCGAGGGCTCTTCCTCATATTCTGTAGCTGATCAACAACATGAGGTAACGTTGAATCCGTGACTGCTTTCAGAAACCCTTCATTCACCCTGCGGCATCGCGATCCACAGCACGAGGTAGGCGAGAATTCCAGGAAACGCAACCGAGAGGACGGACACCACGACGTAGAGAATTCGGACGGTCGTCGCGTTCCAACCGAGCCACTCGGCGATCCCGCCACACACGCCGGCGATGATTTTCTGCTGCTGTGATCTTCGTAGCGATTTTCCTGATCCATCCATGGTCTGCCCTCCACAAGAGTTTACGGTGCGACGCCTCAATAGGTTCTGGGGTCCTGCCGGCTAGATGACCGAACCGTCCGGGATTACGATGTTCTTGGCAACCACCACGATCCCGTCTCGAATACACCAACCTTCACCTTCAGCTTCTTTCACACCGTCAGCGTTGACGATCCGAACATTGCGTCCGATACGGGCATTCTTGTCGATGATGGCGTTACGAATTATCGTCCCTTCGCCCACTCCCACCGGAGGAACATCTGGGCCGAGATCTTTGACCCTCGAATCGACCCCCATCAGCAGGACTTTCTCGAGGACCGCGCTCCTGACGACCGAGCGAATCCCAATCACCGAGTTCTTGACCTCGGAATCTTTCAAGATGGACCCGTCGGCAAGAAGGCATTGGTCAAAGGAGCATCCGTGAAGCCGCGTTCCGGGCAGATACCGCGGGCGGGTGTAGACGGGCCATTTCCGGTCGTGGAAGGTGTATGGCGGGTCGATTCTGACCAGGTCCATGTGGGCATCGAAAAACGCCCGAATTGTCCCGATATCGCGCCAATAGCCCTTGAAAAAATGGGCCTGGATGCGTCTCCGCGAGACCTCGGCGGGAATGATGTCACCACCAAAATCCACGAGACCGGTGGAAAGTGCCTCGAGAAGAGCTTCCTTACGAAAGATATATATTCCCATCGACGCCAGATAAGGCTGGTCCGACCTGACCCCTTTTTGCCTCAGCAAATCTGGAGACACCTCCATACCCGCCCGTTCTTCAGCAGTTTTTGGCTTCTCCCGGAACTCCAAAATCCGCCCGGAGGAATCAACCCTGGCAGCTCCGAATTCGGCGATCTCGCCTTCCGAACAAGGCATCACACCGATGGTTATGTCCGCGTTGTTCTCAACATGATCTCCGAGCAGTAGCCGGTAGTCCATGCGATACATGTGATCCCCGGCGAGGATCAAGACGTGCTTGGCCTCGATATCCCGGATGATCGGCAGGTTATGACGAACCGCGTCAGCCGTTCCCTGGAACCATGTTTCGCCGGCCGGAGTCTGTTGAGCTGCGAGAATATGAACATAACCTCGCGAAAAGGCGTCGAAGCGGTAAGTACGGCCTATGTGCCTATGAAGACTCACCGAATTGAACTGGGTGAGAACATACATGCGCTCCATCCCTGAGTTGATGGCGTTCGAAATCGGGATGTCGATCAGCCGGTACTTGCCTCCGATGGGGACCGCCGGCTTGGAACGACGAGTCGTCAAAGGCGCCAGACGAGTTCCCCGGCCACCCCCAAGAATCAAAACCGAAACTTCACGAGCCAGATCCTCGATCATGCTCATATCGATGCCTCCCCGTCCTCAAAGTGTAACCGATTGCAGGACCGACGATAACACCCATTGTGCTACTCATGGGTACCAAGAACCTCTTTAATTGAAAACCACGCATTCCCCTTGGGTTACGGGCATAGCCCGCGCTAGGCCCTTTTCGGTCATCGTCGCCAGAACTCCCGCGTCAGCATGGCCAGCAGGGTGAAGATCTCCAACCGCCCGAACAGCATGAGGGCCGCCAATACCAGTTTCACCAGAGCCGGGAAATGCGAGAAATTGTCGTATGCGCCGATCTGCCCGAGACCCGGACCAACATTTCCGATCGCCGTCAGCGACGACGTCAGCGAAGTCACAACATCGTAACCATGTGCCGCAACGACAAACGCGCCGATCAGCGCCAACAACATGTAGGCGGTGAGAAAGGCCCAGATTCCGGATAGGACCGACTCTTCGACCACCACGCCTCCGTACTTCACCGGGCGCACGGCGTGCGGGTGAATGAGGCGATGAAGGGTAATTCGCAACGATCGCATTGCCAGCAGTGTTCGAAGGCTCTTGATCCCACCTCCGGTCGATCCGGACATTCCTCCAAGCACCAAAAGCACGACCACTGCCATGAGGGCCAGAGTCGGCCACATCTCAAAGTCAGTCGTGACATATCCAGTGGTCGTCAGGAGGGAGACGGTCTGAAAGGCTGCAAGGCGAAGGCTGTCCCAAAACTTCATGCCGGGCTCGTGGACAACGACGGTAAAGAGAAGCGTAGCCCCTCCCACGACCGTAAAGAAATACCGAAGCTCAGCGTCCTTCAGTACTTCCCTGCCCCTGCCGAGAAGGACCTTGTAGTGCAGAACGAAGTTGATACCGGCACACAGCATGAAGAACACAATAATCCATTCGACCAATGGGGAGCCAAACTCACCAACTGAGGTATTTCGCGTTGAAAACCCCCCGGTGGCCAAGGTGGTGAAGGCGTGACACAGAGCTTCATAACCGCTCAGACCCGCGAGCTTCAACAACACCCACTCCAGAGCCGTGAGCCCGACGTAAATACCCCACAGAGATCTGGCGGTGTTGGCCAGACGGGGCTGCAACTTGTCGGCAACAGGCCCTGGGACTTCAGCCTTGAACAACTGCATGCCGCCGATTCCCAAGAGAGGGAGAATGGCGATTGTGAAGAGAATGATTCCCATGCCACCGAGCCACTGGCTCATGGCTCGCCAGAGGACAAGGGCTCGGGGAAGAACGGTGATATCCGAAATGACCGTGGATCCTGTCGTCGTGATCCCTGAGATCGATTCAAAAATCGCATCCACAACACCCAGCGAGCCCGAAAACAGATACGGAAGGGCGCCGACACACGAGATCAGGACCCACGCACCACCAACCACGAGAAAACCGTCCCTGGGATGGATTCTGCGACTGACCGGCTTGAGTTTCCAAACCATAATCCCACCCGCCATCCCAGCCAATACGATGGTACCAACAAAGGGAAGAACCGGCTCATGAAAGAGAATCGCCGCCGCGAGAGGCACTCCCAAGAAGGCGCCGCCGAACACGAGGAGCCAACCAAGCAGGTAGAAGCTGAATCGGTAATTCATACCCGAACCTGCATTTCTCGCCAATCCCCTCCTGCGACAATCGTCAAGAGCCACCGGCTGTAGGTCCGGCCGGAAACCCCATCTTGGCTGCAAATTGCGAATGAGGCGCGACCTGTGCTTCCGTAAGTTCTTGAAGTAGAGGGACTACGACTGCGGCCTTTCGGAAGCACATCTCGCACCTCCTCCCAGTTTTCGCTGGAAGAGGGGTTTTCGGTCGGATCTCTAGGCATCAAGGAAATCGTCCAGACGAGTTGCATTCTCGGTTGTGGTAATCAGCAACACCCGGTCTCCGGCATTGATCCTGTCGGACCCGGTCGGCACCAGAATCTGGTCCTCCCGCCGAACCGCAGCCACCAGGACTCCCTTCGGAAGACCCAACTTTTCGAGCGGATTCCGAACCAGACGACTCCCCTCTCCGGCCTCCGCCTCAAATACCTCCACGGCATCATCGAGCAAGGCGGCAACCGCCTTGACCCGACCCTTGCGGGCAAACTGGAGAGCCAGACTGACCGACAACAGTCGCGGTGATATCACCGCGTCGATACCGACCTCGCCAATCAGACCGGCGAGTGCGGGGTTGTCGACCAGGGCAAAGTTATGAGTCGCTCCGAGGCGTCGAGCCAACAGGCAGGCGACCACATTCTCCTCGTGGTCGTCCGTGCAGGCGATGAAATCATCGACTCGATCGATGCCTTCTTCGACCAAGTCCTCCCTGTCGGTCGGCCGCCCGTGAATCACGAGGGTCGAACTCAGTTCCGCCGCAGCCGACTCACAGGCCGAACGCCGACTGTCGATGAGTGTCACACCGACTTCTTTTGTCTCCAAACGCCGAGCGAGCTCCACACCGATCCGGGTGGCGCCGGCAATCATGACGCGCCGCTCAGGGCCTCGTTGCAGGCCGAGCAGGCCCAGGACATTGTCCGTTTCGGCCGGATCCATGGCGAAATACACCAGGTCGTTCGCCAGCAGCTCGTCCTCGCCGTGCGGCACCATCCAGCGCCCATCACGGCGAATGGCGACGACCAACATCGGCACCGCCGGGAAGAGCAATTTCAGGTGTGAGAGGAGCAGGCCGTTGAACCCACTGCCTTTGCTGATTAGGAATCCGGCAACCTGGAGCCGCCCACCAAAGAAGAGCGTGACGTCAACCGCACCGGGCACCGTCATCAGAGAGAGAATTCGCTCGACAGCTGCGTTGTCCGGGTTGATCGCGAGACGCTCGCCCCCGATCTCCGCTGCGATACTGCGGAAGCTCTCTTCGTGTCCCGAATCCCTGAGGCGCGCCACCACCCGCGGCACTTTAAAGAGGGCCGAACCCACCAATGCAACAACCATATTGGCTTCATCGGAGTCGGTTGTGGCGAGAAGCAGATCACATGCCTCAATGCCCGCCTTTTTGAGAACCGGAACCGTCGTCCCATTCCCCACGATCGTCTGGACATCCAGCCGCTCATTCAGTTCACGAATGAGTTCGCGATCCTTTTCGACCAATACGACATCGTGGTCGTCTCCCGCCAATTTGGCGGCCAATGAGGACCCAACCAATCCGCCACCGACAATTATGGCCTTCACACAGAACCTCTTTCAACAGAAGGTGCAGCCGAACGCTCGGGCCAACAGGGATTGCGCACCTTCGACTATAGAAATCTCGCTCGCGCCAGCGGGTCAGAGTCGTCTCTTGACGTGCTTGAGGATCTGGACCGAGATCGACTGATCCCCGAAACTACCCACCCGAATCGTTACCTGTGTGGATTCAAAGTCCTGAGCCTCGATTTTGACCTTCACCTTGGTTCCGTCAGCCATCTGGGCTTTCACCGTGCCCTTGAGCTTGTCGGAGACCGTTTCAACAGCCACGAAATTGAGTTCCTCCATGGCTTCGTGGACCGCCACCTCCACCTTCGGCAAGGCCGAACCAAGGATCGCTGTGAGCCGGCCACGGAGAAAGACCGAACCCTCGCCTGCATCGACGCCCTTGAACGTGGATGCGCAGCTCACAAAGGTCACAGCCACAATCATAACCAACAGCATTTCGAGCTTATGTTTCATCCCAGCACCATACCGCCACCGCCTGAGTCTGTCGAGATGGCAGACGCTACGAGGGTATAGCTCAGCCTTCTCAACAATCTTCGGCTGCAAGACCCTACACCCTTCTGGAGCTTGCCACCACGGTCCGCTACCGTTACCCTTTGCCTTCGGTTGAGGAGGGTATGTGGCTCAAGTAATCGCAATTCGTAATGAAACCAAGAATTCCTGGGAACGCCGGGCTCCACTCACCCCCGATATGATCCGTCATCTGGTCCATGACCAGGAACTCAAGGTACTGGTGCAACCTTCATCACGCCGCGTATACGCCGACAATGAGTTCGTCAGAGCCGGCGCCGAAGTCAAAATGGACATCTCGGAGGCTGGAATCGTTTTCGGTGTCAAGGAGGTAGCACTCGACCTGCTCGAACAGGACACCACCTACATGTTCTTTTCTCACGTCATCAAGGGCCAACCCCACAACATACCCCTGCTGAGCAGAATTATGGAACTGAAGTGCACTCTCATCGATTACGAAACCGTTCGTGACGAAAATGGCCGTCGCCTCATCTTTTTCGGCCATTTTGCAGGGCTTGCGGGAATGATCGACACACTGTGGGCCCTCGGTCAGCGGTTTGAAAGCCGGGGTATCAAGACACCATTCATACGCCTTAATCCGGCCCACACCTACTCAGACCTTGAGGAAGCCCGAGAAACACTGCAGCAGATAGGCAAGGAGATCATCGAAAATGGGCTCCCAGCCGAAATTGTGCCACTGACCATCGGTGTTGCCGGTTACGGCAACGTCGCCCGAGGCGCTCAAGAAATTCTTGCCGAATTGCCGGTCCACAATATAGAGCCCGATGCCCTCGCCGAACTCGCGACTTCGTCGGGGGTTTCAAATCACTGCATCTACCGAACGACCTTCCGCGAGACCGACCTGGTCGAGCCCGTCGACCCAGGATCGGTCTTCGAACTCCAGGATTACTATGACCATCCGGAAAAGTACCAAAGCCGCTTCGAACCCCAACTCGAACACCTCACCGTCATCGTCAACGCCAATTACTGGGATGAACGCTACCCGAGATTGGTGACCCTGAAAAGGCTTCAGGAACTCTTCGCAAGCCCAAAGAAGCCGAGACTCGAGGTGATCGGCGACTTGGGGTGCGACATCGGCGGTAATATCGAATGTACACTGAAATGTAACGATCCCGGGGACCCTGTGTACGTGTGGAATCCGAAGACCGGTGATATCACCTCCGGAGTCGAGGGTCACGGACCGGCGATATTGGCGGTTGACATTCTGCCGACCGAGTTGCCGCGCGAGAGTTCTGAAGAATTCTCAGCGACTCTCGGTCCATTTGCCGCGGCGATTGCCAGGGCTGACTACTCCGTCCCGTTCGATGAGCTTGCCCTTCCTCCCGAAATCAAGAGGGCAGTCATCGTTCACAACGGTGAACTCACCCCTGAATTCGTCTACCTGGAGAAATACCTTCAGCGACTAACGACTCCATCAGTGCCGATGTCAATGGCCGGATTGTAACCCCGGCCTTCGTTCTCTCCCTGGAGGGAGAAAATGAAGACCGTCACGGCGTAACCGAAGACGACTTGTCTCGGCGAAGCTGATTGCCGAAGCCGGAAGCCGGACTGCTCCTTCCGGCATAAGCACAGAATAAGACAGTGTCCCTTATAGATTGATGCCTGAGACCTGTGAACCGACGCCTGTGCCCGGTAGTTCGACCTTCGAAGCAGTTCGAGGGTAAATGGCTAATCGTTCCACTGAAAGACTGTTTATACCTGGAATCAGACTGTTTCTTCCTCTGGCGGACCGTTGACGGCGTAATTAGGGCGCCGATGCTTTGAGCGACCCCCCCGGTGTGTGGCCTGGTTTGAGGCACCGGCCTTCTGGTGCACCGCGAGGTGCACCAGCGTCGCATTGTCTGCGGGGCCGGAAAGCGGGTGTAATTGGAACGAATACCCGACCCCGCACAAAAAGCGAGCGGCGG
>JAIOSJ010000257.1 GCA_021107705.1 Thermoanaerobaculales bacterium | reverse complement strand
GAGAAGGCCCCCGCTTGCGCCGGATCCGCTGGACGCTCCCGCCAGCGCAGAGTTGTTGTCAAAAACGAGGTCGATCCCAGCCGCGGTGGACTGATAGGAGTAGATCGCACCACCAACGGCGAGTCCGCCGCGTGATGGACCTGATCCACCGAGGGCCTGGTTGTTGTTGAAAATGACGTTGTTCAGACTGCTCGGCGCCTCGGTGTTGCGCAGGGAGATCGCCCCCCCGGCGCCGAACCCACCGGCGCCGGAAGTCGTGTCGCCACCGGCGACCTGGTTGCCCGAAAAGACCATGTCTTCGAGTAGGACAACCAGCTTCTGCGGATTAGGCGCGATCGCCGAAAGACCGCCTCCGAAGGCGTTGACCTGGCCGTCTCGGGGGGGGCCGAGGCAACGGGTCACGGTCAATCCCGACATGGTCAGGGTGCCCGAGCCACCCTCTCCCTCCTCGACGAGAACCCCGCGAGTCGTGTTCTCGCCATCGATCACCGTCAGGTTCGCCACCGGATCGGCAATCGTCCACCCTGAGGACGAGTATCCTCCGCGGATTGCCAGCCTCTTGTTGACGAGGCAGGCTACGGCCGTGTTGCCGGTCGTGCACTGACTCAGATCCTCCACGAATGTGTAGGTGCCGGCGGCGACCAGGATGTCGTCATCGTGAGTGGCGAGGTTGATCGCCTGTTGAATGTTCTTGCATGGATCGCCTTCGGATCCACACTCATCCCAGTCGGTTCCGGTCGCGATGTCGACCCGAAAAGTCCCGGTCCCAACCTGGCCGAAAGCCGGTCCGCTCATCGACAACATGATTGTGAACGCTATGAGAATGGTTGGGCCGACATGGAGCACGGACTTCCTCACAGAATCACCACCTTTGACCGTTCAATAATCTCGACGTGGGACGAACTGGACTGGAATTGTGGAGCTGGTTCGTCCCCACTATCCTCGTGCATATCAATATATAGCCGCGATGGAGTCACCGCAAGTGACAGCCATCACCCCCAAGCGTCAGGAAGGTGCTACCATTCGTGCTTCAGTGGTCGTTTCTCAATGGAGGAGTTTGACCATCCTGATCACCCCTCATTCCGGAGAAGGCGTGTGAGACAAGGAACCATACCAAGCGTGGCGGCAATCCTGTTGCTTCTGTCCATGAGTTGTGGTGGTGAGAAGACGACGACCACAACCCTTTCCGGCGGTGCTGCCGGCTGGAACGTGATCCTCCTGTCGCTCGATGCGGTGCGTGCCGATCACCTTGGCGCATTCGGGTACGAAAAGCGTGCGACCAGCCCGAACATCGACAACATGATCGGCGGTGGCATTCGGTTTCGGCAGGCCATGGCGCCGCGAGCAGCGACCTGGCCTTCGCTGGGCTCGGTCCTCACCGGCCTGTACCCGATGAGCCACGGCGTGTTCACCAACGGCTATAACCTGGCGGACGACATTCCAACGCTCCCAACCATACTCAACGCGGCCGGCTATCAGACCGGCGCCTTCGTGTGCAATATGTGCGAGGCTAACCACCAGGGATGGGATGAGTTCTTCTGCTCGAACGGCCGCGACCGGGCGCTCAACGCGAAGGCCCTCGGCTGGGTCAAGACCGTCGACCGTTCCCGACCCTTCCTCTTGTGGACGCACTACTTTGCCGCCCACGGCCCCTACCAGAAGGGCGGCGACATTGCGAGAAATCGCCTTGACCCGACCTATGACGGGTTTCTTACTCCCGAGAAAGAGATCCTCGACTCGGTCATGCAGAAGCCTGTCTCCCTTGACAAGCGGGATCTTGAGCACCTGCGTGCGATGTACGACGCCGCCATCATGGCGACGGACTCCCTCGTCGGTCGGCTCATCGATGCCCTCGGTGAGGGCTCCTGGTTGGATCGAACCATCATCGTTTTCCTCGCCGATCACGGCGAGGAGTTGTACGAGCACAACGACTACCTCTATCATGCATGCTCGGTCTACCAGTCCACCCTGCATGTTCCTCTGGCCATTGTCGCCCCCGGACTCGTGCCGGTGGGCCTTGCTGTTGAGGGGAACGTCGAACTGATCGACGTGACGCCCACCATCCTCGACTTGCTCGGCTTGCAAATGCCGGATGACATGCAGGGCGTGTCGCTGGTCCCCTTTATGGAAAATCCCCACCTGCCGGGACCCGCCAAGCCTGTTTTCTCGGAGTATGGTCAGCTCTCCATTCGGACTGTTCTTGATGGCGAATGGAAGCTCGTCGACAACCCGCGGGAAACGACTCCCAGTTGTTTCACGGGAACGCCGAGCGATTTTTACCCGATCGAGAGGTTCGAACTCTACAACCTCAGCCTGGATGGAGGGGAGAGGGTCAATGTTGCCGCGGAGAACCCGGAAAAGGTCAAGGAGCTGCGCGAGCTGATCCGGCAGCGGTTTCGAGATCTACCGGACCGCAGGGATCGCCAGAACGTGTCCGAACAGGTCAGGAAGAAGCTCAGGGCCCTTGGCTACGTGACCGACGGTCACTAACAAAATGGGCAGTGCGCCCCCGGCTCAGTCGCCATGGTCGATTTCTCGAACTCGCGATAGAGCCCCAAGACCTGCTCAGCCACTTTCCTGGGGGTCGGCAGCATCTCGACAACCGCGTCTTCGATACCTGAAACCTTCGCATTGAGAAGCTGTGCCGCGGCTGTGGCGAGGCCTTCCGCACCGGTCGTGACGGGTATCACCCGACCGACTCCAAGCCGTTTGAGGCGCGGGCCGATGGCGCCGAGATCGAAGGCGACGATCGGAACCCCGGCGCGAAGGCTTTCATCGACGACGAGGCCGTAGCTCTCGGGCCAGATTGACGGCAGGATGGCAACATCGACCTCATCTCGAACGAGGAGGCGGGGCAGTTTCCCGCTCCGATAGTAGCCATGCACCCGAACCCGGGCTGTGCTTTTTAGCCGCCGGATCAATTCAGGCTCACCATCGCCGTAGGACGTCAGCCGGAGGTCCGCATGGCGCTCGCGGAGGCGTAGGGCGGTCTTGACGACGAGGGCGCCGCCCTTGTGACCCTTGATGCCGCCGACGAAGGCGACGTGGTGCGGGTGAGGACGGTGAATCCCGTTTTTGGTTTGGAGTTCGGTCGCCGGCTCGATTACCAGGGAACGTGTCTCGAAATCGAGATCGGTGAAGAGTCTCGAATACTGCGCCTTCAAGAACTCGGAGGGGAAGATGATGTGGTCTGCAGCCATCAGGGCCTGTCGTGCGTGGTGGCGGTGAACTTCTGCGGCGTCCGGAGGAAGCTGCCAGTCATGGCCGAGACAACTTCGGCAGCGTGCGGGGTCTGAACTGTAGTTGCAGAAGACCGAGTGTGGTTCTTCCATCAAGTGGGGGCGCCGGCAGTAACCCGTGAAATCGTGCACCGCGACGATGATTGGACCGTCTTCGGCGAGGGCCGGGATCCGGTCGAGCGGCAGGCCGGCGAGGCTTTCTATATGCAGAGCGTTGGTCCCGAGAATTTTGCGTGCCCAGTTGACCGCTTCAAGGAGGTGCTCATCGAGGAGGGAGGGAGGGGGAGATGAGAACTTGGGACTGTCGAGAATCCATCTCCGGCCACCGGAAGAGACCTCGAGCCGCCAGGCGTTGGCCAGGGGATAGAGCAGGGCGACGCCCCGCAGGAGTTCCTCTTCGCGCAGGCGGTCGAGCATCTGGAGTTGGGATCCGCCTCGATTCGGATGCGGCGGCAGGACCGAGAGGTTGATTACCGGCGGTTTTGTGAAACGATTCGTCCGTTGCAATTCGGCTGCCGAGATCGGCTCGAATCGACGCAATCTCTGTCGTTCGGCGAGACCGTCGAGCGTGCGGTTGAGGGCGGCGGTGACGCCCTCGCTCGAGATGACCCGGAACAGGGTTCGAACGTGTTTCATCGGTACAGACTACAGGGAGCAGGGTGCGGGGAACAAGGTGCG
>JAIOSJ010000035.1 GCA_021107705.1 Thermoanaerobaculales bacterium | reverse complement strand
TGGCTCAGTGGGAAGACGAAACTGCCTCTGAGATACTAAACCCGGAATCCGAGGGCGATCCCAAGTAGTTGTTTCCACAGGGGATAAATTCGAAATTAAAGCGCTCACGATGTGCGGAATGTAGGCCATGACTCTCCGCCCGCGCACCATTTGCCAAAACCTCCTGAAAGGAGTTTACCAAACCTTTGTTAAAGTTGTTTCACCTGGCACCGGTTGGCACCGGTTGTCATTGCCAATGACGATTCCATCATCGCGATCGGAACCCGTTTCCCGGAAAGCGACAACGAGGCCCTCCGGCTGGTGGCGCCGTTCTTACTGCCAAGCCCCCGTGTCGCCGGACTCGAATCCGTCGGCAAAGATTATCGTGCCATCGACGAACAGGCGACCGTGCCCGAACATGGTGTCGGGGCCTGGTGGACCCATGTCGACGGCGAGAGCCCGCAGCCCCGATGCGAGTGCGTCGGCGTCCATGTCTGGGTTGGCGCTGAGCAGCAACGCGGCCGCTCCGGCGACGTGCGGGCATGAAGCAGAGGTTCCGAAGAACCCGGTACCATCCGGCCAGCCGGCGCCGTCCGAAAGGCCGGAGGTCACCGTGTCGACGGCATCGGCGGCGACCAGATCGGGCCTGAGCAGACCGCCGAGCTGCGTGCCGCCGGGGCCAAGGGTCCGTCCCTGGCTGGAGAAGGGCTCGCGGGCCAGACTGCTCCAGTGGATCGCGCCGACGGTCAATGCCGCCGGCGAGTCGGCCGGTGCGGTGAGACTTTGGGTGGCGTTGTAGTGGATGAAACCGCCGTTGGCGCTTTTCTTGAGGTTGAGATAGCAGTCTCTGGTGGTGTTGATCTTTTGGATTGCCAGGTAGTACCACTCGTCGAGCGGAGGATTGAACTCGAGTTCTTCGTAGGGCAACTGTCCGGGGACGCCGTTTTGCGGATTTTCCGATGAGGCGACTACAATCCACTCGGTCCCATCCCAATACCACAGCAGCAGGTTGTAGTCCTGGGTGGCGCCGGAAGATAGAGGATCCGCCGGCCAGTCGTCCCAGGTGAGCACCACGTAGTAAGCGCTTCCGCTCCAGCTGAAGACGCCGTTCGACCAGTCGCCGTCAAAGCTATGCCACGGGTAGCCTTGGATTTGCTCGTAAACGCCCTGGTAGTTGTCGTTGTCGGCGGAGTTTCCGGCCGAGATGACAAAAAGAATCCCGGCATCACGGGCCTCCTCGACCTTGGCGTTGACCATGTTGTAGGGCGCTCCGCTGCCGTCGTAGGGGAAAGGGTTCGTCCATCCGCATGAGTAGGAGATGACGTCGACTCCTTGAGCGATGAACCAGTCGACCGCTGCGTAATAATCGGCCTCGGTATCATCGTGAGCGAAGAAGAGCTCGGCATCCGGCGCCATGTCGTGCACGATCTCGGCGCAGCCAGCGCCGTGGACATCTGGGCCAACGGGGTCGGCGCCGCCTTGCCAGACGGTGACCGAGGCGGGGAGATCGCTGCCCAGCAGTCCCTGGTAGCCGCTGAATCCGCCGCAGTCGAGCACGCCGATCTTGACACCCAGGCCGCTGAAGCCGTCGCCGTGCATCGCATCGGCGTTGTGCAGGGCGACACCCTGGCTCATGGCGTGCGGTTCGCTCCTGTAGGGCGTGCGAACCCTGGAGACACCGTCGCTGCCCGCAATCATCGGAAGGCGTGCGATGGGAACCGTGGCGAACAGCAGCTGGCGATATGAAGATGTGGGTCTCACTCCGAGCCGCCTGAGACTCTGGGTGGTTGCTTCAACCGCGGCGGGATACGCTTCGACCACGATCTCGACCGAGTCGCCTGATTTGACGAGGTGGTCGAGACCCCGCCGGTCCCCCACAAAGCTGGGAGCAAAGCGGCTCGCATAAAGCTGGTTGAGCAAGGGGCTGAGGCCGGGGTGGACCGGATTCCGGTTCGTCGAAGCCACCTGCGATGGATTTGGGGGGGCCGACGTCGCAGGCCGGTCGTTTGCCGCCGCCGGCGGTGTCAAGGCCGGCACGAGGGCGATAACCAGAAAAAACATGAAACAGCGCATAGGAACCTCCAGGGTCGCCGTGTGGACAGGGGCCGCCGACAGACTCAAGGGGGCGGTCACGATTGTGTTGGTGAAAAACAGATTCTGGACTCTCATCATATATCCGCTCCTTGCTGATTTGATGTCCCTCAGATCTTCATGGAAACCAATCTAATGGTAGTGACTGACAATTGACTGACACCTGATCGGAATCGGGGCATCACTGCTCGTGGAGCGCGGGCCGAGGAAACGGGAATTCCCTACCAGACGCCCTTGACCTGGTCGTAGAGTGCCTCGACCAAGCGGTACAACGGCGTTTCTTGCGACTTGCGGGCTCGGTAAAAGCCAACGGCACGCTCTGCGGACAAGGGAATCTCCTTCCCTGTCGCAGCGTGGAGGAATCACAACAGCGTGGCCCGGATCGGGGCGAGAGTCAAGCAGACTGGCCGACGCCTGCCCGACCGACGTACCGTAGCGAAACCCAAAAAATCCCAGAAAACCAACCCAAACGCCAAACAACCAGCCCATGCGATAAACCACCAACCGGTGGGCCAGAAAACCAAGTCGTGGACATAGAGCACCAACCGATCGAGATAGCTCTGGTCACTGACAAACTTCGCCTTGTAACGGCTTTGCCAAAGGCTTCCCGTCCGGCCGAACAGCGATTACCACGGGGTGCGAACGAAAAACCTGGACTACCTCAGCCGCAAGGTCCCCGGACCTCGTGTCGGGTTTCGGTCTGCCTACTTGACACGCGCCTTCTAATGGGTGGCACCGTTTCGATGCGGGCAAAGTCTCGTTACGGGTACGTGGAGGACCAACTCGACATTCTATTTCTTGTCACTCTGTAATCTCCGACCGGTGCCAGGTGAAACAAAGTCAACATAACGTTCGTTCATCCATCGATCGTGATGTCGGTAGCGAGATTCCCTCTCGCGGAGGCTTCGGCGGCCCAAATGGTCAGCGCCTCGTCGAGGGCTTCGATCTTCTCGGCAAACTCCACCGCTT
>JAIOSJ010000416.1 GCA_021107705.1 Thermoanaerobaculales bacterium | reverse complement strand
GACCGGTGGGACTGCCGATTGGAGGAACAACACCGAAGGAGTATTCCTCGGGCCGACGGCCGAGGGTTCGTTGCAGATTCTTATCAGGGCCGCTGATGTCAATTCGGACGGCATTCCCGGAGAAGGAAACACGACCGACCAGGATTTCGCTCTCGTTTGTTACAACTGCGGTTCACTGATGATCTTCGAAGATGGATTCGAAAGCGGCAACTTTCGTGCGTGGTCGGAAACTGTAGCGGAGTAGGAGAAGAGATGTCAGTGGGCAGAAAGATCCTGTTGTCGGTGATTGTCACCGTGGCCTTTTTTCTCCTTCTGGAGGGTGTTCTGGCCCTCGTTGGGGTTCAACCCAGACTCTATTCCGAGGATCCCTACCTCGGATTTTCGTCCCACTCGCCCTTGTTCGTTCAAGGGGAGGGCCCGGGAGGGGAGGCCGTGTATAAGACGGCCGCAAACAAGCGGACCCTGTTCAACGACCAACGTTTTCCGGTCGACAAGGCAGCGAGGACCTGTCGAATCTTCTGTGTTGGGGGATCGACGACCTACGGTCGGCCATACGACGATTTCACCTCTTTTGGTGGATGGTTGAGACAACTTCTGCCCGCCCTGGACCCTTCATTGAGGTGGGAGGTGATCAATGCCGGCGGTGTGAGCTATGCCTCCTACCGGGTGGCCCTGTTGATGGAAGAACTCATTCGCTACGAGCCTGATCTGTTCGTGATTTACTCCGGACACAATGAATTCCTCGAGGAACGCACCTATTCGGAGATCATCGAGATGCCCGAGGTCGTTCGAGGGATGGGCGCGCTGGCGGCTCATACTCGAATACACGCGGTGCTGAGCCGACTTGTGGAGCGGGGCCGTTCATCGGGCACATCGTCGGCCGAAACGAGTGTCATGAACGACGAGGTCACGACGCTTTTGGACTCTTCGGTGGGGCCTTCGGCCTTCAGCCGGGACGATGACCAGAGGCGACGCACCATTGAGCATTACGGCTTCAATCTGGTGAGGATGGTGGACATCGCCCGATCCGCCGGGGCCGAGGTCATTCTGGTTTTCCCGGCCGGCAACCTGGCAGATTGCACGCCGTTCAAAAGTGAGCACCGGGATGGGCTCAGTGAGGCTGAGAAAGAAGGTTGGACGACCGAGATCATGCGAGCTCAGGAAAGCCTACGGTCCGATGATCTTCAGGAAGCGCTTGCTGCGATCGAACGAGCTGAGGTCATCGATAGGCGGTTTGCCCATCTCCACTATCAAAAAGGGCTCGTGCTGCAGAGGTTGGGACGGACGGGGGATGCACGCCTGGCCTTCGAACGAGCGCTCGAAGAGGATGTGTGTCCGCTGCGGATGCCGGCGCCCATGTCTGAGGTCGCTCGCAGGGTGGCTGCGGAACGTGATGTCGTGCTCGCCGATTTCGAAAAGGTTGTGGACGCGATGTCGGAGGGTGGAATCCCTGGAGCGTCTCTCTTCCTGGATCATGTGCATCCAACGATTGAGGGCAATCGCCTGCTCGCCGAGACCATCGTGGACGCCTTGATTTCAGCCGGTATCGTTCAAGCCGACCCGAACTGGCGGAATGATCTCCTTGACGATGTGAGCCGACAGGTTCTTGCCGGGGTGGATGTCGAGGCTCATGGGTTGGCGTTGATGAAGCTTTCCAAGGTTCTGGGTTGGGCCGGAAAAATTGCAGAAGCGGACCGGTTGGCTCGGCAGGCTGTTGAGAGAGTTCCGGATGACTCGCGCATTCGGTACCAGGCGGGTTCGACGGCGCAACTCATGGGGCGGCGCGAGGCGGCCGAGGAGCACTACCGAAGAGCCCTCGAACTGCAGCCGGATGCGGACTTGCCGCACCAGAATCTCGGAGTTCTGCTCGAGGAGAGGGGCGATTTTGAGGGTGCTGTGAAGCATTATCGTGCGGCCATTCGTACCGCCCGAATTTTGGATACCGTTAAGGCAAACACCGACAATCTTGGAGAAGCGCTGATTGGGCTCGGTTTCGTCCGCTACCGACAGGGGCGATTTGAAGAAGCCGTTGAGAATTTCGCCGAATCAGACCGGTTGGTCCCGGGAAAGGCCGATACCGTCATTCGCATCGGCATGGCCCAGATGGCCTGTGGTCGCAGTCGAGAAGCCGTTGGGACTTTCGAAAGAGCCGTTGGTCTCGATCCTGCTGACGCATCCATTCGAAATCGCCTGGCGGTGGCCTATGCCTCCGTCGGTCGGATTGACGATGCGGCGGCGGCTTGGCGGCAGGCCGTCCTTCTCAAACCGGAGATTCAGAGTGCGCCGGATGCTCTGCCGCGGTTTCTCAAAGCGTCCGGGCAGGCGGATCTGGCGGACGTGATCGTCTCGCGGGTCGAGACCTCCGGCTCGCAATGAATTCCTCGTGAGATATGCGGGTGAGAACTGGTTGGGTCCGTTTGCGTTAAATTGGGGGAGAAGGAGGAACACATGCGTTTTTCTTTGAACAGAATCGTGGTCATTACCGCAATTGTCGCGGCCGGGGCCGGCTGCAGCGTGAACAAGTCCTACAGGATCGATGACGGCACCTTTCGGGATGCCGGTATCCACACCGTCAACGGCAGTATCCGCATCGGGTCGGACTGCAAAATCGGTGGCGATTGTCAGACCGTGAACGGGCGCATCGAAGTAGGGGACGACACCACCACCCATGATTTGCAGACCGTCAACGGGAGGATCTCTATTGGGAGCGGTTGCTCGATGGATGGTGATGTGAACACCGTGAACGGAAGAATCAAGATGGGCGCCGGGACCATCGTGAACGGTGACGTCGGCACCGTGAACGGAGATATTCTTCTTACCGGGGCCCAGGTCAAACAGGATTTGACAACGGTGAATGGAGACGTAACTCTTGAGGCCGAGTCCATTGTCGATGGAGATATTGTGGTCCGAGGGAAGTCTTCTCTGGATTCAGAGATCATCATCAAGGTAAGTGGGGGATCAGTCGTCAAAGGAGACGTGGTGGCGAAGAAAGGCCGGGATGTTCGCTTGTATATTTCGAGCGGGGCCCAGGTGCTTGGTGACATCCGTGGCGCAGAGGTTTTTCGTGGAGAGACTCAGTAATTCAGGAGCTGACATTCCAGAGCTTTCCAATTTCAAGTTTCTGGATTCGGTTCTCTGCAGAGAGGTTGCCTCGCCTTTCGAAGTTGGTGAGAAATACGGGCTAGTGCCTCACAGGTTGGTTTCTTCACCCGCGCCTGAAAGGACCCGATTCCTGCCCTCTCTCTTGGCCTGATAAAGCACTGCGTCGGCACTTTGAATGAGGCTTTTGGCGTTTGTGCCGGGGGTCAGAGAAGCGATTCCGATACTGACGGTCACGCTCATCTCTTTCTGGTCAAAAGTGAAAACGTGTTCCTCGATCTCCTTACGGATCCGTTCACAGAAAACTACGGAACACTCGGCGTCGATCTCAGGCAGGACGAGCGCAAATTCTTCTCCGCCATACCGTGCGAGAAGCTCTTCACGGCGAACCCCGGCGGCCATAATGCGGGCAACCGCTTTCAGAACCGAATCACCTGCAAGGTGTCCGAAGGAGTCGTTGAGATCCTTGAAATGGTCGAGGTCGATCAAGGCGAGCGAAAGAGGTCGTTCGTGGCGCGAAGCTCGGGCCAATTCCCGATCGAGAAACTCGAGGAGAAATCTCTTGTTGTGAACTCCGGTCAGACCGTCAAGGATGGCCAATCGGTAGATTTCCTCGTGGTAAAGGGCCTCGACGTTTCCCCCAAAGATAAATTTGAAGACCGCGCCGCCGGTTGTTATCAGGTCGCCGTTCGACAGAGTGTGTTGGTCGAGAATTTCCGTGTCGTTGACAAAGGTTCCGTTTGTGCTGCCGAGATCTTCGACCAGGAAGCCTCCTTCTTTGAAGAAAAAACGTGCGTGGTGGCGAGAGACGTTCGGCATATCCAGAACAACGGAATTGGAATCGCCCCGACCGACCGTGGTCTCTGTGGTGATCTGGAAACGCTTGCCGAGATCACCTCCGTAAATCAGGACGATCCAGGCGTTGGCCGAATCTGTTTCAGGCTGATCCCGAGGGGGAACTGAAATGATGGTTTTCTCGGTGGTCATGAAATACTCAGGGCTCCTTCTTTCATTGTAGCTGGTTTCCATTCGTCGCTAGGTCGGCTCTGAATTCGACAACCCCGCCAACTGACTTATCATGGCGTTCCTTTGGATAATTTCAACCATTACCAATTGCGCGCAGCGCAATTATTAGAGCGTTGAATATCTCCATTTCGGATATCAGTGATCCTGTGGTACGGTATTTCGCAGCTTGAATGATTTGGTATCGAACAGTGTTGTGGTGGAGGTTGGTCGAGAGACAGCCGATGTGGATCTGTGTGCACTGTATGGCCCAACCGGCGCCGTTCAGCGACACGTCGATCGCCTCTTTTTGTGTTCATCTGCCGTCGATGAAGGTGTCGTTGCGAGCAGAATTAATTTGTAGACGGAGCTGCGGGTGTGAACCCATAGTTGTGGGTTGCTGCCGGGGTTCCTGATTTGAAACTGGAGGGAAAGATCGATGCGAGTATCCAACTTTATAGTTTTATTCTTGGTGGTGGCCGTGGTGATACCGGCCTTCGGCGAGGATCCGCCGGTACAAACCACCCGTGACGACAAGGGCGTATGGTTCATCGAAGGTGGTTCGTTGTACGACGTCTTCGATGCCCAAGGCTACGCGGTGGCGACGGACCGTATGTTCCAGATGGACCTCTATCGGCGCACTGCTCGCGGTACGATGTCCGAGCTTTTCGGCGCCGAATTCCTGGGCATGAATTTCATCAACGGCGATATCGCCATTCGCAATATCATGTACTCCGAGGAAGAGCTTACGCAGCTCTTCGACGCTCTCGATGACGACGCCAAGACCGCCATCCATGCCTACGTGGATGGCGTCAACCGACGCATATACGAGATCTACGGTAACTTCATGCTGATGCCCTACGAGTACTGGATGGGCAGCTTCTTCTCCTACTTCGTGGAGGGACTTGGTTACAACATGTTGCCTGCCCCGTGGGCCGTCGAGGACGTGATGGCGTGGACGGCGCTGATGTTACGGAACTTCGACCCCGAAGCCCTGGGAGCAATGGGCCAACTCGACAATTACGTCCTCTTCCAGACCTGGGCCCAGGTCTTT
>JAIOSJ010000181.1 GCA_021107705.1 Thermoanaerobaculales bacterium | reverse complement strand
CGGTCGGTCGGGGCGATATCGTTCAAGGGGGACGTCCAGGAGGCACTGGTATCGGTGAAGCTGTCGTTGACACCCAGGAGCGAGCCGATCGAATGGCGGCTGGTCTTGGCGGTGGTGCCGTTCATGCCCTCCCAGATCGTCGGGTGGCAACCGCCACAGTTGGCGCCGCCCTGGCTTTCGGCAGCGGCGAATCCCTGGCTGTGGATATGGCAGTTGACACACCGGCGATTTTCGTAGTGCGAGTGGTCACCAGACTCGTTATTCCGGTGGTATTTGGTTCGGGTGTGACATACCTCGCAGATGCCGTCATGCCACGGTGAATTGTCCGGGGGGGAACGGTTGCCGAGGTAACTCCTGATCGGGTTCGTTCCCCCTGCCAGGTCGTCTTCCCAAAAAGTGATGTAGGGTCTCCCGTCGGCGGGAGTCAGGACCCTCACTTCGATCAAATAGAGGTTGAGCGTGTAATGGGCCCGGTGGCAATCCAGGCAATCCGTAGACCAGTTGCCATAGGTGGTCCCGGTGTATTGGCTGGAGTGTGCGGGCAGGTTATGGCAGTCCATGCACTGTTGGGATCCCAGGGTTCGCCTGAGCAGCAGACCGTCGCCGGCGGGTTTGGCGCCCGAGTTCCTGACCGAAATTGTTCGAACGGCCCTGGCGAAGTTGCCGGCCGCGTCCGTGACCTCAACCGTCAGTCCGTGGATGCCTCTGGCGAAAACGGTCAGGTCCACGTCAAACTCCCAGACTGAGCAGTTTGTTCCACAGTCATAGTTGGGATTGACCGCAGCGATCGTTGAGGGGACATTTTGGTCGATCCACCAGCTCAGCGGCGTGGCGGCCAGCCCGCCTTCGTCCCAGACCTGCACCTTTATTCGATCGATTCCGCCGATTGTTGCTCTTTCCTTGGGCACGATGAAGGTGGCCGTTGGAGCGACGGCGTCGGCGCCGCAGGTCCCCAGAGTGAAAGGTCCCAGAACCTCGGGGTTCGGGCCGGAGACCCCGTCGGGGTCCTCGAAGGTGACCCGCACCCAGTAGCTTTGCCCCGGCATCAGGCCAGGTATCAGGCACTGGCGGGGTTGCCTGTCGGTAATGCCGCTGCAGGCCACTGTTCCCGGCCATACGTCGGCGGTGTTGTACTCAATGGATGTGAATCCGTCACGGTTGTCATCGCCGGTATATTGGGCCGTTGCGGTCAACTGGGTACACGAGGAGATGAGAACGTCGGACGAGATCACGACGGTGGGGTCGTCCGCAAAAACGACCATCGGGAGGCAGAGAACCAGAGCGAGAAAAAGACTGGTGAGACGGTGTCGTTCGATCATGGTCCGTCCTCCGTCAGGGTGTTGCTGTCGGCGTAGTGAATTCCGTGGCAGGTCATGCACTGGACCAGGCCCTCGGCATCGAAGTTGAAATCGTTGGAATGATTTCCGTCACCTCCGCCCATCCCCTGAACGGCCCCGTTGGCGTCAAGAGGCGCCGAGCGGTCGTAGCCTTTGCCGTTGGCGTTGAGCCCCTCTCCGACCGGGTGACTCATCCAGCCGGTGTCGTGGTCCTCGACGTCCTGGTATCCCATGGCCCAGAGTGAATGGCATTCTCGGCAGAACCGGTCCCCGGTTTGATTGTCGCCCTGGTCGAGGGGGAGACGAAGGAACGGGAAGGACGCAGAAAAACGCCAGCGTTCACCCAGAGCAAAATTGCCGCCGGAGAACGTGGCGGTCAGGCCGAAATCCAAGGGAATGTCGGCGCCGATGTCGTCTTCGCCGATCCATGTGGATCCGCCGTCCTTGGAGAAGCGGAAGTGGGTGTCGGCCACCGTGATTTCAATCAGGTAGGACGAGCCGCCGGCGCCTGTGTAGCCTCCGCCGACCGTGATCTCACCGGTACTTCCGAATGCGGTCAGAATCTCAGGAATCGAAAGCCGACACCGCCCGCGGTTTGCGGCCTCGGTGCTGTGCTGGTCGTGACAGGTAGAGCAAACGAAGACGCCGTCCATGATCCGGTTGGCCATCTCGGGGTTGGTGGGCATTTGGGAACCCCAACGTGGGGCGTCGGGCGTGACGTTGTAGTGGTGGGTGGCCAACGTGTGGGCGGGGAGGATTGGGAGGGTGCCGGCCCGACCTCCTTCCGTGTGACAGGAGAGGCAGAGGTTGGAGTTGCCGTCGGCGTTCGTCAAGCCGCCCCCCGCCGCATTGTGACCGGTATGGCACGACTCGCAGTCCATGCCGAAGTACCAGTGAGGAGGGTCCACTGCCCAAGCTGTGCTGCTTCCCAGAAGGAAAACGAACACGATACACAGTGGGAGCGTTCGGCGTCGGAGCAAAACCATGCCGAGGAGCGCGAGTCCGACCACCATGAGAGTGACGCCCCAGCCACCGATTGTTGGGATGGCAATGTCCTGGAGGCCCTCGCCTTCCAGTGCCGCCGTGACCGGACCGCCGGAGGATGAACTCTCGACGGTGAGGATGGCGTCATGCAGACCGATGACGTTGGGCGAAAAGAGCACCGCGAGGACACAGGCATCGTCGCCCGAGAGCGACGTGCCCGTGCACTGATCGTCGGCGATGAGGAATTGGGCGGCTGCGGGCCCGCCGAGGAGGACACTTGTGATATCGAGCGCTCCCCCTCCGACATTGGACAGCGTGATCGTCCGGACCTCGTTGCCGTGGCCGATCAGAACCGGTTCGAAGAGAACGGATTCCGGCGACAGGGCCGCCAGGGGCGCCTGGGCCGGAATGGCCCGGCCTTCCAGCGTGACGACCTGGTCATCCTGTCCACCGCACAGGAAGCGCAAGATTCCCATCGCCCGACCAGTGCGAAATGGGTTGAAAATGACAGTCGCTGTGCAGCTTTCCCCGGGAGCAAGCCCGCCCTCACAGGTGGTCTCAACGTCAAACGCGTCCGGTGACTCCAGCCCGTAGAAACCGACAGGAATCGAACCGGTATTTATCAGACGCACAACTGTTGGATTGCTCATTTGGCCGACGACGACCTCGCCGAAATCCAGTGCAGTGGGGTCCACCGTTGCTTCGGGTATCTCGACCGCCGCGCCGTCGAGCCGAAAGATCTGGATACTGGACGAATGTGCCGAGGCTACCGCCAGTCGCGGGGGGGCGTCGAGAAGGGTGATACCCACCGGGGTTTTGAAGGAACCCAACTGATCGCCATAGGTTCCCAGGCTATCGTTGAAATTTCCGTTCGAGTCGAAGACCTGGAGCCGGCTCTGAAAGGCGTCGGAGGCGAACAGCGTATTGCCGGGGCCGACGGCCAGTCCGGCCACACGGGTGAACTCTCCCGAGCCACTCCCGAAGCCGCCGATCGTCCTGATCAAGTCGCCTGTCGTGTCGAATGCAAGGACCTGAGCCAGCCCTTCGTCCGCAACCAGGACCTCATCCGCCGGGGACCATGCCAGGGCCACGGGCTCGCTGAAATCTCCCAGGTTTTCCCCGCGTTGACCGAAGGCATGGACAACGGAACCGGCTTCATCGAAGGCTGCGACCCGGCCCGCCGATCCGTACAGCACCCAAATTCGATGTCCGCTACGGTCAACCACAACATCGGCCACTGGACCGAGATTCATGCCGGGGTCCAGGGTCCCGAGGATCTCCCCTTCCGGAGACAGCAATAGTAAACCTGTTCGAGTCCCGACCACGATGCGGTCGAGCCAATCGCTTGCAACACTCGTAATTCCTGAGATATTGACCGACCGAAGGGGTTCACCAGTGGCCGGATTAACAAAGGTCAGTCCTCCAGCCGCCGCGTCCGCCACAACCAGGTCGCCCCAGCGGTTGACGCCCACATCGTGGGGCGTCGTCAGGCCTCTGTTCAGAACTGAATCAGGCACCGCCGTGCTGACTGTAACGTCGAGATTCTGGGACGAAGCCGCATCGCCCGGATCACTGACGGTGCAAGTAACCGTATCCCGGCCCGGAATGGTAGGCGCCATGTAGGAGGCGGTGCCGGGAACTCCAGGGGTGACGGTTCCAAATACCGCTGACCACGAAAAAGTGACGGGGTCTCCCTGTGGGTCCTCGGCGGTGGCCGTCAGCACGGCAGTGTCGCCGATGAGGACCGGGTTGGGGGCGATCGTCAACGATGTGATGATGGGTTCCTGGCCGGCGCTTTCACTGACGTGGATTATGGTGTCGACACTGATCGTTTGACACCCGCCGCACATCCAGGTCGCACTGTCGGAGATGGTGATCGTTACTGTGACCTGGCCCTCTTCATCAGGCGCCTTCCAGACGGCCGAGGCGGTGTAGGGCGATGCGCTGTTTCCGTTGTTGATGTTTTCAAACGTTCCGAGGGCCGCGCTCCATTGGGTCAGGTCGGCCCGAATGTACTGGCCGCACCCGGAGGTGCAGGAATCGGCACAGTCAGGATCATGGGCCTCGATCGAGAGGGTTGTCGTCTCGCCAGGTCTGACTGTTGGGGGGGTGGCCAGAAAGGTATCGACGACCGGTTCGGCCGCGGTGGCGATTGGGGAAATGGAGGCTACCGCGATGACAACAAGAATCCAGAGCAGGGACACTGACTCAAGGTGGGGGATTTTCCCCAAGGTCCGCCCCAAAGCGGTGATGATCCCCCTGTACATCATGGTCGCCACCTCCGTGCCAGGATACAGCAAGATCTATTCCAGTAGAACCAAGGTCTCAACTTCAATCTATTCATCGAACGGGCGTCGAATACCAGGTCAGCGTATGATCGTTGCGATGAATGATCCGCTGAGTTTGGTGTCGCGTTTTAGGCGAGGGGTCTTCTACCTGCCCCGCCCTACAATTCGGGGCAGGACGGTGCTGGTACTGATTCCGGTGCATCTCGTGGCCTTCGTTGTCCTCTACTTTGGTCTGGTCCGGGTGATGCGGGGTGAGATGCTGCGCACGCACAGCATCGAGGCGCGGGCGCTGCTGACCGAGGCCGTCCACACGCTCCACCCCATGATGTGTTCCCGAGACCACGCGGTCATTTCGGTCAGTGCTGGAGAATTTGCCGAGAAGCACAGCCTCCTCGATTTCCGGCTCTATCGTGCGGACGGCAGTCTCATGGGCCGGCCGATGAATCCGATTCCTCGGATCACCCACTTTCTGGAGGGTACGGAGGAAGAGAATTTCTCTTTCGAAGACCACGGGAATGTATTGGCGCTGAAGGGAATTCTCCGGGTTCGGTCTGAGGGAGATTGCGCCGAGTGTCACGACTCGGGGTTGGTGCTCGGGGCCGCCACCATGAGCATGGACCTCACTCCCGAAGTGACCGGGGCTCAGGATCGTTTGGAAAACAATCTGACCTACCTGGTGATCGGGTGGGCACTGATGGTTGGTTTTGTGAATATCGGGATTGGCGCCTGGACGCGCCGCTCTTTGAAGGAGGTTCGTCGCCTTGAAAATCAGGCGTCTTTATCTGACGGCATCTCCAAAACACAGGAACCAGGCATTTTCCTCGATCCGGTAGCGGCGGAACTCTACCGCTCACTGGCCAAGGTGTTGCGCCGCCAACAGGAAGAGAAGGAGGCCGTGAGCGACCGGTTTCATCACACCGAGAGATTGGCTTCTCTTGGACGGCTTGCGGCGGGTCTCGCACACGAGATCAAGAACCCCCTGGCCGGCATCCGTGGTGTCATGGAATTGATGCGGGATGATACTGAGGATGAAGATCAGCGGGACCTTTTCAAAGCGGTCGTTGGAGAGCTGGACAAAGTTAACGAAATCATCCATCTCTTGCTGAACTTCGCGCGGCCGGCCCCTCCCAAACGAGAGAATGCCGACATTGCCGAACTGTTGGAAGACAGCCTGCAATTTCTGCGACCGCCCTTGAGGAAGAAATCGATTGACCTCAAGATAGAGGTCGCGCGCGATGTCGGTTCTTTCTTTCTGGATGTTTCTCAGTTGCGGCATGTCGTCAACAATCTGGTGGCCAATGCAGCAGACGCCATCGGTAGCGATGGCACAATCGTCGTGCGGGCCTCTCTTCTGCCGGAAGATGAAGGCATGGTTGTCTCGGTGGAGGATGATGGGCCTGGAATTCCGGAAGGGGTCATTGACGAGGTGTTCGAGCCTTTCTACACGACCAAGTTCTCCGGCACCGGTCTTGGTTTGTCGGTCGTTCGCAGCCTCGTGGCCCAGCACGGAGGCCGGGTTGAACTTGAGTCCAACGAGGGCGTTGGAACGACCTTCTTCGTCATCTTGCCCAACGAGTCGCCCAGAACTGAGGTTTCCCGCGATGAATCGGTGGGGGAAGGGAAAATCTGATATGGCTCTCGTTCTGTTGGTTGAAGATGAAAAACTCCTTCGTTGGTCGCTGAAGCAACGCCTTGAGAAAGACGGGCATCAGGTCCATGCGGCCGAAGACCTTGCCGAAGCGACGAGTCATATCAACAAGCACCGGCCCGATCTGTTGTTGCTGGATCTGGGATTGCCGGACGGCCATGGCCTGGACTTTTTCGAACAGAATCGGAGCATCTTGGAAGAGACGGTTGTGCTGGTGATGACCGCCGTCGGCCAGGTGGAGGACGCGGTGCGGGCGATGAAGCTCGGTGCGCTCGACTTCCTGTCCAAACCGATCGACCACATGGCGCTGGTCGAACTCGTCAATCGCAGTATCGAGGTTCGCACCACCAAGAGGGACGCCGGTCTGGCGCGCCGGTTTCAGGAACGTCAACTCAAGGAAGAGGTCATCGCCGAGTCGGAAGAGTTCAGGCGCACGCTGGAAATCGCCACCGAAGTTTCGAGGTCACAAGTCCAGCCCATCCTTCTCCTTGGCGAAAGCGGAACCGGAAAGAACGTCGTTGCCCGACATATTCACCGGGTGTCGGAACGCCGGAACCAGCCCTTTCTCGAGGTCAATTGTGCGGCCATTCCCGAACAATTGATGGAGAGTGAACTCTTCGGCCACGAAAAGGGCGCCTTCACCGATGCCAAGTCGAGTCGCAAGGGTTCTTTCGAACTCGCCGAGGGGGGAACCGTGCTCCTGGATGAGGTCGGGGAAATTCGCTATGACCTCCAGGCTAAGCTTCTCCACCTGCTCGAGGACAGGACCTTTCGCCGCGTGGGCGGCGCCCGTGAGCTTCGGGCCGATGTCACGGTCGTTGCGGCGACCAATCGGGATCTGCGCCGAATGGTGGCGCAAAAGGAATTTCGCGACGATCTCTATTACCGTCTGAGCGTCTTTCCAATCGAGATTCCGGCGCTTCGCGATCGTAAGGACGACATTTTACCTCTCGCGCGGATGTTCCTCAAAAACCTCAAGAAAAAGACCGGCCGGGTTTTCGATTGCCTCACCAGAGAAGCGGAGAATGTGCTGCTGAGCTATTCGTGGCCCGGGAACATTCGTGAACTGCGAAACGTGATGGAGCGAGCGGTCATCCTCGAAAGGGGACCGCATCTGGAAGCGAGATCCTTGGTTCTGGATTGCATCCAGACGGTGATCAGCCCGGAAGAAGCCCTGGGCTCACCGGCGCCGGCCGAAATGCCCCAGGGGATCGTTCCTCTCGAGGAGGTTGAAAGGGAAATGGTCAAGCGCGCCATGGACGCTGCCGGAGACAACCAGACCCGCGCCGCCGAACTCCTCGGAGTCTCCCGCGACCAGCTCCGCTACCGCCTCAAGAAATTCGAAGAGTAGGGACTTCACGCTCCTATCGCAGCCTTGTAGGGTGGGCCTCGGCCCACCAATCTTGCCTCTCCCAGATTCGCGGAGACTCGCCGATGTCCTCAGGACAAAGTGCCCAGAAACTCGAGCACCGGACAAACTCGGATGCCCTCGGGTGTCTGGTAGCCCTTCATTCCCGTCGCCGAGATCTGCCACGCCGGGCAGTCGGGAAAACGCCTCTTGGCATAGCGCAGGCTTCGGTCAAGCGAGGTGTCGCCCCACTTGCATTCCACCAGAACCTCGGGCTGCCCGCGTAACGTGACGACGAAGTCCACCTCGCGCCCGTCGGTATCTCGCAGATAGCGAAGATCCACATCGAGGCCCTCCGAATCCTGCCGCCAGTGAATACGCTCGAGAGACCTGATCTCCTCATGGATCAAGACTGATATTTTTTACTAGAGGCCCGGCCGGAAACCCCTCGCGAAGCGAAAATCGTGAGGAGGTGTGAGATGTGCTTCCGGAAGGCCGCAGGCGTAGTCGTTCTACTTCAATGACTTACGGCTGCGCAGATTGCGCCTCAGT
>JAIOSJ010000292.1 GCA_021107705.1 Thermoanaerobaculales bacterium | reverse complement strand
TCAATATACGCCATTGACGTATGTTTATCAAGTGGAAAAATAGGGGACAGTGATTAATAGCTCGGGTCACGGTTGACCTTCGCCGCCGCGGTCAACGGTCGCTGTTCGAGGAACTGGTCCCGGACGCCGACGGTACCGTATGCCGCTGTAGCCGACGCTGTCTGCCGTCCCGGCCTCTGTTTTCCGACCCCGGCCTTACCGCCAAAGCAGGTTTTCTAGCGAGCAATGGCGGAACGGCGTGATTGGACCCCTTTCGACTGGGCCGGCAATTCGTGGGCAGCTCTCGGCAAATCGGCAACGAAACAAGCGGATGATGCGCACATCTGGCTCCGGTTTCATTGGGGCAAGAAAATGGTCGTGTAGAATCCGCCGTATGGCAAATGAGCCCGACGCCGCTTCTGACGTGCTTTTAGAGATCAATCCGGAAACCGGCAGTCGTCTGACGGTCCTTTCATCTGATGGCCGAACCGACCAGTATAGCGTGTCATTTCACGCTTGCCAAAGTCCAACGTGTGGATGCTTTTCCGTCGAGCTTGTCTGTACTCCTCTTGGCGATTCGAAGGGTGTTGACACAGGGACGTGCATCATCGCGCTCGACATTCGTGAGCGAGGTCCGCAGCAGCCTCTTCGCGACGCAGAACAGACCGACATCACCCTCACCCGAGTGGTCGCCGACGGACTTACCTCCGAGAATTGGCACCAACTTCGTGCCTGGTTGGTGGCCGACAAGCGCCAATCAATGGAAAATATGGACCTCGACTCCTTGGAGGCACACTTCCCTTCAGGCGTCATGACCGATGGAATGATGGTCGCGTACGACGAGATATTCCCATTTGCGGAACCGCTGACCTTCTCAGCGGATGGACAATCCTGGTGTGCGGACGACCAGTACTGCGTGCAGCCAGATTGCACATGCACCGAAGCTGTCCTCAGTTTCTTTTCCCTCGAGGAGCGCAAAACCATCGAGAACGGCCAGGAAAAGTTCCCGGTTGACCATTCGGTGTCGGTGGTGGCAGCTGTTCGTTATGACATTCGCGGCCGGTCCATGAAGGTCGAAGACTCCCCGTCCGTTTCATCGTCCACAGCTCGCAGGCTGATGACCGCCCTCGAAGAGGGCTGTTTGGATTTTCCCGAGGTTGTTGCGGAGCGACGACGCCAGCTTCGGCATCTGTATCGGAGGAGCATCAAGGGCAACGTGAAGCCGCATTCCCGTCCTGCCGTAGCGACGCCCAAGATCGGCCGGAACCAACCCTGTCCATGCGGCAGCGGCAAGAAATTCAAGCGCTGCTGCGGACGGTAGCCTCCGCATCGGTGGAGAAACTTTTTGAACCTTCCTGTGATGAGGTGAGGTTCCATTCAGAGGAGGTCCTTGGCACTCTCGGCATCGTAAGACCGTTTCCAAAGACAGCCTGCCACCCTTCTGCCGAGAGTGTCTGACCGATGCAGATGCGATTCATCGTCGGAATCGTCTGACCTTGCACGCAATGCCTTGATCCAGCCGTCAACAGTCCGCCAGAGGAAGAAACAGTCCGATTCCAGGTATGAACAGTCCTTCAGTGGAACGGATTGCACCTTTACCCCCCAAGAAGCCAGAAAATTCAAACCGATACCTTACGCAGCACAGTGCCTCCCAATTCGTCGAGGCGACGATCGACAAACTGGGGGTTGATAGGGTGGAGTTCGCGGGAAGGGGCCGAAAGCGGGAAACCGTCCGGATTCGGGAGCTGCCTGCCGGGGGGGGCGATACGGAATATCGGTGAAGGCATTGGCCGAGGTGCTTGGAAGGAGCAGGGTCACAGTGAACTCATGGCTCAGCAGAGGCGCCGCGAAATGGATCGCAGGGAATTCTATGGTGTGACCGACGACCAGGCCGAGGTGTTGCCCAACTCGAAACCGTCGGCAAAGAGACAGCTCGGTGGTCCGAGTACGGCCCCCCAGGCACCGCCAATCCAACGTTGGTCCGGGCCGAGAAAGGAGATCGTATTGAGGGTCGCTTCGGTTGGGCTCGCCTCGGGCAGCCAGTGTGCTCCCCCGTCATCGGTGGCGAGAATCGTGCCGGTTTGGCCGACCGCAAACCCGTCGAGTTCGTTTCGGAAGTGGACGTCGAAGAGATTGACCCGGAGATGAAATGCAGCAAGGGCAGTTGGGAGGAGCGATTCAGGCTTCTGGTGTTGCCGACGGTTCGACCCGGCGAGGAATCCACACGGTGAATGTGCTGCCCTGGCCGACCTCGGACTCGAGTTCAACCCGACCACCCTGGAGAGCGAGCAGGCGTCGGACCAGGGCCAGGCCGAGACCGGTACCCTCGTGCTCACGGCTGTTGCTGCCGTCTATCTGACGGAACTCCTCGAAGATGATCTCCTGGTGGCGACGGGCGATGCCCGGTCCTTGGTCCGAGACTTCGACGACCACGGTAGGTACGGCGAGGGGCGAGTCGACACTGTCGAGCAGCGCCGAACGGATGGTGACGAGGGCGCCGCCGGGCGAGAACTTGACCGCGTTGGACACCAGGTTGAACAAGACTTGTTTGAGTTTCCCTCGGTCGGCCGTCAGTTCGATCGGCGTCGCCTCGGGCTCGATGGTTACGGTGATGCCTCGGCGGTGAGACAGCCCATGCATCACCCGGCGTACGTCCTCCAAGAGCGGCGCCAGTGCGAGGTCCTCGGTGTGGACCTCCATCCACCCGGCCTCGATCTTCGCCAGGTCCAGGATGTCGTTGATGATCGCCAGCAGGTGCTCACCACTGCTGTGGATGTTGGTGACGAAGTGGAGGAGGCGCTCGTCATCGGTGTCGGCCAGGCGCCCCTTGAGGATGTCAGCGAAGCCGATAACGGAGTTGAGCGGCGTGCGCAGCTCGTGGCTCATGTTGGACAGGAAGATACTTTTGGCGTTGCTCGCCTCCAGCGCCCGTTGCTCCGAGATATGGGCGTTGCGCTCCGATACTTCAAGCTGGTGGATCTTGTCGGCGAGTTCAGTGGTGCGCGCATCGACCATGGCTGCGAGGTGGGTGGTGCGTCGTTCCATGGCTGCGAGGCGGAGGTTCACAGCCGCCCAGACTCCAAGCATCGCAACCGAGAACAGAGCGATGCGGGCCCACCAGTTCTGCCAGCAGGCCGGGCGTAGGACGAAAGGCAAGCTCACCCCCTCTTCGTTCCATACGCCGTCGTTGTTGCACGCCACCACGTGCAACGCGTAGGACCCGGGTGGAAGGTTGGTGTAGTACGCGGCGCGGCGCGGGCCGACCTCGACCCAGGTCCGATCGAAGCCCTCGAGTCGGTAGCGGAACCGGACCCGCTCGGGCGACACGAGGCTGAGTGCGGTGAAGTGGAACTCAAAGCTGTCGGCGCCCGCCGGCACCACGACCGGCGGGGTTGGATCGACGGGGCGGCCGTCGATCAGCATCTCCTCGAGCTGAACCGGCGGAGGATGGGTGTTGAGGCGCAGCTTGTCGGGCTCCACTTTGACCACACCGTGGGGAGTCGGGAACCACAGGTCGCCGTTCCGCGCCTTCCACCCCGCCGGCTGTGAGGCCCCGTTGCACTGGCTGGTGCGCATTCCGTCCGAGGCGTTGAGCACCATCGGCGTCACTACTTGGACGGCGCCGTCGGCGAGGCCGCGGAGTTCGTCGAGGGTGATACGGGCGAGGCCATGGTTCGAGCTGCTCCAGACCCCCCCGTTGTCGTCGGCCAGGATGCGGAAGTACTTGTCGTCGAACAGGCCGTTGCGGGCACTCGTGAAGAAGCTGAGCCTGCCGTCGCGGAGAAGGTTAAGTCCGTTGTCGGTGCCGATCCACAACTCGCCCGGACGGTC
>JAIOSJ010000281.1 GCA_021107705.1 Thermoanaerobaculales bacterium | reverse complement strand
TCCGTTTCGACGCGCTGAACTATAGATTGAGCGCCATTCGCGTCGAAACGGAAAGCCACGAGCACTGGCAGGACCTGTTGGACGAACGCCTGGAGAAGATTGAAGCAACTTACGATGCCCTGTACAAGAAATACACCGCCCTACGCCCCCGCCTCGGAGGGTGATCAGAGGCATCAGCTCTCAGCTCTCGGCTGAGGCGTTTGCATAATTCAGCGCACGAGAATGCGGGCCAGGCAATCGCGCTCCAAAACATAGGACAAGCACATTTCGGAAACGACACAGGAGAAAATCTCGCAGAGAACGCCAAGAACGCTGAGAAATATATCTTTACGAGAAACCCTCCTCCTCTTTCCCCCCTCTGCGTCCTCTGCGGTCTTTGCGAGAGAATTGCCTTCTTTTCTATGCCTTTTCGTGCCTTTTTGTGGCTATTCTCTTTGTAGCTTTTTTCAAAAGGCGTAAAAAAACGGGGCGGCCGCAGCCACCCCGTTTAGAACATTCCGAATTTCTTCTTACTCTGCGGCTGCTCTCCCTTCGGACGAACGAGCCACCCCGACCTGGTAGAGACGAAGTCCGTCGGCCGGCACTTCGACCCCGTCGAAGGACGCCTTGCCCTCGAATCGGGTTATGCCACGCGCTCCCGCGAGCGGCATGACCTGGTACGTCAGGTCGCGAGCCGCATCATCAAAGTACGGGCCGAAGCGAAGCACACCGCTTCGACTCTCAACAAATCCATCACCGGCGTCAACCACTTCCCAGCCCTCGGGCACGGTCTCTTCGACGATGTAGGCCAAGGTCCCTGCATCGGGTTGGGCCTTCAGGCTGATCTGAACCGGGACTCCGGGACTGAAGACCGTGGTGTCGGCAACCGCATGCAACGAGCCACCGCCGGCCTTCGCGCCCCCGGAGGGAAGCCACGGCGGCGAAACTGAGGTGTCAAACGCGTAGACCTGACCCGCTTTCCAGATGAGCCCTGCATTGGTGATGAAATCCGCAGGAATGACAGCGGGAATCCGCGGCCACTCGTCTCCAACCCGCCATGCAGCCGCGTAGGCACTGACTTCATCGGCGGAAATCGACCAATCCTCATCGGTGTCGGCGGGGTGGTAGGAGCCCACTCGGACCTGGGTGTCTCCGCAGATGATTTCGGTTTCTCCGTCAACTGAAACATTGCCTCTGAAATTAACGATGGCACTCATATCGGCCGGCACATCTACGTTGTACTGCACGGTGCGCGGTGTATTTTCGAAATATGGACCCCACTTGATGGTCCGGGTGGTGGGATCGTAATACCCGCCGTCGGAGATTGCCGAGACAGACCACCATCCCGGTGGATCCTCTTCGAGAACATAGGCCAGGGCTTCCGGATTCGGCACCACATCGATGGCAACCGAAATCTCTGTCCCTGGACCGTAGGTTGTCGGCAAGTGCCGGGCGGCCCGGCAGCAGCTTTCCGCATCAACCTCCACGACGATATTGTCAATGCCCCATGTTTCATCCAACCAGCCCTGCAGGTCGGAACTACCCGAGAAACTGAGCTGCAGGTCTCCCTGGTGGTGGTAGAAGGTGTAGCTCACGTAGTAGACGGAGTCATGTTCGTAGGCAAGCGTGTCAATCTCGTCTGCAGCGGTCAGACCTGGGTTGTAGGCATGGGGATAGCGGTCCGGAAAAGCCTGGTAACGACATGAGCAATTCGCAAAGGTCGTATGTTCCAGGTTCTGAACCGGACAACAATCTGAGGGCACCGACGCATTCAAATCCCAGATATCCGGTCCGGCGTGGTAGCCGACGGAACCTTCCCAGGAATTGATAATCAGAAGATCGAAGGTCACCGTCACCGCACAGTGCTCCGGCAGGGCCACCAAATTAAGGGTCACATTCTCGCCCGAGAACCGCCCGAGAAAGGTGCGCGCTGCATTTGGCGTTGTGGTACGAAGGTTGTTCGACCACTCGGAACCCACCGGCGTGTCAAAATCGTGAGAATATACGGTACTCAGGGCCTGCGCCCCCGCCGGAACACCGGCCAACACAATCACGGCAATCAGAGCGAACCGTCCAATGGCCTTCATTCGTCACCTCCTCAGGGAATCACTCTCACTCATATCATTAGTATCCTGAAGCACAAGGGAAGTGTACCACCCATCCCCACAGCTTGACAAACCCCAAGCCGTGAATCATTTGCGCCAGATGACGCCAACCCGAAGAAAATCGACCATTTCTGTGACAAAAGCCACAAATATTCCAACTAAACGCCTTATCCAAAACCCAGAACCGACGCGAATCCCGACAGGACGGCCGACGCCCAAGGTCCGGTTCGAACCTCGTCATGCAATTGATCGGGGTTGAGACCTTCTTGCGCAAGAGCCTCCCGCCGAGCACGGAGGAAGGCCCGCATCACATCAGCGTCAAACTCCGGGTGAAACTGCACACCCCACGTTGTCTTCCCGACTCTGAAAATGTGGTTCCTCGTGTGTTTGGACGACCCGAGATGCAAGGCGCCCGGAGGAAGTTCAATCACCGACTCTTTGTGGGTTGCCTGGGTGACGAAGGCCCGGGGGAAGCGACGGAAAATAGGGTCCCTCTCCGCCTCGGGCTCGAGACACACTTCGATGCTGCCGATTTCACGCCCACGAGGATCACTCTCCACGACGCCGCCCAGGGCATGGGCCAGCAGCTGGTGACCAAAACAGATGCCCAACAGGGGAAATTGGGCCGATACGGCCCGCCGGAGCCAGGTCACACATTTCTCGCTCCAGGCCAGGCGCTGGGTAACCATCACAGCGGAACCGGTGATGACGGCCCCACAGAATTCCTCCCAGTTCGGCAAGGGCTCGCCCTCATCGACGCGACACACTCGGACACTCTCGACGCCGACCCCCATTCTTTCAACGATCCACTGTTCAAAATCCCCCTTTCCCGGCACGTGGTGAATGGCCGTACCGGTCTTGATGATCAACAGTGGAAGGTCTTTTCTTCTGGCTGAGTCCGGTTCCATCGTTCGGTATCCTTTGATCTCAAAGACTCGACACAACATCGGTGGGTGCTATCCTAGCTGCGAAATCGGGGCATGCAAAGAGCCCCTGGTGAGGAGATATGGTCAGCACCAAGAAAATTGCATACGACGAGAAGTCCATCCAGACCCTCGATGCGCTCGAGCACATCCGGCTGCGGACCGGCATGTATATCGGTCGCATCGGTGACGGCTCCAACCCCGCCGACGGCATCTACGTGATGCTCAAGGAGGTCATCGACAACTCCGTCGACGAGTTCATCATGGGTGAGGGCCGAAAAATCGAGATCACGCGAGATGGCGCCCAGATCACCATTCGTGACTATGGACGCGGGATCCCGCTCGGCAAGGTGGTCGAGTGTGTCAGCAGGATCAATACCGGCGGCAAGTACAACGACGACGTCTTCCAATTTTCGGTCGGTCTCAACGGCGTCGGAACCAAGGCCGTGAACGCTCTTTCTTCGGACTTTGAGGTCATCTCCCACCGCGACGGCAAATTCAAACGGGCCCTATTCGTGCGCGGCAGAAAGATCGAAGAAAAGGGCGGGAAGGACCCAAAGACCCCGAACGGCACCATGATCCGTTTCGTGCCCGATCAGGAGATCTTCGGCGAATACGACTGGCGCGAGGAGCACATCGAGCACCGTCTGCAGTACTACACCTACCTCAACACCGGATTGGCCCTCATCTACAACGGAACCCGCTACACCTCGAAAAACGGGCTCGCCGATCTCCTGGACGCCGAGATCGGCGCCGAACCCAAGGTCTACGACATCGTCCACTGCCGCCAGGACCGCCTGGAATTCGCCTTCACCCACACCCACACCTATGGCGAAACCTATTTCAGCTTCGTCAACGGCCAGTACACCAACGACGGCGGCACCCATCAAAGCGCCTTCCGCGAGGGCATCCTCAAAGGCGTCAACGAATTTGCCAAGAACGGCTTCGCCGGCGAGGATGTGCGCGACGGCCTGACCGGCGCGATCGCCATCAAGCTGCAGGATCCGGTCTTCGAGTCGCAGACCAAGAACAAGCTGGGCTCGACCGAGATCCGTTCCTGGATCGTCAATACCGTCAAGGACGAGGTCGTCCTGTGGCTGCACAAAAATCCCACCGAATCAGAACAGCTGATCGCCAAGGTCAAACAGAACCAGAAGGTGCGAAAGGAACTGTCGGCGATCAAGAAAGAGGCTCGGGAACGGGCCAAGAGGGTCGCCATCCGCATTCCCAAGCTGATCGATTGCAAGGTGCATCTCTCCGACACCAAAGGCAAGCGCCGCGAGGAGAGCACGATCTTCCTGACCGAGGGAGACTCGGCCGGCGGAGCCATGATCCAGTCGCGCGACGTTCAGACCCAGGCAATTTACTCCCTCAAAGGCAAACCGCTCAACACCTTCGGCCTGGGCCGCGAGGCGATTTACAAGAACGAGGAACTCTACAACATCATGCGGGCCCTCGGCATCGAGGACGGAATCGACAGACTGCGCTACAACAAAGTCGTCATCGCCACCGACGCCGACGTCGACGGTATGCACATCCGCAACCTGCTCTTGACCTACTTCTTACGCTACTTCGAAAAGCTGGTTGTCACCGGCCACGTCTACATCCTGGAGACCCCACTCTTTCGCGTGCGCAACAAGAAGGAAACCCATTACTGTTACAACGAAGCCGAGCGCGACACCGCCGTCGAACACCTCCGCGGCCCGGAGATCACCCGTTTCAAGGGCCTCGGAGAGATCTCACCGAAGGAATTCATTCACTTCATCGACCCGGAGAAGGCCCGCCTGACCCAGGTCTCCGTGGGATCAATGGGCGCCATTCAGGAGGCATTGGCCTTCTTCATGGGCAAGAACACCCCCGCCCGACGCGATTTCATCATCGAGAACCTGATTTCGGACATCGCATGACCGAACTCAAACCTCTGATGGAGCGCAACTTCCTGGAGTATGCCTCCTACGTCATCATCGACCGGGCGATCCCCGACCTTCGCGACGGCCTCAAACCGGTGCAACGGCGCATCCTGGCAACGCTGTTCAAGGTCGATGACGGAAAGTTCCACAAGGTCGCCAACATTATCGGCGACACGATGAAGCTCCACCCCCACGGCGACGCCTCGATCGGCGACGCCCTGGTCGTCTTGGCCAACAAGGAATACTTCATCGAGAAACAGGGCAATTTCGGCAACATCATCACCGGCCACTCGGCCGCTGCGTCCCGTTATATCGAGTGCCGCCTGACCGATTTGGCCCGCGAGACGCTCTTTTCCAAGGAGCTGACCGAGACTCGGCCCAGCTACGACGGCCGCACCACCGAACCGGTCTTTCTGCCGGCCAAACTGCCGATCCTCCTGATGCTGGGCACCGAGGGCATCGCGGTCGGCATGGCCACCCGGATCCTGCCCCACAACTTCTGCGAGCTGCTGCAGGCGCAGATCGCCGTTTTGAAGAGCGAACCGTTCGAACTCCTGCCGGACTTTGCCAACGGCGGCCTCGTCGACGTCACCGAGTACGACGACGGACGGGGCAAGGTCAGGGTTCGCGCCCGCATCGACGTCAGCAATGAAAAGACTGTCGTCATCCGCGAAGTTCCCTTCGGTACGACGACCGAAAGCCTGCTCGCCTCGATCGAAAATGCTGCCCTGAAGGGCAAGGTCAAGATCGCCTCGATCGACGACTTCACCACCGACACCGTGGAGATCGAGATCGACCTGCCACGGGGCGTCTATGCCGACGAAGTCGTTCCCCAGCTTTACGCTCACACCGATTGCGAAGTCTCGGTCTCCTCCAACATGGTGATGATCCGGGACCGGCACCCCGTCGAACTCTCGGTCACCGAGGTTCTGTGCATCCTGACCGACAATTTGCGCGGCATCATCAAAGCCGAACTGGAACTCGAACTCGGACATCTCGAAGACACCCGACACTGGCTGACGCTGGAACGCATCTTTATCGAAAACCGCATCTACAAACGTATCGAAGAGGCCACGACGGCCGAGGCCGTCAAGTACGAGGTCTACGCCGGCCTGGAGGCCTTCGAGGATCTGTTGGTGCGTGCCGTGACCGATGACGACATCGAGCGCCTGCTCAAGATTCCCATTCGCCGGATCTCCCAGTACGACATCGACCGCAACCGTGAGGAGATCACCAAGACCAAGAAGGCGATCGCCGAGGTCAATCGCAAGCTGCGCAAGCTGACCGCCACCACCATCGCCTACCTCGAGTCCATACTCGAGCGATTCGGTGAGAACTTCCCCCGGCGAACCGAGATCACGACTTTCAAGAACGTCGACGTTCGCGCCGTGGCGCGACAGAACTTGAGGGCCTCCTACGATCCGGAAACCGGCTTCTTCGGCACCGCCGTGAAGGGCGAGAAATATCAGTTGCAGCTGAGTGAGTACGACAAGGTACTGATCATCAGCAAAGACGGTTCCTACCGCATCATCAGCCCCGAGGAAAAGGTCCTGATTCCCGGCAAGGTCATCTACCTCGATGTCTTCGACCCGGACGAAGGGGTGCGCTTCACGGTTGTCTACCGCGACAAGGGGCGCATCACCTGGGCCAAGAAGGTCCACATTCGCGCCTTCATCCGCGATCGCGAGTACGAGCTGATCAAGGACAAGGAGGGCAGAATCGACCTCCTACTGCCCGGCGATTCCGACGACTGCATCCACATGGACTTCGTCCCGGCCAAACGGCAGCGAGTCCGCGAAGGCCGATTCGATCTCTCGATCCTCGATTTGGTCGGCGCCTCGGCGCGCGGTCGCCGGCTTGCCCCCAAGCCGGTGCTGCGCCTGCGCAAACTCCGCAAGGCGGAAGTCGAAGCGGAGGCAGCCGCACCCAGTCCCGAGCTTCCCGATCCGCCGGAGACCGACCAGCCGTCGCTCTTTGACGAGGAGTGAAGCTCTCCTCGAGAAATGGTTGCCTCCCGCTTGTCACGACAACTGCCGAGGGCTACAATCAGAAATACGAGAAACAAACAACTCGGCGTCGCTTTCAGTGCTGTCGCCTACCTGTGATCGACGCGCGAGAGGAGGGTATTATGTTTTCGACGCCACTTCGACGACCGCACGGCATCAGAGCCGCACACTTAACCCGACCTTCTCACCAGGTTTCGTCGCGAGGCTGCAAAGCTGCTGTGCAGCGTGGTTTTTTGAGTGATGAGGCGACGAGGCGTACTCGACAGTACGGCGCAGGAGCCGAATTGCGAAAAGGACAGCGCGGTGCGACAGATCTTCGGCCGCAGCAGATAGCTGGTGAGAAGGTCGGGTTGACTCACTGGACCGCGGGAACCGCCTTGGCGGCGAGTCTGCTCCTCGTTCTGTTCTTACCGGGTTCGGCTGTGGCCCAACCCTGCATCGTCGATCAGGTAACAGACACCACCGGCGATCCGAATTTACCCAACTCGAACGAGGAATCCACGATCAGCTCAGACGGTCTTTGGATCGCCTTTCAAAGCAACGCTGAGCCCGTACCCGCCTCGAATCCCGACGGAAACTTCGAGGTCTGGCTCTATGACGTGGCGGGCGACTCCTTCTCCCAGATTACCGTCACCGGGAGTTCCGGCAATGTCAGGCCCGCCATCAGCGGTGACGGTCTCTGGGTGGCCTTTGAAGGATCACCGGAGCTGTTTCCCAGCGGGACCTCTCCGATCGCCCTTTACGATGTGGCCGGCGCTTCAATACTCCAGATCACCAACACCCTGGCCGGATCGAGCCGCTACCCAGAGGTCAACGGCAACGGAACGCTGGTCAGCTTCGTTTCCAACACCGACATCGTCGCCGGCGGCAACCCGGACGGCAATCCTGAACTCTTTCTCTACGATCGAACCGCAGGAACCTTCATCCAGGTGACGACCACCGTCGGTGGCCAAGCCGAAATCAGCTCGTTGGATGCCGCCGGCAACCTGTTGGCCTTTAGCTCAACTGCAGATGTCATCGCCGGAGGAAATGTCGATGGGAACTCTGAGGTGTTTCTCTATGACGTTCCGACGGCGACAACGACGCAGATAACCAACACCCTCGGCGGCGGGAGCTACTCCCCGGATCTCAGCCACGATGGGGCATGGCTCGCCCTGCAGTCCAACCGTGACCTGGTAGCCGGAGGCAACCTTGATGCAAATATCGAGGTCTTTCTTTACGACAATGCCGGCGCGACCTTCAGCCAGGTAACAAATCTCACCGGCCTCGAGAGCTATGCGCCGTCTCTTAACCAGGATGGCACGCGACTCGCCTTTGCCTCCTTCAACGATCCGACTGGCGCCAACCCTGACGCTAACAACGAGCTTTTCCTGTTTGACGTTCTGACCAGCGAGATCACCCAGATCACCGACACGACCGGACCATCCTTTTTCTACATGATGGGAGTTTCGCTCAGCGGGGATGGCGAGCGGATCGCCTTCGACTCTTACAGCAATGTCACCGGCAGCAACGGAGACGGCAACAGGGAGGTTTACCTCGCAAGCTGTGGGACCGCAGCCTTCGGCCCAGCTATCCCCGTCGCCTCCGGATGGGGCCTGGTCGTGTTCGCGGTCCTGACCGTATTGGCAGCGATCCGCGTTTTGCTGAAAGCCACCAAGTAACAGGGGGCAATGCAAAGTCAAAAAATCGCCTCGCAGTGGGCGAGATCGATATCCAGGATCAGGGCAACGGCCGACAGAATTCGACTGAGATCGGTGCGGGAGACGTTGCCGCACAGGCACTTGAACATAGCGGTGCTCTGCTTGAGTTCGGTCTTCAAAACACCCAAGACAGCTTGGTGAAGAAACTATTGCCCTGCTCCGACCGCTCACCAATCTCTGAGGTTCCCTTCTGGTAGGCGACCTGCAGCGAGCCGAACGGCGGTAGGAACCGCCACACCCCGAGGAGTTGGACATTCTCCTTGCTGATTACCGAGTTGGTCTGCACGAAGACCTTGAGGTAGAGGTCGTTGGTGAAGTAGTAGCTGGAACTCAGAATGTGAATCCATGTGCTCTCGTTCTCGGGGTCGGGATCGAGATCGAGCCAGGTCGCTTCGTAGGTAAGATTCCACGCCTCGGACAGGCTCAGCTCGGTTTCGAAGCCGAAGAGCATGAGGTCGCTGTCGAAGTTCTCACCGACGCCTGCGGACAGCTTGAACGACTTTCCGGAGCGGTTGTCGTAGCCCACCTCTGTTTTCAAGATCGTGTTGCGAAATTCCTTTTCAAAGACTTCGAGTTCATCGACGTAGGACAGACCCATTTCCCAGAAGCTGGTGAGGACCAACTCAGCCTCGGCATCAATCTCCCAGGCACGGAGTTCCCCCTCCTGGCTCCAGTAGCGGTTGTAGTTGGCCCCTACCTTGAGTTTCTCGGCGACACCGTCTTCGAACCAGAGGGTGTGGCCAAAGTAGCTGTCCACCTCCTTGCGATCGTCGTCCCTGAGGAAGCCGATGGCATTGATGTTGTCCTTGAGCCCAGCGTCGAGGTTCGTGTAGCGGACATGGAAGTGGGTGTTGGCCGAGTCGAAAGCCGGACGCAGGAACCAGGCAAGCGCGCCGTCGTTCTCAGTGCCGTGGGCACGGAGCACTTGGGCTGTCATCCCCAATTTCTCGGTGAAAAACAGCGTCGCATCGATACCCACCGAACCGGCATTGCCTTCTTCGGTGTTTCGATTGGCAGCGAGGAACCCGACCGTCGAGGAACCGAAGATACCCCGCTGAAGTCGAAGAACCGTATAGTCGGCATCTTCATCCTTGATTTCCCCTTCCGGGCCAATTTCGGTCTCGAGATCAGCCCGGGTTGCCAACGCGGCCACGTCCCAGCCGGCCATATTGCCGTTCAGCTTGCCCCCCCATGCGATATTCCCGATCCGCCGGCTGTAGAACTGGCGAATCCGCTGGTTGAACATCTCTACACCTTCGAGGAAGAAGGGCCGTTTCTCGGGTATGAAGAGTTCGAACCGCGACAGGTTGATCTGCTCGACGTCGGCCTCCACCAGGGCGAAGTCCGGGTTGACCGTCAGGTCTAAACCGAGGTCGCTCGTGATCCGGTACCTGAAGTCGAGCCCCACCTCCAGATCGGCGTCCTCACCCTCCTCGAGAGCGACGATTGCGTATGGGATCAGATCGTAGCGCTTGGTCCGCCGCCCATCAAGGTCGAGGCCGGTGAGCGTACCGAAGGCCGACACGCGCCACATAGACTCCGCTGGTCCAGACCACATCGATGTCTCGAGGCGACGCGGTACACGGCGAAGAAAATTGATCCCCCAAGTGGAACTTTTTCCGCCGCTGAACTTTAGGACCTCGAAGGGGATGGCGAACTCCGCCGTCCAAGCCTCGGCGGAGCGGCTGGACGCAGAAGTCCAGGAGGCATCCCACTTGAAGTCGACGGTGCGACCGTTGTCGGCCACCTTGCCGTCCTGCTGCACCCCAAGAGGGTTGGTAGCAAAGAGGTAGGCGGTGCGACCGCCGTCGAAGGTGTCCAGAAGGATTGTCACCGAGTCGTCAGCCCCGAAATTGCCGTCCCTCGACGTGATAGCTGCTGAGAGCTTTCCCGGCTCCGGATCGTAACACTTGAAGGCGACGAAGAGAGCCTCTTCTGTGGCGCCGATCCGGACCTCGGTTCGATAGGCCGAGAACTCTCCATACTGCGGTTCGATCTGAACGAAGCCGGCAGTCGGAGAGGCCGAAGACCACACATGATCATCGAGAACGCCGTCGATCCGAGGGGCTTCATCGAAAGGCGTGACCGCGATCGTACGCTCGGTCGCCGCCGACGGCAATACCGGCAGAACAACAAGCGACACGGCGATAGCCACAAGAACTCTCACGTCCGGCCAGCCTACACTTCTCACCCATTCTGCCTCTTCCCCAGAAGCCGGTGTAGCGAAAGTCGCATCAAAAGGCCGAGATTCACTCATATTTATCTTCTTCCGACCACCCGGCAGCCGCTCAGAAAATCGTGCAGCGCCTGTCGTCCCGGGGTCACGGCGGCCAAGGCGAAACCGAGGAAACACGGTGCCGCCGAGAGCAGCTTCATGAGATTTCGCCACAGCAAACGTGGCAAGCCGGCGGGCCGGCCGTCGCTGCGAACAACTTGACAGCCGAGCGCTCGTTTTCCGGGCGTCCCCCGCCACGGTGAGCGCTCAAGGAGCGAAAAGTACAGGAGCATCAGCAGCGAACCTCCCAGCCAGGCCGCCAGTTCGTAGCGGGCCACCAGGGTCTCAAAAAGACGCCCCTCGGTATCCAGAACGGTGCGGCTGAGGTGCTCCTCCAGTAACGCGTCGAGAAGAACATCGAAAATCAGCAGAACAAAGATGAGCAGCACCAGGTCCAGACCCAGGGCGAAGAGTCGACACAGGCACCCCGCGGGCTCGGTCGAAGGCGCGGCCGATATTGGAGGGCTGATGGCAGGCGGAGAAGTGGATCTCATAGCCGGCGACGGTAAAGGCGGTGGCGCCGCCAAACCTGCTCCGCAGTGGGGGCAGGAACTCTCATGGGCGCCAATCTCGTTACCGCATCTCGGACATCGCATGTCTACCATCCCAACAACCGATCCAGCCAACCGCGAGTCTCCTCGTCTTCCTGCCGTCGTGGCGGGTCACGACGGAGGACGCAGGCCGGCCAGGCCAGCCACAGCTCTTCACCGGCCATTCGTCGCATGTATGGCGTCACCAGCTGTGAGGCGAGACCCTCATTGGTGGCCACCAGCAGCTCCACCTCCCAGCCCCTCTCTTCGGGCCGCCAGGTGCCTTCCAAGCGGTAGACAACACCGCCGTAGCTACAGGTGCCCTTGATCTTGCTGCCGTACTGATTCAGCTTCAACTGAACCGGGTCGTGCAGAATCATTGCGGTTCCGGACCAGGTGCCGCCGACACCGTAGTTCAACTCGGCCAATTCGTCTCGATTGACGGGAATCTCGAAGACCTCACTCCATGGGCCTTCGATGCCTGCGGCATCCGGCGGGTCGTCGGAATTGTACTTTAAAACCTCGCGGTAACACGCATTGAGCTTCAACTCCTCCGGCTCGATCACTGTTTTCAGGTATATCCAAACGGCGTACATGTCGATGAGATCCTGTTGATTGAGGAGAGCACGCAGTATTGGGTTCGGAAGTTTTTGGACATTCGGGAGGTCATAGAAAACCACCGACCACGGAATCTCGGCCGATGTGCCTTTTGTGAGGGCAAAAGTGAAAGGCTTGCGGGTCGGCGGCCCGATTCGGACCTGGAACTCCTTCAGCTCGCCCGCCCTCCACAGCGGCGACGGATCGAGCGTGACCCGGAGCTTTTTGGTTCTACTCAGCAGGTCGAGTTTCGGCCCCTTTGTCGGCGGCAGCATGAGCAAGGCCGTGGTCTTCGGTTTGCCCCCGAAGTAATTGGCGATTGAGCCCATGCTCCAGGGCGTGTCGACATAGCTTTCCACGCGCTGCACCATCAGCGAGCGCTTTCCTCCCGCCGTGGCCCCAGCCTGGATCTCTTGGGTTCCGGTGGGAGTGTTCACCGTCCTGAAGTCACCACCATCGAGAGAGTAACGGGTGTAAACGCCGTATTGCTGGAGCCGGTGGGTGCGAAGCACGATGAGGGCTTTCTTCAGCCTCTCCGGCGATGGACTGTTGAAGTCCACCTGCCAGAAGGGCGTCGACAGCGGCGCCGGATCCAGGGGCCAGGTCGCTATCGGGTGGGAGGCGCTCAGGACGTCTCGTCCCGGCTTCGGCTCATTGGCCGCTATGGCCCGGGCGTGCCGGTAACTGAAGATCCTGTAGTCGGCGCCGAGCACCTCCGAACTGGAGCTTGTGACACTGACCAACGCCTGGGCCGGGTTGCTGAAGGAGCAGAATGCCCCCAGGTAGGCCGGAAGAAAGGCATCCGGATTTCCGGCATAGTAGCGGCTTTGAAGTTCCAAAAGGAAACGCGAGGCGGCGTAGCCCTTGCGCTGGGTCTCCTTCTCGGTCTTGCCGCCGGCGTCCAGGGGCAGCTTGAAGTAGCCCAAGTGCTCTGTGACATCAAACGTGGTGTCGAAGTGCGTGCGCGTCCACTTCTTCACCGTCGTGTAATACTCCTTGGCATCCTCTTCCAGCACCAACGCCGTCGCTTCCATGAACCATGTGTAGCGGGCCCCGCCGAAAGTGTGGGCCGGGTTCAGGTACTTGGACCAGTTGAAGTACTCCTTCTGCACAACATGAAAGAGTTCGTGCAGAATTGTGGTGTCCAGGCTGTCCAGGTAGACGGGCGACGGCGTCGCTCCGTCAGGGACTTTATTGCGGTTGAGTTGAATGTAGGGGTAGGAAAAGCACCCGTCGGAGGAAAATCCGAACTCATTTCCTCCACCCGTCGCTTTCGCCCAATCCTTGAGCAGAATGACGTCCACCGAGCCACCGCTTGGAGGCCGCAGCTTGCGGTGTTTGAAGAGATAGTGATGGGCGCGCTCAAGGGCTGTGACCACGTGGCCGGCCTGAAAAGGAAGGGCATTGGCTCGGACCCAAACGGGGTCCCGCAGTGTCCGAAGGAGTTTCTGGACCTGGGGATCGGAGAAATATCCCACGATCCATGTGCGTCTCTCGTCACGGTCCTCCGGAATCTTGAGGGTCCCGGACCCGGAGGGTGGAGGCTCTCCCTTGCCATCGAGCACGCCGGTCTGCGATCGCGGCCTATGAGCTCGCCAGCGCTCCTCAAGTGCAGCATTGACCCGCAGAAGTTCCGGTGTCTCTCTCCAGCCCAGCGACCTCGGGTACCACACTCGGTAGATTTCGTAGTCGTAGAACCAATACTTGCCCCCCAACCACTCCCCAACGCCTCCCCACTTCTGGGCCTCGTCCTTGCTGAAGAGCGCACCCAGGGCCACCGCCAATGCGCCGACCAGAATCGGACCGTTGTGACGCAAGTCGAAGGCGACCCTGCGGCCCTTGCGCCGAATGAGCTGCCGGCGGAGAGCGCCGTCGGCATCGACGTGGTAGATATCCACCAGGTCGTACATGCCCTTGGGCACACCGAGTTCAGCCAGATCGAGGGTCACCGTCAGCGCACCGGGGAAAAGATCACGGTGGTCCATGTCGCTTTCCAGCTGGACACCGGCCAAAGGCACCATGTAGCCCATGGGAGAGGTGGTGGCGTGTCGGCGTAGCTGATCTTCATCCAATTCCGTAACCTGAAAATCCCGCATAGTATCCAGTGCCCCGACCGGCGCACTCAGGTGGACCGCCGGGTGCGGACGGATGTCCAGGGCCGGAGTATCGGTCGAGAGGCCCGGCGACGGCTGAAGCCGTCCGGACCAGCCGTTGGTGAGTGCTGATCTGGCCATCGCCGGTAAGAGATCCCAGCGACCGGAGTCGCCCACCAGCACCACGGCCATCACTGCGAGCGCACCGACGGCGAAGAGGCCGAGGGCCCCGGCAACAGCTCCGACCAACAACCACCGGCGAGGCCCCGGGCTCGCCGAAGAAGCGGGGGTCTGCCGATGGAGCGGAGGCGGACTCGGGAGCGAGCCGGCGGAAGCCGGTGCAGATACCCCGACAGGGGGCGGGGACGGCGAAGGAGCGCTCGGCAGAGGGGGCGGCCCCCCAACCGCGGCGTCCTCCGAGACCGGAAAATAGACCCGGAAGCGATGGGAACCCGCCGAAATCTCGTCGCCGTGCCGGAGCGCCCATTCAGTGACGGCAACGTCGTTGACCTGCGTACCGTTGGTGGAGCCGAGATCACGGATCCACGGCCGGCCGTCCCTCCAGAAGATCTCGAAGTGCCGGCCCGAGAGCTGGGGGTCCACCAATGTCACCCCGGCATCTTGCGCCCGACCCACGATGACCGACGTGCCCGGTACAGGTTCGAACCGGCCGCTCGGCTTATCTCCAAGCACAACCTCCAGGTAAAGGTCCGTCATGAGACTTCTCTAACCAATCGGCTCCATATGACAGGTGAAATGGCGCAGCTGTTTGGCCTGATAGGTGATGCGATGGCCGCCGATCCGATCTCGTTGCCGCCATACCGCGACAATGGCCTCGATCATATAGTCGAAGTGACTTTGGGTATAGACCCTGCGCGGAAAGGCCATACGCACCAGTTCAAGCGGCGCGGGATGTTCCTGCCCGGTCTCGTCGATGTAACCGAACGCCACCGTTCCCAACTCCACGGCCCGGATGCCGCCCTCGACATACAGGGCATTGACGATACCGACGCCCGGGTACTGGAGTAGCGGCACGTGCGGCACCATCTTCTTGGCATCCAGGAAAATTGCGTGCCCACCGGCCGGCTGAACCATGGGAACACCGATTTCGAGCAGGCGCGAGGCCATGTATTCGACCGTGGCGTGGCGGTAGACCTGGTAATCGTAGTCCAAGGCTTCTTTGAGACCCACGGCGATGGCTTCGAGATCGCGGCCCGCAAGACCTCCATAAGTCGGGAAGCCCTCACGCAGGATGAGCAGATTACGGAAGTGCTCGGCCCACTCGCCATCGCGGCAAACAAGGAAACCACCGATATTGGCCAGACCGTCCTTCTTGCAGCTCATGGTGGCGCCATCGGCGTAGGAGAACATTTCCTGGGCGATCTCGAGCAAGTCCCTGCCCTCAAATTCCGGCTCCCGCTCTCGGATGAAGTAGGCGTTTTCGGCAAAGCGACAGGCATCGATGATGAGTGGAATCCCGTGCCTTTTGAGAATCTCCTTGACGCCGCGTACGTTGGCCATCGACACCGGCTGGCCGCCACCGGCGTTGTTGGTCACGGTGATCATCGCAAAGGGAATCTTCTCCACCCCATGTTCAGCGATACACCGTTTGAGGCCCTCCAGGTCCATATTCCCCTTGAAGGGCGCCTCGGCCGCGGTGTCGAATGCCTCGGCGCACGGCAGATTCAGCGCCACGGCGCCTCGGTATTCGACATTGGCGCGGGTCGTGTCGAAGTGACTGTTGTTCGGGACCACATCTCCGGGCTTCAACACACACTCTGCGAGGATGCCCTCCGCGGCACGCCCCTGGTGGGTCGGGAAGATGTGGTCGATGCCCGTGATATCCCGGACGGCGGCCTCAAACCTCTTCCACGACCGGCTACCGGCATAACTCTCGTCGCCGATCATCATGGCGGCCCACTGCTGAGCCGACATAGCGCCCGTGCCCGAGTCGGTGAGCAAATCCAGGGCGCAATCCTCGGCATCGAGGAGAAAGACGTTGTGATGGGCCTCGATGAGCTTGGCCACCCGCTCTTCGCGAGTTGTGACCTTCAGAGGCTCTGTCATCTTGATGCGAAAGGGTTCGATGATGGTCTTCATGCTTGATCTCCGTCCTATTTCTCGAGTCTGCGTTCGAGGCTCTCAAAGAGCCGAGTGTACTGATCGGGTGTGAGCGCCGGCTGCAAATGCTGCGCGCCCACCGTAAAGGCGTAACGAATAAGGGCGAGGTCTTCGGCCTGTTGCTCGTCGGCGATGATGAGCCCGAAGAGCTCCTTCAAGTAGGTGACTCGTCTGCGATCTACCCTTTCCTGGACGACCCGGGCGAAAGCATCTTGCTGCGCCCAGACTCGGATCTCGACCTCGAGTTGGGGATCGAAGAGTTCGAGACCGAGCCGGGTCAGGCGACGATTCCGCTCGGCAAAATCACTACCATCGCTTGAAGCTTCAATCAGCTCATCGGTCATTCGTCGCTCCCACTCCTCGAGGAGCGCCCGAAAAAAACCCTCACGATTGGTGAAGTGGTGATAGAAAGAACCCTTGGTGACGCCCAGTCGCGCGCACAGACCATCAATGGTCAGGGCACGAGACCCCTGCTCTTTGAGCTCTTCAAAGCCTCCATTCAACCAATCTTCACGAGTCAATCGCATACAGTCTTCATCCAACTCGAACAATCATACCATGCGGTATGGTATCAAGTTTAGCCATTTGCAAGATTCGGCCTTTTTGTGGCTATCTCTTGAGGTTTTGCTTAGCGGGAACATAGCCCGCATTTCTCACCAGGTATCTGCTACGGACTGCGCATGGCAGCCGGTGAGAAGGTCGGGTTAGGCTGAGCCAAAAGGCACGGGGCCTTCTTTGTGGCGGTCGAGGTGAATCCTGTTACCCTTGGCCGGCTCGCCTTGGGACAGGGCGCTACGAGGGAGGACACGACATGCTCAAAGGATCTCAGCGAAAATATCTGCGTGGGGTAGCCCACGGTTTGAAGCCGCTGGTACAGGTCGGCAAAGAGGGCGTGTCGGTTTCGGTCCTTGACGCCATCGACCGGGCCCTGGTAGCCCATGAACTGATCAAGATCCAGATCATGGCGGATCGGGAGGATCGGCAGACGATGATCGGCGACATCGAACGCGGCGCGAGCTGCGAGTGTGCCGGAGCGATCGGCAAGATGGCAATCTTCTACCGCCGGCAAACCGACCCCGAAAAACGAAAAATAAATCTGCCGAGCTGAAACACTGAGGTCCCGAGTTCGTTATCGTTGCCGATTGTCGTCAAAGATAGGGTTCGATTTCTTTTTGGAACCGTCGGGCCATGATCGCGTAACCGTCTCCGTTGGGGTGAATCCGGTCGGACATCAGGTTATTCTTGCCGATGAGGCCCTTCAGGATATTGGGAATCAGGAGGCAGCCGGTCGATCGCTGCAAATCTTTGTAGGCATCGTCGAAACCCCGGTCGAACAGCGGCACGTTGATCCCCCCGACGACAACCAACGCTCCCCGTTGATGAATGCGCCGGACGATCGCGTTGAGATTGGCGAATGCCTCGTCGCACGGCACGTCGCCCATCAGATCATTGCCACCGAGGGTGATCAAGACGATCCGGGGATCATGGGAGAGGACGTCACGATCGAGACGCTTGAGAGCCTCAGCGGTCGTATCGCCCGCCACGCCCGCGTTGATCACCTCACGGCCGATCAGCGAACCGAGCCTTGAAGGATAACTCTCGTTCGACCCGGCGCCGGTTCCGAAGGTCAGGCTGTCTCCGAAACAGATAATCCTCTCGCCGGAGGGATCGGGATTGGTCACCGGGGGCGTGTCGAAAAATACCTGGTGGACCACAATGAGGACCACCAGAGCGACGAGCACGATTACGACCGTCTTCATCACTCAATTGTACGGATTCGAAACGCCGGATGTCGGTTGGCCCCGGTGCTGGGGAAAGTTTACCTTTCTAATGGTCCATTCGCTGGGCAAAGACGAAGGTTCCCTGTCACCATCTTTCTACAGTTCAACTGCCATCAATGGGGCGACTTCACCCTTCACACTTCACCCTTCTCACTTCCTCTTCCAGCCTTCTCACTTCTTCCCTTGCTGCTCCTATTTCCATTTTCAAGTCCGCCATCCTATTCTCCCGGCCGGCCATCAGGTTGACGGCCT
>JAIOSJ010000216.1 GCA_021107705.1 Thermoanaerobaculales bacterium | reverse complement strand
GACTCTACTGCGACCCGACGGATTCCAGGCAGCGACGGCGGACTCAGACCGTGCTGTTTGAAGCCGCTGAGGCCTTGATCCGCCTGATGGCGCCGATCCTGGTCCACACCGCGGACGAGGCATGGTTGGAGCTTCACGGTGAAGGGCAGGATTCCCAACGTTGTGTGCATCTGGAGTCTCTGCCCGAGGCACTGGAGGTTGTTGCTGACGGCGGTTGGGCAACCGTGTTTGAGGTAAGATCCGAGGTCCTGCGTGCCTTCGAACAAGCCAAAGAATCCATGGAGATCTCCAACCCAATGGACGCCGGGGCAAGAGTTGCTCTTGAGTCCGGGCAGCGCTTGGCGATCGAGCCCTTCGTGGCGGAATTGGTCGATCTGTGCGGCATGAGCCGGTTCGAACTGGTCGACGGCGATCACTTGGCGGTCGAGATCCTCGACCTGCGATCCGAGCCGCGGTGCGAACGATCGTGGAAGAGAGACGGCACGGTCCGGGAGCGCTCCGATGGAGGCACGTTGTCGCAACGCGACGCGGAGGTTGTGGGGGTGGGATAGGAGCTTAGCTTTTGCAAAACTCAAAGAATAGCCACAAAAAGGCACAAAGACAGGGTAAAAGAGTATAAGAGTTAAAGAGGTAAAAGGGTGGAAATGGTCAAAGAGGTCCAAGACGCTGGGATGATGGAGTGCGAATCTCCGAATCGGCGCCGGAAACCGATGAGAAAAGGCCACTGTATTTCTGGAACGACACAGGAGAGAATCTCGCAGAGAACGCCAGGAACGCAAAGAGAAACCCTCTTTACCAGAAACTCTCTTCCTCTTCTTTGCCTCTGCGTCCTCTGCGCTCTTTGCGAGAGAACTGTCTTCCTTTTCGTGCCTTTCTGTGGCTATTCCTGTGTGTGATCAGTCGAAGCCCCGTGCAGCTGGTTTCTGGCGGGTGGTGGCGTGGCCGGCGCGGTTCTGGAAGCGCTTCATCTCACCCTTCATGCCGCCGGCATGCCGCTTCGAACCGACTTGCTCGGTCTACGCCGCCCAGGCCATCGAACGCCACGGGCTCTACGGTCTCTGGTTGGCCGTCAAAAGACTGCTGAAATGCCAACCCTTCCACCCCGGTGGATACGATCCGGTGCCGGGAAAACCGGCAGACGGGCCGGGGACCGCAGATGAGTCTGAAAAGGGCGCCGAGGAACCGTAATTTGGTGCCCCGGCCTTCCGGGCAATCCGTCGGACGGATTGCATGCGGCCCTTCAGGCCGGAGTGATGGTCGAGATCGCGGGTCCTCAATACCACGAAGAAATCGCCTCCATCGGGATGTGCACAATGACTGAACTGCACTCCCGATGGGAAGCGCTGTCCGCGTGTCTGCGAACGCCCTACAAATCCCTTGATCAAGGGCGTGGATCCTCGAATTCACGAAGCAATCGGCCCCTCACGGCCTTGGCAAATCCCTGAACCAACCGGGTTGGGCACCCTCCTTTCGAGCTTCTCGGATCATCTGAGAAAACGATATCTTGGCGGCACTCAGTTGGTCTCTCAGCTTTGAGAGCTTTTGCTTCTGAGCCTTCAGTCGCGGTTCGATTCGAATGCGTTGCTTCTCCGAGGACGCGTGGAAGAACCTGTCCTTGAGAGCCGCAAGATCAGTCATCGCCTTGCTGATCTGGTTTTGAAGACTTCTGATGGTTTTCACCTCTCGGCGGTGGCGCTTCCCCCACTTTTCTCTGGTCTTCGATTGGTCGAAGGTCGGTTCGTTCGCCATTTCGTCGGAGGATTCCGGTCCACCGTTCACATCAACCGAAGCAATGGCGGCAAAGGTCGTTTCACCGGCGATGCGGGCGACGGACTCGTTGTCGATCACGACTGGTGAGTTGGCGGTTTCCGGGCCGGCGTTAGCGGGGGGAAGAACCAGTTTGCGAGCGCCCAGGCGCTGAGGTTGTTGAGAGTGAAGACCGGGAACACAGCAAAAGCCGAATGCGAACACAAATGCAAATAAACGATACATAGGCACCTCTTAATCGAGATGCAGCGTGATGGGATGAAATAACTATAGCACGTGTTCATCCCAGGTTAGAATCTATGAAGCGGAAAGATTGATGGAGGTCCGAAATGAAGGTGTTCGAAATCCAGGGTGAATTTGGGTTTGAGAATCTGCGATTGGTTGAGCGTCCGGACCCAACTCCGGGGCCGGGCCAGGTTCTCGTGAAGATGAAGGGCGTAAGCCTGAATTTTCGCGACATTTTGATGGTCAGAGGACACTACAACCCAAGGCAGCCTTTACCTCTGATTCCGTGTTCGGATGGAGTTGGGGAGATCGTGGCGGTTGGAGAGGGTGTGGACTGGGTGTCGACGGGGGACAGGGTTGCCGGAATCTTCTCTCAGACCTGGATTGGGGGTCCGCCTTCACCCGAGAAGCTCGGTGGAACCCTTGGGGGGCCGCTCGATGGGACCCTGGCGGAATTGATGGTTCTGGATGCTCAGGGCGTGGTCAAGGTTCCGGGGCACCTCTCCGATGCCGGGGCATCGACGCTGCCGTGCGCGGCCGTCACTGCCTGGAGTGCCCTCGTGGAGGAGGGTGAGGTCAGAAGCGGCGATACCGTCCTGGTTCAAGGAACCGGCGGGGTGTCGATCTTCGCTCTACAATTTGCCCGGCTGCTCGGCGCCAGAGTGATTGCGACATCCTCGAGTCATGAGAAGCTCGAAAAGGTGCGAGATCTGGGTGCTTGGGCGACGATCAATTACCAAGAGGATCCCCAGTGGGGGAAAACGGCTCGAAAGTTGACCGGCGGCGTCGGGGTTGATCACATCGTAGAGGTTGGTGGCGCCGGCACATTGGAGCAGTCGCTCCGTGCCGTTCGGACCGGCGGAACGGTGTCGGTGATCGGTGTTCTGTCAGGGACTTCGGCCAAGATCAACATCATTCCTCTTCTGATGCAACAGATCAGGCTTCAAGGCCTGTTGGTGGGTTCGCGTGAGGCCTTTGAACGCATGAACCGGGCGATCTCTCTCCACGAGCTTCGCCCAGTCATCGACCGAGTTTTCGCCTTCGACGAGACCCCGGATGCCTTTGGACATATGGCTTCCGGTGCGCACGTCGGCAAGGTGTGTATTTCGTTCAACTGACTGGGGAAGTGAGTAGCCGGCGATCTGAAACGAGCAAAGGGGCGAGCAGCCGTTTTCGGGCAGCTGCTGGGCGTCAAAGTAGTACCCGCGGAAGTTGGGTAACGCTTCGGTGATGACGGCCCTTCCGAAAGCACGACGGAGGAAGAGGTAACGCGAGGAGAAGAACAACGCTTGCAGGTCCTCTTCGTAATGTAGACATAATGGGCGGAGGTTTTTCACGACGAGAAGCTGGGTCGGGGTTCTGAGATCGACCGACAGTGTCGCAAACGAGCCCCTCAGCATGTCGATTCGGCTCTGAACTAGGTCAAGACGAGCACCGTTGAGACCCGACGACGGGATCTGGTCGAGAAGCCTGAAGATGACCTCACTGTCCACCTCGCCGGCGCGAGGCAGTTGCAAATCGACAAACAGCTCATCGTCGTTGTCCAGGATGCCATTATGGATACCAACCACATGGCCGGTTTCAATGGGATGGTTGTTGCGGTAGTTTGAAGGACTGCCCTTGGTGGGCTTGCGGGTGTGGGCGAGAATGCAGGTTGTGTCGCGTCCGACGGTCGATATGGTTTTGTGAAAAAGATCCAAGGTTACAAATTCCGAGGCGGGCAACGGCGCCTTGAATAGAAGGTGCTCGCCGTTTCTCTGAATTACGGCGATTCCGGCGGCATCACGGCCCCGCTCCTCATTGAACACCAAGTTGGTCGTGGCGATGTCGATAATCGACCGCCACTGAGCCGACGTGCGCCGGGAAGGGTAGAGCAGGACGCCGTTCAGGCCGCACATGTCAGCCCACGAAGACCATGGTTCCGAGCTGGGGGTCCCATTTCAGCCCGCGCCAACCGTCGAGACGCTCGAGCCGTTTCTCCAGATCCTCTGCCGAGAGCCGCAGCCGCTTCGCAGCCTCCGACCTCCACGGCCCAGGCATCGTGTGCCCGGCAAGCTCGCCCAGCTCGATGAAACGGCTCAGCCGGTGGTCGATCCCGTCCAACTCGCCGAAGGTCACGGCCGCCCGCCGGCTCAGCAGCTCCTCGATCTCCACCCAGTCGAGGCCACTGGACCGTAGCAGCGACAACGGCCTCTCGGCCAGCAGGCTGAGTACCTCAAAGGCCGGG
>JAIOSJ010000022.1 GCA_021107705.1 Thermoanaerobaculales bacterium | reverse complement strand
GGCGCCGAGTATTCCCTTCAGACCGGGGTGGTAGATTTCTTCGACGGGTTGCCGGAGACCGGCTGAGAACTGCCCGAGGTTGTCTTTGAGGTGGCTCCCAATGGTGACCCGCAAACCCCGTCTCAACCCCGGGAATCCCGCAGCAGCAGATCCTCGACCTGCCACTCACGATCGACCGCGAGCCACTGCATGACCCCGGGATCGCCGTCCTTGGGTGGGACTGTCGCCATCGGACGAGATGGCCGTCACTCTGTTCCTCCCCTGCCGTTATGTGGCTACCCCGACCTTCTCACCGGCTGTCTGCTGCGGACGGCGCATGGCAGCCATCAGTCGTGCTTTCCGAATATCGTCATTCGCCGTTCTGGTCAGTATGACCGGCAAGTTCGAAGAGGTGCGCAACCTCGGTCTCGGGCAGCGGTTCGACATTCCCAAGGGCACGGGCCATGAACAAGATCTGGGCGGCATGCTCAAGACTTTCGAGACGGTTGTAGGCGTGATAGGGGTCAGTACCGAGAGTGATTGAGCCATGCCGGTCCATGATGATCGCGTCGTGCCGGAGCAAGGACTCTTCCATCACGGATACGAGGGCTTCGGTCCCGGGAGTCTCGTAATCGGCAGCAGCAATGATTCCAAGAGTCAAGACCGTTTCCGGAATTACTACCGGAGCGAGGGAGACTCCTGCCAGAGTCAGGGCAACTGCCGTCCGCGGGTGAGCATGTACGACGGACCCGACATCCGACCTCAGCCGGTAGGTCGCAAGGTGAACCTTGAGTTCCGAAGAGGGTCTCCCATTGCCCTCCATCACCCTACCGGAAAGGTCGGTTATCACCAGATCAGAAGTGTTCATTCGACCTTTGGCAATACCGGAAGGCGTCGTAAGAAGGTGATCCTGGTCGAGGCGGGCCGAAATGTTTCCATCCGTCCCTGCGATGTGGTTCCTCTCCCACATCCACCGACCCACTTCGACGATCGCGTGCCGAAGCTCTCGCTCCCGTTCCCGATCAATCTCAGACATCAACGGAGATCTTCCATCTCAAAGAGACTACCATGAGACAAAGCACGCTCAGGCCAATCGTGAACTTTTTCCGAGCAGAAGCCGTAAACCCTGATCAGAGGCCAGTGTCGCGAACCGTTTTTCTGAATGAATTGAGTTCCTCCCTAACCCGTTACTGTTGTCGTTCAAGGAGAGCATTTCGACAACGAGAACGAGTTTGGGCTCGGGTTTGAAGAGAGTCATTGGATCTTCAATGAAACGGGGTAAGATTGAAAATGGAGATCAATTTTACACTCGGGTATCTCCTGGAAACCCCTGGCAAAGAGAAATCGCGAGGAGGTGCGAAATGTTCTTCCGGAAAGTCGCAGTTGTAGTCGTTCTACTTCAAGGATTTACGGCAGCGCATATTGTGCCTCATTTGCGATTTGCGGCCGTGATGGGGTTTTTGGTCGGGCCTTTAGGTCTCGCACTCGGATGTGCGAGCGTGCCGGGGGAATATCAAAATGAGCGAATTACGGCTGATGAGGTGCTGGCCGGGACCCCGTTCGACCTGGAAAATAACCTGACCGAACTCATCGAAGAGGATGCTGTAATCGCCGTCAGCCCCGAAATGAAGACATTCCTGGACACCAACGTGGACCTCAAGGCTGGGGACATTATCAAACTTCGGCAACTGGCCAATGCCATCATCAACGACAACACTTTCGGCCTGGAATACGACGACATCACGCGTACGGCTTCCGAGACCTTCCGGGCGAAACGAGGCAATTGCCTTTCATTCACAAATATGTTTGTCGTAATGGCCCGATACCTGAGCCTGGACGTGTATTTTCAGGAAGTAGATATTCCGCCGGACTGGACCAGTGACGGTGGGGTTTCCGTTCTAAACCGGCATATCAACGTTTTCGTGGATCTGGGCCTGACGCGCGATCAGGTTGTAGATTTCAACATGGATGACTTCCGATCTACTTACGACATGAACACTATCTCCAATAGCCGCGCTATGGCCCACTTCAACAACAATATGGGCGTCGAGCGAATGCTGGCGGGAGACACAGCCTCGGCTTTTCGTTACTTTCGTAGAGCCCTCATCGACAACGACCGCGGGTTCTCTCCAGCATGGACCAACCTGGCGACTCTTTATCTGCGGGAGGGCTTCACCGCTCTGGCCGAGGCCGGCTATCTTCATGCCTTGAAGGCGGATAGATTGGATCATGTGGCCATGAGCAATCTGGCCGGCATCTACGTGCGGCAGGGGGATTCGAAGCGCGCCGCCGAATACCGGAAAAAGGTGAACTATCACCGCAAACGCAACCCATACTACCGTTACGAACTTGCCCGGAGAGCGTTCTATGCCAAGGATTATGATGTGGCAATCGAACACCTTATGTACGCGATTAGAAAACGGCCGAGTGAAGATCAGTTCGGTTTCCTGTTGGGCCTGAGTTCACTGAGAAAGGGAGACAGGAAGTCCACCAGGTATTGGCTCGGCCGGGCCGAAGAAGTGGCGGCCCAGGACGCCCTGAAACAAAAATACTCCAATAAAATTGAGAAACTTCAGTCCGAATTGAACCAGCTCGACTGATGGCTGCCATGCGCAGTCCACAGCAGAAACCTGGTGAGAAATGCGTTTTAATCCCAAGGAGGACACATGGATCTTGGACTCACAGACAAAGTAGCTCTCGTCACCGGCGGAAGCCGGGGCCTGGGATGGGCGATGGCGGCGTCGCTGGCCGCTGAGGGCGCCAGAGTGGCGATCTGTGCGCGAAACCAGGACCGACTGGCTCAGGCCGCCGAAAAGATCTCCGCTGCCGGTGGAGAGGTATTTCCGGTGGGCGCCGATGTGACCGATGTCGCGGACCGGAATCGGCTGTTGACGGCGGTGAAGGAGCGTTTCGGGCCGGTGGACGTGCTCGTGAACAACGTGGGCGGCAATCGCCGCGGCATGATCTGCGAGACGACGGACGAAGACTGGCATTCCATCATCGATCTCAATCTCATGAGCCACGTACAACTGGCACGCGATGTCATCCCGTCGATGCGGGAGCGCAGACGAGGGGTGATCCTCTTCGTGGCTTCGATCTTCGGCCGTGAGTTCGGCGGGCCGGGTATGAGCATCTACCACACGACCAAGAGTGCACTGATCGGCCTGGCGAAGGCCCTGGCCCTGGAACTGGCGCCCGACGGTATCCGGGTAAACTCGATTGCCCCAGGATCAATTCGTTTCCCGGGCGGCTCGTGGGACCGTCGCTGCGAGGAGGAACCCGAAAAGATGGCCGAATTCATCGCAGCCAACATCCCGATGGGCCGCTTCGGTCACGCACACGAGATAGGCGACGTCGTTGCATTTCTGGTGTCCGACCGTGCCGCCTGGATCACGGGCGCCTGCCTCAATGTCGACGGCGGCCAGTCTCGGTCTCTGATCTGACCCGAAATTCTCATCGGGTCTAACCCGCATTTCTCACCAGGTTTCTGCTGCGGACTGCGCATGGCAGCCATCTGTCATGCTTTTCGCAAATTGTTCTCCTCGACGGAGTCGAACTACGACTGCGTCGCCCAATTTCCGAAAAAGCT
>JAIOSJ010000329.1 GCA_021107705.1 Thermoanaerobaculales bacterium | reverse complement strand
CGCCCCCAACGAAAACGCCAACTCCCTGTTCAATCCAGGGCCGACGCCGACCTGGAGGAACCGAGCATATTGCCGGGAAATACCGATTCCGTTGAACAACCCCAAGGTCGCCGGATCCACCATCCGCGCCGTGAGGATCCCAGCAACAGTCCTCAGCAAAGCCGAAACCAAATTGCCGCCAGCGAAAACCGAAACCACGCGGAGAACCCCCCCACGCCTGGGGGCCGGCATGGCTGGGCCATCTGCCGAATCCACTGAAGTTCTTGGTACCCTGAAAGATTCACCGTCGGTCATGGTGCAGCGCTGCCCTCTCCATGGGTCATGACGGCCGCCGGTTACGTTGGACCTGACCAACGGGAAGCCCCACGGCACCAGACTCGCCCCGGTTCACAATGCGGTCCATCGACCGAGGTTCGCCCGACGGAGATCTTCCTGCCAGTTTTCCTCGCATTGTCCCCACTTTCTTGAGTACCCCCACCGACATTATCGTCTCAAGGACCCATCGGGCGCAGGCCAAATAGCTTTCGCAGCGGTACCCGTGATCTGACTCTCCCGTAGCCACGAACCATCGCATCCACGCTCGCACCCACACTCGCCATCAGTGTCTGCTTCGGCAAACCCGATCCTGGCAACTCCCACGTCTCGCCCAAGGCATCCCTCATCCGTCGAATGGACCGAAGTGCCCATGGTGAAAGCTCTCTGGTCCAACCCATCGCCCTCCTCAAACTATCGACATTTGTATTCAGGTGGGACGCCCTCGCCTTCGCACGGTTTGCTTGCTGCAGACACGAATCAACTTCTCCCTCGTCCAAGTTCATGAAACCGAAAACCCGTTCCATCTCTAGGACTGGCCGCATGCAAAGCTGCTCGTACGTCACGTGGTGCACGTTCCATCCCGCCAGGTCTTGCGAAAGCCCCCCATCCTGTGTAGTCTATCGTCCATCCTCACCCCCGTTCGCTAAGGACAAGCCAGCTGCCCAGGAGAAGTGCTCCACCAGCGGGAACCAATTTTCGACGTTCATACCCACCAAATCGTCTGAGGATCCCATTCTCCTCACCAAAAATTGCCAAGCCGTTGCTTCCCTCGTAGGCGGCACTAACTCGGGAGCCATTTCCCTCCATTCGAGCCAGACCCCTAGCTTAATCAGCTCCTCTCTCATTAACTCAACCTGTCTTCCCAGATTATTCAAATATACGAACGGCGGACTTCGCCACGCGATATACTTCGGCGTCTTCAAGGTCCACCGAGGAAGGCAAACACAAGCATTCTGCATTGAGCACGTCAGCCAAGGAACAGTCAGATGCATAGGCGTCCTGTTGAGCCGGGGATTGATGCATTGGTTGCCAGAGCGGCCGGGTTTGTATGCCCTGGCGGTCCAGAAGCCGTAACAACTTCCGGCTCGTCCCCTCCCTACTCGTGCCGATGAACCGTGCTGTGGACATCCAGAAGGTACAGTAGGTTCCGGGTGGTTCTTTCAATATCTCGATTCGACCGCACGCTTTGAAGGCTTCACGATACATGGAAGCAATCTGCCGCCGTCGCTCGACGAAGCCCGGCAACTGCGCAAGTTGAGCGCAGCCGATGGCTGCCAGCACGTTGGGCATGCGGTAATTATAACCAACCGTGCCATGGACGAACTCTACGGAGTCGTCCTTCGCCTGCGTCGTGAGATAGCGAGCCTTCCGAGCCAGATCCTCGTCGTCGGTCAGGATCATGCCTCCGCCACCAGTCGTGATGATCTTGTTGCCGTTAAAGGATAAGCAGCCCATGCGTCCAAAGGTCCCCGCCGCTTTCCCTCCCTGCAAGGCACCCAGGCTCTCCGTGGCGTCCTCCACCACCTTAAGGCCAAATCGATCAGCTATTCCGAGAATAGCTTCCATATCGCAAACCGATCCCAGAATATGGACCGGCATGATCGCGCGTACAATACGGCCTGTATGGCGATTCCTCAGTCCCTCTCGGGTGGATTCACAATCCTCCTGGAGAAAATCCTCTAGCTTGTTGACGTCCATCTGCCAGTAGCGCTCCTCGGCATCGATGAAGACGGGCCAAGCCCCCAGATATCGCACGGCGTTCGCCGGTGCGATGAAGGTCAGGTCCGACATGACGACCTCGTCACCCGAACCGACGCCCAGAAGCCGAAGGGCCACATGAAGAGCTGCCGTCCCATTGACGGTAGCCACGGCAAACCGGGCACCGGTGCTTCGAGCAATTTCCTCTTCGAATCGGTCGACAAATGGTCCTGCAGAAGAGACCCAGTTGGTATCCAGGGCCTCCTTGACGTAGGCCCATTCCTTGCCGGCGAGATGCGGAATGCTGAGGGGGATGTTGATCTTAGACATGATAACGATCAGGATCAAAAAGGTCGTGGCGTTCCTTGAGCCAGGCGGCCGTCTTCGCCAGGCCGTGCTCCAACTCCACCGATGGGGCCCATCCCAGGAGATCCTTGGCCCTCGCCGGGTCGGATACAAGAACCATGACCTCGCTCTTTCCTGGGCGAACCCGACCCTCATCGACTTCGACTCGGGCGTCCACGCCGAGCGCCCTACAAGCGGTCTCGAACAGCTCGCCGATACTGACGGTCCGTCCCGTGCCGAGCTGGATTAACTCGCCCTCGATACCACCTGTCTCAGCGGCACAGACGAAGCCCTCAACGGTATCTGAGACGAAGGTCAGATCACGCCGGGGATCCAGATTTCCCAGGTGGACCACCCTTCGGCCCGAAAGAAGCTGAACCAGGATTGTTGGAAGCACGGCCCGCATTGACTGCCTCGGACCGTATGTATTGAATGGGCGAAGAGTCACAACTGGGACGTCGAAGGAACAGTGATAGGCCTCACAGAGTTTATCAGCGGCGATCTTTGATGCACTGTAGGGCGACTGCCCCTGGAGGGGATGACTCTCTCGGATCGGCACCGACGCTGGGGTCCCGTACACCTCGCTTGTGGAGGTATGAACCACCCTCTTGCAACCCTGCCGCCGTGCCGCTTCGAGGACATTGAGGGTCCCCTTGACGTTGGTATCCACATAGGACTCCGCCGCTCGGTAACTGTAGGGAATGGCGATGAGGGCCGCCAAATGGAAAACTACGTCAATTCCTTTGCAGGCCTCCTCAACAAAGCGCGCATCCCGGATGTCGCCCAGTCGACGTTCGATCGAAGCCCTGACTTCCGGGGAAGCTTCGTCCAACCATCCAAGGGAGCCGTTGGAGTTGTAGAGGCAAAACGCTCGGACTTGGGCGCCCAGCTCAACGAGCCGTTCCACGAGGTGACTGCCGATAAAGCCATCCGCGCCCGTGACGAGGACTTTTTGCCCCTTCAACATCAGGAAGTCCCCTCATCACCACGCGCGCGTTGCAGATCGACTCTCCGGCCGATATCCATCCAGTCCTCCTCAATCCTGTAGGCGCCTACGGACTCCCCAAGCCGCAGGGACTCATCGATGGCCTCGGTCAGATGGTACATGGTCCCGCCAGGGATCCGTGCGACCACCCGAGGTTCCAAGACATAGAGACCGGTGTTTGCCAACCATGTCTGGGTCGGTTTCTCCTTGATTCCCGTCAGTACATCACCTTCGACTCGGGCAACTCCGTAGGGAATCGTGTGCGTGTATTCCCGCAGGCCCACAGTCAGCGCATGACGCCCAATCCCGTGGAACTGAAACATCGCCCCGAGGTCCACTTCAGTCAGCAGATCCCCGTTCATGACCAGGAGTGGATCTTCGGGGATGCCTGGCAGCAGTGACAGGGCGCCCCCGGTTCCCAGGGGTTCGGCCTCCCGCAGGTAACCAATCTCACACCCAAAATCCGAACCGTCTCCAAAATGACCCTCAATGATCTCGCCCTTGTAGTACAGGGAAATATATATCTTGCGAACGCCAAAACCAACAAGATGGAGCACCAAACGCTCAAGAATCGGCCGACCGGCGACCTGGACCATTGGTTTTGGAAGAGCATCCGTGATAGGGCGAAGACGCTCTCCCCGCCCACCGGCCATGATCACTGCCCAATTTGGGCGGTCCATCCCTCCGACCAGTTCCCTCAAGAGATGCAGGCCAACCAGTCGCCCCTCTGCATCGACAACTGGGATCTGCCGCAATACCCTGGCCCGCATCAGGTCCAGGACCTCTGCACGCCCTGTCCCCAGGCCGACTCTGGTAAACAAATGCCCACTAAATGGTTCAACCAAATCGTCCAGACCGGCACCACCGAGTAGGGCACGCCGAATATCACCGTCGGTCACAGTCCCCAGCAGCTTGCCGGAAGTATCAACAACGAGAGCGATTTCAATCGACCCCTTCTGGATGGTTGTCATCGCCTCTCGGGTGGTGGCGCCATCCCCCAGCTTAATATCTTCCAGAATCGTTCTCATTCGGACCTCGAACTGATAGGGCGAGCGGGCACACCGACAACCGTCACCCCAGGGGGAACGTCCTTGGTAACAACAGCGCCGGCTCCAACAGTTGCGGTTGCCCCAATCCGAATCCCTTGAAGAACCGTTGACCCTGTCCCTAAAAGACACCCTTTACCAATTCGTGTGTTCCCTGAGATGTTACAACCTGGATTCGCGACACAAGCGTCTCCGATCACACAATCGTGTCCTACGGTACAGTTTAGGTTGATAATATTGAATGAGCCAATCGTGATTCCGGTGGTGAGAACCGTGCCGGCGCAAATTAAGTTCCCAGCCCCCAGCCTTACGCCGTCATGGTCAAACTCAACGGACGGGTGGATGAGGTTCGGAAAACGCGTCATGGGGACACCCTGAAAGTTGCTCATGGCTTTAGAAAGCAGCGTGGGATTGCCAAACCCTACCGCGATGGACACATCCAACCCTGCAACTTTCTCGTCTGAGAATCGGATATGGTATTTCCCGATTGATTCACCAAGATGTGTTTTATCGACCGCACTAAACCCGAGAATCTCCCAGGTAGGTTCCTCTTTGTTGATTTCCTCGATCAGCCACGCGACCTCTCTTGCAAACCCGCCGGCGCCCAAAATGACTATCGATTTCATTCCGCTCTCCCTCTTGTCATTTGGGCCTCTCTCTTATCTCGAAAATCGACGAATCGCTTTCTCAGCCGCAGACCATTCAGTTCCCTTTCGAGAATCATTACCATTCTCTCAGCGGCCTTTCCGTCACCGAGAATCCCCAGGACCTGGCCTGCCCTTGCCCGAAACTCACTCGAAAGAGCCTTCTCAACTCCCCCAAAAACCTCCTCAAGAACAGGTTCCACGTCAATGATAGACGGAAAGCGCAGCCGCCCTTTCTGCCGGTCACCAACATTGACAGTTGGGACGCCCATCGCAGGCGCCTCGATCATTCCACTTGAGGAGTTCCCGAGTACCAGATCCGCCACCTTCATCAACCCAAGATAGCGCGACGCCCCAAGAGCTTCCTTGGCAATGACGTTGGAATTCCGCTCGGCACAATCGAGGAGTACCCTTTGGATGCGTTCACACCCTGGGTCTGAGTTCGGCAGAGTGACGACCCAACTGCCCCCGCCGATCTTTTCGATAGCCTCAACGACCACATCAACTACAGTGTCCTCAACCCCGCCAGTGAGGGTGGTCGGATGTACAGTCACCAGACCAACCGGCGGGTCGAGGACGATTCCAAGGTACTCCTCCAACTCTTCCTTCCCCGGAGTCTCCATTTGCAACGCGTTGTCCGCCCCGAGGCTCCCAACAACGTGAACGGCGTTGGGGTCTTCCCCCATTTGGATTACGCGGCGAGCGTAGACCTCGTCAGCAACAAAATGCATATGACTCATCTTGGTGATCGCGTGGCGGAGGGAGTTGTCGATGGCCCCCTCGGTCTCCTCCCCACCGTGGAGATGGACGATCGGAAGTCTCAAGACCGTGGCCGCCAGGGCGGCCGCAGCGGTCTCGAACCGATCTCCCAAAAGAACCAGGGCCTGTGGCCTGGTCTCGGCCAGAACCGAACCGACGGCCCCCAGTGCCTCTGCGGACTGGACGTGGGCCGGAACCTCTTCCACGTTCCAGGGCAATTCCAGAACCATGGGATAGTCCTTTTGAATATCGTCAACGGTGGAACCGAATTGGGGGCTGCACGCCATCCCACCGGCCAGCAGAATCACATCAAATACCGAAGACTTCTGAAGTTGATCGACCAAGGGCCGGAGGAGGCCCCAGTCTTGTCGGCCCGTGGTCAGAATGGCGAGGCGGAAGGGCTCTCCCCTGCTCATATCTCTCATCCTATCCGACATCATTCGGACCCAGCATCTGGCCCTTACGGAGCACAGTGCGCGTCGGGCGACCGATCAGATCGTTCAAATGGTCGACCGGAATCCCCGTTCCAGGTCGAAGCGCCACCAGATCGTCGGCTCTCAGAAGGTGGCCGGCCACGAGGTCCTTGGTCACATGCACACTCCTTCTTGCCACCTCAGCGGTGTTCTCTTCCGAAGGCATACATCGCTTGACCCCATCCCCCAGCGCGCTCTCGATCTCTCTCACCTGCCGAACCAACTCGGTCAGCTCTCTCGGTTCAAGAGAGGCGGCATGGTCGGGCCCGGGCATTGAACGGTCGAGGGTGAAGTGCTTTTCGATCACGCTCGAACCCAGAGCCACCGCCGCCAGGGACACATGAATCCCCGGCGTGTGATCGGACCACCCGACGGGGACCCCAAAACGCCGACGAAGAGAATCCATCGCCCGAAGGTTGCTCTCTGCCGGTGGCGCCGGATAGGCAGAAACACAGTGCAGCAGACAGAGTTCTTGGCAGCCCTCCGCCCCGACAAGATCAAACGCAACGGCGACCTCATCCTCCGTCGCCATCCCGGTGGACAGAAGCATGGGGTTGCCCTTCCTTGCTAGATGGGCCAAGAACCGGTGGTTTGTCAACTCCCCCGAACCCACCTTAAAGGCAGAAACCCCAAGCTCTTCAAGCAGATCGGCACTTTCCTCGTCGAATGGCGACGAGAGGAACTCAATGCCAGCCTCATCGCAATAGTCCCGGAGGTGCCTGGTTTGGCCTGGACCCAGCTCCAGGCGCCGCACCATTTCAAGCTGGCTTTCGGCCTTTCCGGTGTTGGCCTTCTGGTACTCCGCCTGGGGCGCCGAGGCACTGATCACTTTGTCCGCCCGAAAGGTCTGAAACTTGACCGCATCGGCACCCGCTGCCGCCGCAACGTCGATCAGCCTTCGGGCTAATTCAATGTCCCCATTGTGGTTGACGCCGGCCTCCGCAATGACAAACACGGGATGGCCGAAGCCGATGACTCGGTCCCCTAATCGCACTTTCGTCGCCAGGCCGTGACTGTCGTTCATCGATTCACCACGCAGTCCAACCACCATCGACGACCAGGTTGTGGCCCGTGATGTAGGACGCCGCATCTGAAGCCAAGAAAACGACCGGCGCAACGATTTCGTCAAACTCGGCTTTTCGCCCCAACGGCACTTTTTCGGAATATCGACGGACGAACTCCTCGTTCTCACCCGGATGGGCTGCCCCTCCCGGGCTTACTGAATTGACCCGGACGTTGTGCTCACCCCAATAGGCAGCAAGGAACCGTGTCAAGGAGATGACCCCACCCTTGACGGCGGAATATACGGCAGGAGAGTATGCCTTGGGGGAGTCGCCCTCTTCTTTTCCACCATAGAGCTGTGCCAAATTCGAGCCCTGGTAGATCCGCTGGTCGTTGCCGACAACCCCATAAATCGAAGAGAGCAGGGTCATCGACCCACCGCCTTGCGCTTCCATGACCTTCCCCACCTCTCGAACGGTCAGAAATAACCCATCGAGTTCGGCACCAATGACATGCTGCCAGCCGGCGAGGGAGCTCTCGGTCAGGGGCGCATAGGTGTCCGGAGTTTTGGCCGTAACGCTGTACACCAGGATATCAATCGTACCGGCCTCGGAAACGACCGTCTTGACACATTCATGGACGGAACCCTCCTGGGAAACATCAACATCAAGTTGAGCAATTCCCGCCCCAGAATCCCTGAAGGTCGGATCAGATGCCGCAGCAGGGGACACCGCCGGGAGGTCGGCCGCAAAGACCCCGGCGCCCATTTCATCCAGAGCAGCAGCAATACGCCGCCCGAGAAGCCCTCGGCCACCCATCACCAGGGCCACCTTCGAATGAAGATCAAATCGCTCCCGAATCACATCGCCCTCCTACCATCCATCGACAAATCGCTGCGGAATTGCGGTAGAACCGCTCTCCGCAGACCTCCTGCCCGCCATGACAACTGCCAAACTCTCGGCACCCCTCCACGCATCCATTTCATGTCGAACCCGGCCTTCTCTCACATACCTGAGAAACGTTTCCATCATCTGTAGGTAGCTACTGTTTCCGTCATAGTCTGGCTCGTCCCACAACACCTTTTGCTGCCCATTCAAGGAACATGAAACCTCAAGCCTTCCTGCAGCGACATCGTACCTGAGAGAACCCCGTTCACATGAAACAATCCCCTCACGGTGGTAGGGATTTTGAACAAAATCCAAATGCAGCTGTGAAACACAACCCTCCGAGTGGGCCAGCATGAAATCTGCCCGCACATCAACATCAAGCGGCAAGCTGTCACTCCCCGGAAAAATGGCGGTGACCCCTTCCACCGGCCCCAGCCAGGACATGACCAGTTGGATCTCATGAATTAGGGTCAGTGCGACACCTCCCCCGAGTTCCTTTCGAGCCGCGTACGATTTCCTGAAGTCCTCGTATGGGTGCCAATCCGGGAGCCAGTGGCCGACAGTCATTTGGACGGAGAGAGCAGCTCCGATTTCCTCGCCCTGAAGTGCCTCGGCTATCTTCTCGGCAATCGGATGAAACTGCAGGTTGTATCCCATGAACGTTACGACTCGGCGCCGTGCGGCAGTCTCGAGGATTTCTGGAATTCCACTGAGCGAATCGGCCAAGGGCTTCTCTATGAAAACCCCGCGGACAAACGGCATGATGCGTTCCACCGATTCAAGGTGAAGAGCGGTGGGGTTAGCGATGATTGCGACGTTGGGATCGAATCGTCTCACTTCCTCCCACGACGATATCTCATCAACATCGAGTTCTTCTGGGAGAGCCTGAGCGTGACCATTGCGGGTTCTCAGGGCGGCGATATCCGTGATACCAAGATGTCTCAGGTTCCGGATATGTCTCTGACCGATGGATCCCGCGCCGATCACCACGGCTCGGGAGACATCGTGACGTGCTTTGAGCCGAATCCCGGCCTGGGAATTGAAGCGCTTTCGAAATCTCGTTGCGCAATCCCTGTTGATATCAATAATTTCCGGATGATTTCGAAGGTATTCCAATATCTCGTCAATAGTCGCATCCTGGACGGGAGTCTCCAAGCCGGCCCAAAGCGCCTTAAAAAAATCGTAGTCCTCCGGGTAGTCCAACGTCATCCTGAGTTCCGGCCAACGGTGTCCAGAATCAATCGGAAGGTCATGCACATCAAAAAGGTCGGTGTCCGTGAAGTACCGCCCCCAGACCTCCGTTCGGTCGTCGTCCTTGATATCGACGACCTTCCCGAGAGCCTCAGGCTTGAGCCCGTAGGAGAAGGCCCCGTGAGGCAAGCCGAAGGACCGGATGAGATCGGCGCCGGTCTTCCGGTACTCCTCGACGATACGGTCAGCGTACCGGGGATCAACCAAAGGGCAATCCGCCGTAATATTGAGTGCGTAATCCAACCCATGGGCCTTGCATGCCCCCCAAAGCCTCCGGATGACGTCTTCCTCATCACCCCGGAAACACACAACGCCCTCAGCCAAGGACAGCTCTTCCAAAGGGTCATCCTGGCGATTGGTCGAGGTACAAATGATGATCTCGTCGATGGATCGGGCATTCCTGAGCCTGTGAATCATCTGAGTAAGGAAGGGTCTGCCGCCAACCTCCAGGAGAACCTTCTTCGGGAGTCTGGTGGACTTGAGCCGCGCGGTAATCAGGTACCCGACCTTCATTCGACGTCATTCCACGCCAACGGAGAAAACGCCACCATTCGGTCTCTGAGTTTTCGGCCAATAAGCCCATCCAGCCGATCCGGAGAAATGCCCAACTCCTGCGCCCGCATCACCCGCAGGTCCACCTCAGTTAAACAGGACCCAGCCTCCAGATCACGGGCGAGGACCAAACTCTTCCTGGCGTACTGGCGATACTCAAGTTCTTCCGCCGTAAACTGCCGCGGGTTGCCCGTGCCCATGGCAGACTCAACCAACCGGACCATTTCAACGAATTTCGAAAACTCGTCAGGGTTGAGTGCCGCCTCGTGATCAACACCCTTTTTGGAGCGGTCATGGGTGATATGTTTTTCGACCGCGGCAGCACCCATCCCGACAGCCGCGGCGGGCAACCAATAGGCAGCCCCTGTCTCCGGATCGGCGTGGTCCTGATACCCTACCGGCAAGCCGAACAAACGGCCGAGCGCCATCATGTACCTCAGGTCGATGGCATCGGCAGGCGTTGGGAATCGCTGAAACCCATACATCAACCAAATCTCCGGAGCCCCTCCCTCGGACAACCTCGCCACAGCAGCCTCGATTTCACCCAGTGAGGCTGCGCCAATACTGAGGTCAACTCGCTTCCCGGTCCCACCCACGAGCCTGAGCAGGGCGGGGTTACAAAGATCCGCAGCATGCAGTTTCAATGCGTCAACACCTAGGTCGAGGGCCACATTCACACCGTTCGCATCATAGACACATGCGATAATCTCCATCCCCGGGAATCGATCGCGACTATGTTCGGTCAGGGAATGCCACTCTGTCGTAGATAACTCAATTTCCCTGAGAAGAGGTAGGGCTGAATGGGCCGGCACGACCATGTCTTCCGCATACCAGATCTGGAACTGCACAGCATCGGCCCCTGCCAGTCCTGCGCCCTCGACAATCATTCGGGCAAGATCCACGCTACCATCGTGAGAGCAGGCCATTTCAGCGATAATGTATGTGTACAGGTTTTCTGTCATAAACATATCTATCCTGACCCTTCCAAAACCATTATTCTTATAGGGTTCCTTGTTAAGCTGAGGCGCCAGCGCCAGCATCCGTACCGAAAGCCGCCTCCACAAAAACCCGTTTCATCGTGTTGTAATGAGCCTCTATCGAGAAGCGCCCCTGAACGCCCCGTGAAGCTGCCTGGCCGAGCCTGTCTCTCAATTCAGGATCGTCAACCAACCCCCTTACAGCAGAGGCGTAGCCGGATGCGCCGCCCCTTGGAACAAGAAGTCCATTCTCCTGGTCAATCACCGCCTCAGTGTTGCCCCCCGCAGCCACCGCAACCACAGAGGTGGATGTTCCCATCGCCTCAAGGATCGCCCGGCTAAAACCCTCGACATCACACAGATGAACGTAGATATCCATCGCAGCCCAAACGGCAGCCATATCCCCGATGTGCCCAGAGAACACAACCCTTTCACTGAGACCTAATTCATCAGCCTGGCTCAGAACACGCCCGACCAAGGTATTTGGCCCCCGCTCCGACTCTGGTGGCAATTCTCCCACGATTACAAAATAGGTGTCTGCTTGGTGGTCCAACACTTCCCTGGCCATCTCAAGGAACAAATCGTGGCGTTTGACCCTTGTTTTCAAGCCACCAACCATGCCGACCAGAACGGCACCCTCGGGGACGCCCCATTGCTCACGAAGGGCACGACCCCCCGCCTTAACCCCTTCACCTTGAAGACCCGAAAGATCCACACCGTCGTATACCAATTGCGTGGCCTGTTCCTGCCCATTCCTGGTAAAGAACTCCTGAACAAATGTACTGATGACCGGCACTCGGGCCGAAGAATTAGCAATGAACCGGGCGAGCTTTCGATCTCCAATAGGAAACTCCTTGAACCCCCCGGCCCCAATTCTTTCCCTGACATGCCACACATGGGGGATCCCCCGCTCGAGAGCCACCCGGGCCCCGTCCGCAACGATGGCGGTGTTGGTGTGGATGAGGCCGATCCCCCAGGTCTTAACCACACTCATCAGAGAATTCCGAGAGCGCACCCCGAACCCAGCAGAGATCTGGGCACGAATCAAACGCCGAAAGACAATTGGGGAAGTCCACGATTGCCGATGCCAGGTCCGAATCGGCACACCGGACCAATCCTTTGCCACCCCCTCTAATCGCGGATCCCTTGCCCCCTCCCGGCCAGGATCCACCGCATAATGCTCAATGTCGGATCCCTGACGAAGGCCCTCCTTCATCAAAGCCACGGCGCTCATGGTTGCGCCACCCCTGAGATCGTTGAGCACATGGAGGACTCGAAGCGTCATGCGTTCCTTTCTCTTGGCCGAACGACAATAGCAGCTATTCGTTCAGTTGCCTGGCCATCGAGGGGCCCGAGGATGGTCTCACGGATTGCTGCTCGGCCCTCGCCGTACCACGACGGCTCACCGAGAGCCTTGGTGATCGCTCCACCCAGCTCTTCGACGGTCCGTACGACCGGGACCCAACTCTTCTCCACGATCTCCCTGAAATGACCTTCGAGCCAGATCTGGCGGAAAAATTCGGTATAGGCCTCTTGGGTGTAGAGATTAACGACCGGAAGAAGGGTCGGCGTGTCGAAGATCGCCGGTTCGATCGTCATCGTGGAACCCGGGCTGATGCAGACGTCGGCATGGCGCATCAGATTCCCGGCCAGGATGACCTCGTCGCGCATCGGTGTCCACATCATTCCCGGAATGTATCCCTTGAAACGTGAGACCGTCACATCGGCCCGATTCAGGAAGGGATCGAAGTACACCAGCCGGGAAAGAGGATGGAGTCGCAACACGATCTGGGGATTTCCAGGGACGAGCCCCTGATCCAGGGCCTCAACGAGGGCTGCGAAGGTTCCGGTCTCATCCATAAAGGGTCGGAATTGTCCCAGGGAAGCATAGAGAATGATGGGCCGGGCAGGGTCCAGGGCCATTTCCTTACAGAGCTTCTCTCGATTCCAGGTCGCACCATCTCGGAAGTAGGGATCGAACGCCGGCGCCCCGGTCACCTTGACCTGATCCGCCCTGTAGGCGCACCAGGCACAGAGTTCCCGTTCGGCGCGATCCGACCAGCAGGTGATTTCATCGGGCCGGACCCTCAAGGGGCGGTAGGTGTTGTCCCAGGATGCCAGGTTGCCCACTGAGGGGATCCCCATGGCGCCTGCTGCGCCAATCAACCGACGGCCGAAGCCCTCCGCGATGTTGGGAGAGAACACGACGTCGGGTTTGAACTCGCGAATCAGACGCTGCTCGGCGCCAGCCTTTCTCGCCAACGAGGGTCGTTCGAAGGCACTCCAGAGTAATCGTCTCGCGCCGGCCATCCCGGATGTGGAAAACTTCCGGCCGATCCGCATGGCAAGAGCCTCGAATCTCGTCAAGTCCCGGTGCACAGGGAGTGCCGCCCAGGAAACGCCCTCAATCCCGTACCTTTCGACGAAACCGGGCACCGTGGTCGCCTGGCTTATGACCTTGACCTCGGCGCCCTTTTCCACACACCGTTCGAGAAATCCGTTCTCGAGGAAAAGGCTGACAACCCGGCCCTCGTGGCATTCCATTAGCAATTTCATCTAGTGGACTCTCACCCTCGGTTCCCCACCCTCTTGGTTCATATTCCACCCATTTTGGCCAGGCGATCGAAGGCCTCGAGAAAACCACTAAAACTGTTCAGATGTCCGCTCCATATTTCCGGGACCCAGCTGAACTCGGCATTCTCCAGCAGTTGAAGGATGACATCCCACTCAATAACCCCTTCTCCTATCTGAAGCCCTTCCCCATCGATACCCGAGGCGTCGGCGACGTGCAGGTGCCTACTCAAAGGGAGGCACCGTTGCACATAGTCGGAAAGACTCATCCCAGCAAGAGTGCAGTAGAGTTGCGCATGGGAGAGGTCCAAGGTCATCCCCAAATCAAGCTCTCGGCAGAAATCAACCATCTCCTCGGGCCTAGTGAAAAGGTTCTGGTACCACTGGCCACCGAGATACCACGGTCGCGGCGGCAGATTCTCGGGTAGCAGAACAACGCCCTTGGGGTCAAGTTGCCGGAATGATTCGACCGCTCTCCTTAGCAATATTTCAGTGTTCTCAACCGGACGATCCATCGACATCCCACCAACATGAATAACGACCGCCATCGGACCCAGAAACGATGGAGCCATGGACGCAGCCTTGTCGATGGTCCGCTGCAGCAACTCTACGGACCGCTGCCGCTGCTCATCACTTTCGGCTGCCAGGTCCAGGAGCCTCTTGTCAAAGAATTCGGGTGCATGGATCACCATGCGTTCGGGGCGAGGCACAGCCGGCGCCACGAAAGGATAGTCGACATCCTCATCCGTAAAATGGAGCTCTACCATCGGCGGATGCAACTTCAGGACTTCTTCAAGGTCGTGGAATCTGGCATTCAGACCCCACTGGTGCCGAAACGCCCGCCTGTCGATAATCTTAGGTGCATGACTGCTGAGATCGCCTTCGACAAAGTAGTCGTCTTCTTTGATGGGGCGCGACAGAACAACACCGATAAGATCATCAATCCGTTGAGGTGAGATCCCCTTCCCGGGGCCTCGAACCTTGATGTCGTCCATTCTGACACCATGTCCCATCTCAAGGTCACTTGCAGCCACAAGGCTCTTCCGAAGCACATGGCGATTGAGGAGTTCGATCTGGCAGAGATGTTTCTCCGGCAAGCCCATCGCCATTTCGGCGATCCTGATGTCACGGACCATCTTCTTGAAACCGTGTGGCTCGATACTTGCCGCATGATCCGGGCCGGCCAGGGTTCGATCCAGTGTGATGTGCTTCTCGATGATTGATGCCCCCATGGCAACGGCGACGACCGGAACAGAAATCCCGCGTTCATGCCCGCTATAACCCACCGGAACCTGGAAATCCCTCAGCTCGTCCATAAATCGGAGATTGAGGGACTCAAAGGGAGCTGGATAGGCGCTGACACAATGGAGCACCACAAAAGACGCTGCTCGGGCCTTGAGATG
>JAIOSJ010000009.1 GCA_021107705.1 Thermoanaerobaculales bacterium | reverse complement strand
CGTCTGGCTGTCGGTGATGAAACCCCGTCGGTCCATCGCTCTGACCTGCCGTTCCAGCGGCAAATGGTCGAGGTACTTGTTCTCTGCCACATGAACGGCGAGTTCTACTGAGTATCGGCCGCCTGGGATCAGCTTGTCCGGTCCAGGCGCCGTCTTGACTTGCTCGTTGCACCGGCAACGGTACTTCTTGCGCTGATGCTTGACGACCTTGTACTGGATTCCGACGACGGTGACTTCTTCGCTTTCCTCGACCTGGTCGCCCATCTCCTCGACCTGCCGGCCGCAGATGGAGCAGAGACGCTCGTCTTCGGGCAGGGCGTGGGTCACGACTTCAATCGGGAGATTGGGTTGGCTTCGCGGTCCGTGGCCACGACGTGGCTTCTTCTCTGGGCTTTTGAGCGACGAACGGGTGCGGATTCTGATGAGTTGGAATCACAACAGCGGGTTTTCGGTCGACGACAGCGTTCGTTTTGAGCCCGAGGATCGGAAGTCGATGGAGCAGGTGGCGCGGTACATCCTCGGGCCGCCCTTGAGTCTCGAGAGACTGAGGTACTCAGAGGGAGAGGACGAGGTTGTCTACCGGCGGAAAGGATCGAATAGCCGGGCCGGCGGGGAAGAGCGGATCGACGCCCTCGACTTTCTCGCAAGAGTGATCGCTCACATCCCGCCGCCAAGAATCCACCTCGTTCGTTATCTGGGTCATTACTCGAACGTTGCGCGAGGCTGGCGAAACAAAGGGAAAGAAGCGCCGCTGACACAGGGCCATTCGGAGAATGAGGTGGGCGACGATCTCACCGACGCCGAACGGAGGGCAAGAAGACGAGCCTGGGCACGTTTGGTGAGACGTGTCTACGAAGTGGACTCACTCTTATGTACGAATTGCGGCGGTGAGATGCGGATCGTCAGCGTCATCCTTGAGCACCGGGTTATCGGCAGGATCCTCGGCCATCTCGCCCGCAAGGGCATTGAGCCGGGACGGGGGCCGCCCGAACGGTTGAGAAGTCCATTGCCGAAAACGGCTTGAGAGAGTCTGAGGGTGTCCGACCCTTGGGGAGGCTGCGTGCCGGTATTGGCACGCAGCCTCCCCAAGGGTCACAGGGTGGAGTTTCGGGGGTGGTGTGACGTTGCACGCCGGGGGAGCGTCTGGTTCCATGGCGGGCAGCTCAGGTTTCGCCTCCGAAAGGCCATCGCCGATAGTAGGATGGTTTGGATGAGGAAAAGGAAATCACTATCCCTCTCACTTCTGCATGATGGTCTGCATCGATGATCTGAGTGACGCGGGGATATTCTATCCCTATCCCTTGGCTAAGCGCCTGAGTTAGAAATTTGTGGCAAAATATATCTCCAGAGGGAGGTATTCCAGATGGGCAATCCTGGGCGACCGAAGGCCAAACTGGTCCTGGCCAACGACGAACGGACCGGGCTTCAGAGATTGGTCAGGCGACGCAAGACGAGCAATGGATTAGCACAGAGGGCGCGCATTGTCTTGGAGTGCGCCTGTAGCGCCACCAATGGGGAGGCGGCGAAGCGGGTTGGAGTGAACGAGAAAACCGTTGGGAAATGGCGGAAACGATTTGTCGACAAACGACTTGAGGGACTGTTCGATGAGCCGCAGCCCGGTGCTCCGCGGAAGCTTATCGACGACGATGTGGAGCGCGTGATCGTGAAGACACTCGAGGAGATGGCCATCGGCCGCGCCGACGAGCTGGGGACGATCGAGGTCGGCAAACGCGCCGATCTGATCGTCCTCGGCGCTCCCACCTACCACCACGTGGTCTACCACTACGGAGTCAACCCCGTGCACCACGTCGTCAAGAGCGGAAAGGTCGTCGTGTCGGACGGGGACCGAATGGTGTGATGACCGTCCACCGACCGAGTGCGCGCGACTCGATAACCGCCCACCCACGCCGGCGCGCAGCCATAGCTGCTGCGATCACCATCGGTCCGGCGGTGTGCTGGCTTGCCCTGAGAGGCCTGGACTCGACGAATCTGGGCCCGGTGGCGACCCTGTGGCTCGGCGTGTTGGCGGGCCTCGGGTTTGCCACCACCGGGCACAGGCCTCTGCTCTTCGCCTCGAGCCTGCTTCTCTGCCTCGGCCTTGTCGAGTCAGGCGCCCTGGCGTACGAGGCAACACTCAAGCCGCCGACGAAAAAGTATTCATATATGGGCAATCCGGCGGTCGGCTGGTTCGCTGAACACCGACTGGTAGGGTATGCCTTCCGGGGGCCCGTAACGCTCAAGGCGGCGGCCACGATCGGTCATGAAGTGCTCTACGCATCGGTGATTTATCAGATCGACAAGTTCGCCCGGCGGCCCTGTTCGCGCGTTTGCGGGGCCTCGCGGCACGCTTTGTTCTTCGGCGGGTCCTTTGCCTTTGGCGAGGGCCTTTCGAATAGCCAGACGCTCTCCTGCCGGTTTCAGGAGGCCAGCGAACACGAGTTCGAGTGCTATAACTACGCGATGATGGGGTGGGGCCCGGGACAGGCATACATGCAGCTGGGCGTGGACTTGCTATTTTCCGACATCCAGCAAGATTCAGGCATTGCCGTTTTTTCTTTCGTTGGTGACCACATCTACAGGACGACCTGGAAGATCGATGCCGCCTACGCTTTTCCGGAGTACCCCTTCTTTTCACTCACTGAAGAAGGCGATCTCGACGGTCCGTTCAAGACGCGCGAGAGATGGAGGCTCCGCTTGGCCCGAAGTCTGTTCGGCTTCATGAAAAACGCATCGCCCGCATTTCGCACCCTCGTCCAGCCGTCCTGGTTTCGGATCGAGTCCGATGAGGACGCCGTCATCACGACTGCCAAGGTCCTCGGTGCCGCACGCGAGGTGTACCGTAGCCGATTTGAGGGGGAGTTTGTCGTCCTCCTGTGGCCTCGATCCGGCCTTTCACCGGCACTCGAGGATCTTTTTGTCGACGAGCTCACGCGCCTCGAGGTGCCGGTCGCCCGGGTGCCTGCGCTGCCGGGAGATCCGAAGGCCGCCTTGCTCCATCCGAAGGACGGCCATCCAAGCTCTCTGGAGATTGACTGGATCGCACAGTCGCTACTCGGCAACGTTCACTCGATGAGATACCGATAGTACGATCGAAAGATGGAAGGCAAGCGCTTTGCACGCGTATGGGCGCTGTGGGCCGCCCTCTACCTCCCATTGGCCACCCTCGGTCCCAACGGATTGGTACCGGTTCCGGTGTGGCCGCACGTGTCGCAGCATCTCCTGCAGGCACGCGCCCGGATCGGCAGCGACATCCGGACGACCGCAGACGAAACCGAATCTGGGCGGTTGATCGCCGTGCGGCCGCGTCTCGATGTGACGCCGTACTTTCAACACCGGGTGGTGGGCGACCCCCGTGAGGACGCGCTGATGGCCAGGGCCCAGTAGGGCGTGTCGCCTTTGATGAAGAAGTGCTCGCAAAGGCTGGTGACCTCCTTGTCGGCCATGAAGGTGCGCACGCCTTCGTCGTCAAAGGCCACAATGCGCGGGTCGAAGCGGAGGGTGAAGGTCTTCAGGCGCACCCCGCCCACGGGGAAGGCGATGGGCCAAGGGGCGCGTCACGCCCGTGGGGAACTGGGGCCGGGGAGGCCGCGCGTGTGGTCGGCCTTGGTCGAGCCGCCGGTCTTCTGGCGCACCTTTTCAAGGTGCGCCAGCGTCGCATGAACAGCGCCATCGCGCCCCGGAGGTTCACACGTCGGTGATGAAGCTGCTCATGCGAGCGGCGGCCTACCTC
>JAIOSJ010000137.1 GCA_021107705.1 Thermoanaerobaculales bacterium | reverse complement strand
TTTTCGGGAAGGAGGCGGCTGCTCACATCGTCGAGAGAGACCGGCGAGTACTGGCCGGCGAAGTGATCGAGGAGGAGCATGCCAAGAACGTCGGCGACTCGGTGCACTCCTTTCACGTGGTCAAGGTGCCCATGAGGGATGTCGGCGGAGAGATCGTCGGCCTCTGCGGTATTGCCCGGGACATCACCGAGCGGAAAAGTGCCGAGGCCACCATCGTGGCCCAAAAGGATTTCCTGAGTAGCGTCATCGAGTCGCTGACCCACCCCTTCTGCGTCATCGACGCCCACGATCACACCATCAAGCTCGTGAACAGAGCGGCCAGGCAGCAAGGAATGGAGATGGGCTCCACCTGCCACATGTGCTTTCACGGCCGGGCCACGCCGTGTGACGGGAGCGATTACCCCTGCCCCATAGAGCAGGTGACGAGCACGGGCGGGCCGGTAACCCTCGAGCATGTTCATACAGATCCCGAAGGCACTCCCCGCCACTGCGAGGTTCACGGTTACCCGGTTTTCGACCATGACGGCAACGTCGAGCAGATCATCGAGTACGTCCTGGACATCACCGAGCGGAATCAGGCCGAGGAGGCGCTGCGGCGGCGCAACCGCGAGCTGTCCCTGCTGAACTGGGTCATCGGAGCGGCGGCTTCGGGAATGAATGAGAAGGAAATCCTCGGCACCGCATGCACCGAACTCGGGCTGGCTCTCGAGGTTGACCGCGTGGGAGCGGTTCTGGAGGAGGAGGGGAAGAATCGGGTTCGTGTCGTGGCCGAGCATGTGGGGGATGGGCTTTTGCCAATGCTCGGCGAGTCCGTAGAAATTGCTCCGGAGGACGCCTACCGTGCGGTTCTCGGAGAACGCCGGCCGATTGCGTCCGCGGACGTGATTGCAGACCCTCGGTTTGAAGCCCTTCGACCGGTGTTCGCTCACTTCGGGATTGTTTCGCTTCTGTTGGTTCCGCTGATCATCGAAGACCGTGTGGGCGGTGTTCTGGGTCTCGCCTGCACGAAGCGACGTGACTTTTTGGATGACGAATTGGGCCTGAGCCTTAGTGTCGCGGGCCAGCTCTCGAGTTCTCTGGCGCTCGCCAAGGTCAATGCGACCCGGCGTCGCCTCCAGGCGGCCATCGAACAGACCGAGAACAGCGTCGTTATCACGGACACCGCCGGCAACATTGTCTACGTCAACCCCGGATTCGAAAGATTGACCGGCTATAGGAAGGGGGAGGCTTTGGGCGAAAACCCGCGAGTTCTCAAGAGTGGGAGGCAGGACGAGGCCTTTTACGAGGAGCTGTGGTCCACCATCACCAGGGGCAGGATTTGGCGAGGCCGGATCGTTAACAAGAAGAAGGACGGTGCCCTCTTCACCGAAGACGCCGTGATCACACCTGTGCGAGCCGAAGACGGAACCATCACCAACTTCGTGGCCGTCAAGCGGGACGTGACCCGCGAGATCGAACTCGAAGAACAGTTTCTCCAGGCACAGAAGATGGAAGGCATCGGCCGGCTGGCCGGGGGAATCGCCCATGATTTCAATAATCTTCTCGGCGTCATCATGGGTTATGCCGAGTTGGGTCAGGCGCAACTCGAGGAGGGGAGCCCCATCCATGAACTCTTTGGGGAAATGATCTCGGCCTCCGATCAGGCCGCCAGACTGACTCGACAGCTGCTGATCTTTGCTCGCAATCAGCCGTCGGAAGTCAGTAATATCTCTGTCAACGATATTGTCCTCGGGGTAAAAAGGGTCTTTCAGTGGCTGATCGGCGAGGACATCGTGATCGAAACCAACCTTGAGAAGAATCTGGCTTGTGTGAGGGTCAATCCTTCCCAGTTTGAACAGGTGCTTCTCAATCTTGGGGTCAATGCCAGGGATGCCATGCCCACCGGAGGCCGCATCATGATCGAGACCTCGACAACGTATATCGAGGCGTTGGCGAGTTCCCATCAAGGAGACATGAGTTCTGGCCGCTATGTGGTGCTGTCGGTCACGGACACCGGAATCGGGATGCCGGCCGAAATCAGGGACCAGATCTTCGAGCCCTTTTTCTCCACCAAGGAGCGGACCCGGGCCACCGGTTTGGGGCTGTCAACCTGCTATGGGATCGTGACCCAGGCTGGAGGACAGATTACGGTGGATACATTGGAGGGCAGGGGCACGACGATTCGGGTCTTTCTCCCGGCATGCAAACCGGATGACCAGGAAGAAAGGATTCTGCCCCTTGACCAAGACGCGTCGGTAGCCGGTGGCGCCGAAACGATTCTCCTCGCCGAAGACGATCGAGCAGTTCGAATGCTCGCGGCCGGCACACTTCGGAAATTGGGTTATAGGGTTCTGGAAGCGATAGATGGCGAAGACGCCCTGACTCAGGTGGCGAGTCACGACGGGACGATCGACCTCCTGGTGACCGATGTCGTGATGCCTCGACTCCGGGGTCCGGATTTGGCGGCTTCTTTGCTGCAGGCATTCCCGGACATCAAAGTGGTCTTTATCTCGGGGTATTCGGAGGATCCATTGGTACTTGAAGATTTTGGTGATGCCGTTCTCGTGCAGAAGCCGTTCAAAACAATGGCCCTCGCGTGCACGATTCGAGAGATTTTAGATCGATGATTGGGCCTGCGGGTAGTTCGGGAGGGACGATGTGAAAGACGCCAGAAAGTATATCGTTGTCCTGACCGCCGCCCTTCTGGGCGTCTTGCTGTCGGTGATCGGTTTCGATTGGGCTGGTCGGTGGGATAACGAGAGGCTTGCTCTGCAGTTTACTCAGCTCTCCGAGGCCAGGATTGCGATCATCGATCGCGTAGTCAAGACCCATATCGATGAACTTGGCGCACTCCGGCGGTTTTGGGAGAACTCCGATGAGGTGACGGCGAGGGAATTTAGTCACTTTGTGGGACCGGTCCGGGAGCGGCATATGGGTTTCAGAGCCTTTGCCTGGGCGCCACGAGTTCTCGACGCGGACCGTGTTGCATTCGTGGAGAAGGTGAGGAGCGCCGGATACAAGGACTTTGCCATTCGAGAAAAGTCCCCGACCGGCGCCCTGGTGGAGGCCGGACGCAGGGACGAGTATTTCCCCGTTCTCTTTCGCGAACCACCTCACGACAGCCTTGGGTGGGATATGTTTTCGGAACCGGAGCGGGCCGATGCCGTTGAGTCGGCACGTAAGACCGGGACCGCGACGGCGACGTCCCTGGTCTCCTGCATTACCCGCCCCAACGGCCCGAATTCAGTTGTATTTTTCGAGCCGGTGTTCATGATGGTGGAGGGAGATGAGAAGAAAGTTCCTCAATCATCTCGGCTTCTCGGAATCATCGCAACCTCGATGGACATCGGTGGAATCATGCGGGAGGTCATTCAGGCTTTGCTGCCCGCAGGGATTGACTTTGAGATTCGTGATGTCACCGGGGGCGCCCCTGGGGTTCTCCTTCATTTCCATGCTTCTCGGACCGAGAAGGCTGAGGGCAGGGGAATGGCGGCCCCTCGAAGCTCTTCGTTGGTCTTTACGAAGAACCTCGATGCGGCCGGTCGTCGATGGTCGATAACGTGTACCCCGGCGCCGTACTTCCTGGACCGACATGGGAGTTCCGCCAGGTGGGTGGGCCTGGCGGTAGGGCTCCTTCTGACCTTGTTGTTCGTGGTGTGGCTTTCCCGGGAACAAAGTAGAGCGGCGAGAGTCGAGGATCTCGTCAGGGTGCGAACGGTGGAGCTCAAGGAGAGCCAGGAACGCCTCGAGTTGGCTCTGCACGGAGCGGATCTTGGCTTGTGGGACTGGAATATTCAGAGTGGTGACATGGTATTCAACGAACGTTGGGTCAAAATGCTCGGGTATGAGGTTGGGGAGATCGAGCCCCACCCGTCGTCGTGGGGGAAGCTTGTCCACCCAGAGGATCTGCCCGATGCGGAGGACGTTCTGCAGGCACACCTCGACGGTCGGAGTGACCATTATGAGGCCGAATACCGATTGCGGTCAAAGTCCGGCTCGTGGGTCTGGGTTTTGGACCGGGGCCGGGTTGTCGAGTGGGACGAGGAGGGCCGGTTCCTGCGGGTGGCCGGGACTCACCTCGATATCACCGAGCGCAAGGAAAGCGAAAAGCGGATCGAAGCGGCGAACAGAACTCTTCATGAGGAACAGAGTCTTTTCGAGATGGGTCCCGCAGTCCTTTTCAAATGGCGGAATGAGCCCGGGTGGCCCGTAGAGTATGTATCGGCAAATACTAGAGACGTCACGGGTTTCGATGCGGAGGAGTGGCTTTCGGGGGACGTGGGGTACTCCGAAGTCATTTTCCCGGATGACGTCGATCGGGTTGGCGAAGAAGTTGCGAGGTTCACGACCTCCGGGGTTCCTCATTATGAACACGAGCCCTATCGTCTCGTCAGAAAAGACGGGGGGATCATCTGGGTCGCCGACTACAGCACCGTGCTGCGGGACACCGCTGGAGAACCCACCCATTATCTGGGCTATGTCCTG
>JAIOSJ010000220.1 GCA_021107705.1 Thermoanaerobaculales bacterium | reverse complement strand
TGGCATCCGGTTGCCTCCGCGCCATTTCAACGAGGTGAGCGGCGATGTTAGCGCGCACTTCTCACCGGGTTTCGTCGCGAGGGCTGCGAAGGGCTGTTAGATGTTGGGCTTTTCGGAAATTGGGCGACGCAGTCGTAGTTGCACTCCGTCGAGGAGAACGATTTGCGAAAAGCACGACAGATGGCTGTCATGCGCAGTCCGCAGCAGATACCTGGTGAGAAATGCGGGCCAGCCGTATGGTGATCCATGAGGGTGATTGTGCCACAGCAATTTCTTGTAATCTCTGGCGAGATCACAAGAAATTGCATGTTGGGGACAAAATGCAGACCCCATGTGCGAAGCATCCGTGCCGGCCTTCCAGGCTTTGTGCGGATCAAGGTGGTGTCTGGCCTTGAGAGGCACGGTGACTCACCGGCACCCTCCTGTTCGCTGACGCTGACGCGGTTTCGGTGGCCGATACGACCAACTGTCGCTGTTTACTGACGCCGCTGCGGTCCAGGTCGCTGTTCTCCAACCCCGGCGTTGGGGTCGCGCGAGGCGTATCCCCGCTCGACACGCCTCACTGGGCGTGTATTCTGGCGGTTCTCCGGAAGAGAAACAAAGGTCGGGGTTGTACTGATTTGAGGTGTCGTAGCCTCCGGTGGTGGGAAATGACCTCCACGACTTCGTCATCGGCGACCATCTGGGCTATCCTGAGATGGTGATCAACGAATCAGGCGCCATTTCGTGGTCAGAGGATCATCGGCCGTTTGGGGAGATCGCCTCGGAATACGACCCAACGAGCGATCCCGGGCTTCGGTATCCGGGGCAGTGGACGATCCCCGAAGCCGAAAGCCTGGGTTTGCCGACGATGTATTACAACGGGTATCGGCCGGATTGGGGGCGGTATACGCAGAGTGATCCGATTGGGTTGCGGGGTGGGATGAATCTCTACGGTTATGCCACGAATAACCCGCTTCGTTTCGTTGATCCGTTGGGTCTTGAATGCTGCCCGAAAAACATCTCGGTTCAGCAGTTCCCGGCGATGGACCAAGGCCCGAGTGGTGTTAGGGGCACCTCTGTCGGAGTTTGGATCTGTGCCGACGTAGGCAACTCCGAGGATTGTGAGTTCCGGCAGTGGAGCCGAGATCTGGGAACGACATCCCCTCACGGCAGCGTCCCCGCTGGCAACTGGACGATTGAGGCGAACGATTCGCCGCATTCCTCTCACGTTCATGTCATCTCGCCGAAGAGGATCTGCATGTACGACGAACCAGGATGGCCGCTCTGGAGAATGGAGTTCGAGTTCGGTGATCAGACAACCTCGTATTGGTACGGTGTTCCAGGATACCCCGCGTCAGATTCGGCCGAGTTCCGAATCCGAGTGCAGGACAGGCAGAATCCCGCCCAGTACCTTGAGACGAGTTGGGGCTTCTCGCTGTCGTGCGGAGGGCCGGGGCAGTGCACGTTTAGGCACTTCTGAGGTCTTGGGGATGCGCGCTCCGCTCGCTTGTTTGTTGATTGGCGTGATAGCCGTTACGGCTGCGTGTACGCCGCGAGCCCAAAATGCTGCTCCGCAGGTCCAAAATGCTACCCCGCAAGTCGGATCGCCACCCGCGAGTGCGGCCCCCGTCGTGCCGGACGCAAGAACGCCCGGACCAGGTGTGAACGAGCGTACTTCTGCTTCCCAACCACCACCTGGTCTGCCGGATCGGGATAAGCCAATGAGACCTGGTCCGGGCGTTACCGCTCCGTCGGGAATGCGTTGTCCACCGCTGGACTTGGGCGGACACACGCTCACGCACTACAAGTTGCCTTTGGTCGTCGAGGTTGTGGTCGATGAGACCGGCCGGGTGGTGAGTGCAATCAATGTCGAGGGACAACCGGATTTCGATTCCATTCTCGAGACCGCGAGAGGTTGTACGTTCGAAAGACCCGGCATGTACCGCGGACAGGCGGTAGCCACCGTCGGCACGCTTACGCTCGGGCCAATGCCTTGACTCGCGACGAAAGGTGCCGCGCGCGTTCTTCGAGACAGTCGGGTCAATAATCGAGCGAGGCCGGCGTCAGCCGGCCTTTTCGTTGAGGATCTCAGTTCCTCTGACGGGTCCCCGATAGGATAGGCCCGCGCGAAGCCTCGGTGGTCAGGCAATTCCGACAATGTTGGTTAACTATCAGGGGTTTACGAGCGTCGGGGAGCGCATACCCGTAAGGCACTGGTTAAACGGAACTTCCCGAGCTATTTCCCAGGGAATCCTGGAGGAAAAGTGACGAGTACTTGACAGCGCGTTCGCGCGCGCGAGGACTGAGGTGGGGAACGGGGTTATTGTGAGGATTACGTTTACAGCTCAGGTCTTCTCGAAAGCATTCAAAAGACCGATAACGGGACCCCACTTTCGCTGGCGACAATTGTCCACGATGAGGTCGGAAATCTGCCTGACGACGCCCATGCCGACTATGACTACACCCCGACAGGATCGCTGGCATGGCAGGGCTTTGGAGAAACCGGCCCACGAGTCGGATTCGAATACGACTCCGGCAAGAGGCGGGTCTCCACCATCTCCGAACCCGGCGGACCCATCCTGGAGCGCAAGGAACACTATCTGATGCCCGACGGCCGCCCCTGGCGGACCGAAGGCTGGGACGGTTCCCAAGTATGGCCCATCTATCTGGGAAGCCGCCTCGTCGCGACTGTACGAGATCAACCCGGGGAAAAACTCGATCTCAACTTCGTCATCGGCGACCATCTGGGCTATCCTGAGATGGTGATCAACGAATCAGGCGCCATTTCGTGGTCAGAGGATCATCGGCCGTTTGGGGAGATCGCCTCGGAATACGACCCAACGAGCGATC
>JAIOSJ010000444.1 GCA_021107705.1 Thermoanaerobaculales bacterium | reverse complement strand
TTTTCGGGGAAGAAGGCACCAACACCACTGCCCAAAACGTCGTCATGGGCGCAGTGGTCCTGGCATGTGTGATTCTGGGCCTTCGCGGCCTTCTGGCGGCCGCGACAGCCTTCATGGCCTTTCTGAGTTAGCCTGCACTTCTCACAACAACTCGCGGGTGACGTTGGCCGGGTCGTCGAGGTCGATTCGAACGAGCGCAAGCTCCGGCCCATCGTGGGCGGCGGAGACGATCCAGGTACGTCCCAGTTGCTCGCGCCACTTCTGGGTCAGTCGGGCCGATTCGTGCACGTGCCCGTGCAGGGTGAGAAGTGGTTGGCGCTCCTCGACAAAACGACGCACGGCGATACTTCCAATGTTCACGTCGAGAGGAACATGTTCGTAGGACTGCCCGTCGAGGGCCGCCCGGTCAAGGGCCGTCCGGTAGGGCGGCGAATGAAAGAGCCACACCGCCGAATTCTGATCCTTTTCTCCCGCCATTGTTTCGAGTGCCCCGGCAATGGTGCCGTACCGAATTTCGTCCGGGTCAACGGCCGCGGTGCGATGCCCTTCCTCGGGGGAGAGACATCCCGGGTCGGTGAAGCGGGAGACGTCGTAGCACTCCCAGTCCTTGAGCAAGAAGGGCGTCGGCGGCACGCAACCGTAGCCGTAAAGATCGTGTTCCCCGACCGCCACCCGCCGCCGGTGGATCAACTGCCACAGGCCCCGGGTCTCTCCCGCCTCGAATGAGGCGAAATCCACCGCCGCATCGTCGTTGCCCGGGATCAGGAGGATCTTGGGAAAACTCGACCCCAAGCGATCACGCAATTCCTCCACCTCTGCCTCGAAGACCTCCCGCACGAAGGTATTTGCACCCCCCATGCCCACAGAGTTCGACAGAAGGTCGCCGCCGAGCAGGACCGCCGCCGGACGTTCGGCTGCCGCCACCTCCCACAGAGTGCGATACCGGCTCCGCGAACCGTGGAGATCACTGACGAACAAACAGGGACAGGTCATGGCATCCTTTCGGCAAAAGCTCTCACATCGATTCAGGAGTTCCGGCAGCAGATCCTGAACAACCCGGTCATGAATAATACCCTGATCAACGACCCGACGGCCGTTGCTGCCGTCATTCTGGCCGCAGGTGCTTTCGGAACGGGATCCCCAGCTTCTTCATCCTGGCGCGAAGTGTGTTCGGGTTCACGCCGAGCAGCTCGCCCGCCCCGCCATGGCCGTGGATCTTGCCGCCGGTCATGCCCAGGACCCGTCGGATGTGGTGGCTCCTGCGACCGGCACACACACCCTCGAAGCGCATTACCGCTCACTTGGGGGTGGGAGATGAGCCGCCTCGAGATCATCCACCTGCGTTCGTCCGGGGAACCGCTCGAGTCCCTCAGCGACCAAATCCGTGAGTCGATCTGGGAAGAGGGCGGACAAACCGAGGTTGTCACGCTGTATCGCCGGAATGGACTGGGGACAGACCTGGCCGTCCACATCCACCGTCTCGATGCGCCCGGAAGAGAAGGGCCAAGCCGGCTCGGCCTCCAACTCGTATCATCGCTGGCAGTTTTCGGCCTCGTCCAGCACACGCTGTGGGAGGAGTTGAGTTGAGGTATGGTGGACTCGAGCCCGCATTTCTCACCGGACCGTCAGGCTCATAAGGACATTCGATGCGCAAAGACAAACCGAGTAAGACCGCACGCAAGGTCGCTCTGAATATTGTCACTCTTGGGGCAAAACCGGGAATGGACAGAGTTCTTCCACCCGGGGTTGCCGAGGCTACGGCAAAACTGCTGGTTGCCTCCGGTGCAGTTGGTGCAGCTGCTGTTCGATGGTCCTGTTCGCGAAGAGCCGTTGCCGTCTACGAAGCGGTCGACTGGATGATGCCGGGGCAGTTTGATGCCTTTGCCCACAGAAAGGCATTTTGTGAGCACCAGGTAAGGGATGGCATTGGCGCGGGCGCCACCCAGGTCCTTGTCTTGGGAGCGGGATACGACACGCTCGGGTGGCGGCTTGCACCTGAGTTTCCCGGTGTGGGCTTTTTCGAGATCGATCACCCGGCCACGGCCCGCCTCAAAGCAAGGGGAATTGCGGAGTTGGGACAACGGGACAATCTTCACCTGATTCAAGAGAATCTCGGTGAACGAAGCTTGGTGGAAGTTCTCACCGCCAGCCACTTATGGGACCGGACAGTACCGAGCGTCGTTGTAGCAGAAGGTCTGCTGATGTATTTGCTTCCCGCCGCCGCCCGGGACTTGTTCGGTCAGTGTTCTGAGATAGCCGGCGCCGGGAGCCGTATCGCCTTTACCTATATCGGCACCGGTGTTGACGGCCGGCCCGACGCCGGCCGCTGGACAGGGCTGGTACTGTGGATTCTCAAGGCGAGCGGAGAACCGTGGTTCTGGAGCATCAGACCCAAGGAGCTGGCACGCTTCCTTGAGGAAACGGGCTGGACAAGCGCCTCAGACCTGATGGGGACATCCAGCAGGCGCGGTGTAGAATATTTTGGTGTTGCCTCAAAACGACCGGAGAGAACGGCCAAGCGGAGCAAAAGGATAATCGACGGCCAGAAGAACGCCGCACATTCCAATGAACCGAGCCCATGATTGAACTTCATTTCCTTGGCGTCCCCCTTATCGGTGCTCGAGACCCGGCCGAAAACCCCTCGCGAAACGAAATCCTGAGGACGTACTAGATGACTGAGCAACTTCATCTGATGGATCTCGAAACCTACCTGGACAAGCTCGTCCTTTCCCAACCCCTGCGCGATCCGGCGATCCGCCAGGCTATCCGGGCGTTCGAACTGCCGGACGGGAGCCGCGGGCTGGACGCGGGATGCGGGATCGGCAGCCATACTCTGTTGCTGGCCGAGATGCTGGGACCCGGCGGACACGTCATTGGTCTCGATCTGTCGACCGAATTCGTGGCTCACGCCCAACGTCTGGCCGAGCAGTCAAGCCTTTCAACTCAAGTCTCTTTCCGGCAGGGCAATGTGAACGAGTTGCCCTTCGACGACAACACCTTCGACTGGGCGTGGAGCGTGGACTGTGTCGGGCATCCCACGGTTGGAGAGCCATTGACAGCGATGCAGACGCTGGCGCGGGTGGTGAGGCCGGGCGGTCAGGTGGTTATTCTCGGGCACTCTTCCCAGATGCTGCTCCCCGGTTACCCGCTGTTGGAGGCGCGGCTGAACGCGACCGCCTCGACGATGACCTTGCTCGCCGAGGGAATGAAACCGGAGGCTCACTTCCTGCGCGCGCTGGGCTGGTTCCGCGAGGCGGGTTTCGCCGAGCCCACGGCCCGAACGGTGGTCGGCACCGTTCACGCTCCCCTCGACGACGGGGTCCGTCGCGCCCTGATCTCGCTGTTCGGCATGCTCTGGGGGGAGATGCAGTCGAAAATGGCCCAGGCGGACCGGGAGGAGTATCGGCGTCTCACTGACCCGGAGTCACCGGACTTCATCCTGGATTCTCCGGACTACTACGCCTTCTTCACCTACTCGATGTTCGAGGGCCGTGTTGCGAGGGAGTGACGAATGATGACTGCAACAGGGATCGGTTGCGTTGTGTTTGGGGTGATGGTTCTGATCGGCGTGTGGTGCATTACCTTCGGTGTCGCCACACTGATCTGATGCAACGTCGGGGACGCCTCTTTCCGGTTGCAGATTCTTTTCTTGTTATAAGGTAAGGTCGGACAATGGCTCAGGAAATCGAACGCAAGTACCTCTTGACCGGTGACGGCTGGAAGAGTCTCGCCGAAGGTATTCACTATCGGCAGGGCTACCTCTCCACCGTCAAGGAACGCACCGTGCGGGTGCGCACCATCGGCGCCAAGGGCTATCTGACGATCAAGGGCGTCACCGTCGGTATCAGTCGGCTCGAATTCGAGTACGAGATCCCGATCGACGATGCCAATGAGTTGTTGGAAGAACTCTGCGAGCGACCGATCATCGAGAAGCACCGTTACAAAATCTCCTACGGCGGCCTCGTGTGGGAAGTGGACGAGTTCCACGGCGTCAACGAGGGTCTGGTGATGGCTGAAGTCGAACTCGAGAGCGCCGACCAGGTGATCGAAAAACCCACCTGGGTCGGTGAAGAAGTCTCCGGAGACCCCCGATACTTCAACGCCAATCTCGTCGACAATCCCTACAAGAACTGGTAACAAAGAGGCATGCAACGATCAGCCGGAATTCTGCTTCACCCGACCTGTCTTCCATCGCCGCACGGCATCGGCGATGTCGGACCTGCAGCTCACCAGTACCTTCGATGGCTCGCGCAGACGGGCGCAACCTGGTGGCAGGTCCTCCCGCTGAATCCTCCGGGCCCCGGCTTTTCACCCTACTCGGCCACCTCGACCTTTGCCGGGAGCCCATGGCTGATTTCGCCCGAATTTCTGATCGAAGACGGCTTGCTTCAAGCCTCGGATATCGCGTCGATTCCGTCCTTCCCGGCAGGACGGCTGGATGTCGGTGCCGCGCTCGAGTGGAAGACCCATCTGTTGGGTCGCGCCTGGGACACCCACAAGCGATCTCCGCAACCCCATCTGGCACAGAACCTCGCGACGTTCAAAGAGCTCGACGGCTGGTGGCTCGAAGACTACGTCCTGTTCGCGGCACTCAAGGAACACCACGGCGGCCGGGCCTGGATGTCGTGGCCCGAGCCTCTCGCAATGCGCGAGCCGGCCGAGCTTGATCAGGTGCGACAGGACCTGGGAGATGAAATTCGGCGGCAGGAATTCCAGCAATTTCTCTTCTTCAGGCAATGGGCTCGGCTGCGGGAGGCGGCCGCCGAGCACTCGATCAAGATCCTCGGTGATCTGCCGATTTTCGTTGCCTTGGATTCGGCGGATGTGTGGGCGCAACCGGAACTCTTCCAACTGGATGAGGCGAAAAGACCTCGGGTCGTGGCCGGAGTACCCCCGGACTATTTCTCCGAAACCGGACAACTGTGGGGCAATCCCCTGTATGACTGGGATCGACACGCCGAGGACGGTTTTGCCTGGTGGATCGCCCGAACTCTCCACGCCCTCACCCTCGCCGACGCCCTCAGGCTCGATCATTTTCGTGGTTTTGCGGCCTTCTGGGAGGTTGGCGCCGGGGAGAAAACCGCCGTCAATGGTCGTTGGGCGCCGGGTCCGGGTCGAGCGCTCTTCGACGCCCTGCAGCAGGCCATCGGCAGCCTCCCGATGGTGGCCGAGGACCTCGGCGAGATCACTCCGGATGTCCGCGCCCTGCGAAAGAACCTCGGACTGCCCGGCATGGCCATCCTGCATTTCGCCTTCTCGCCCGAGCCCCGCTCCTCCTTCATCCCCTACAATCACCGGGAAGATCTCGTGGTCTACCCGGGAACCCACGACAACAACACCACCGTCGGGTGGTACGAGTCGGACGCCTCCGAGGGCGAAAAAGATCTCGTCCGTCGTTACACGGGCGCCGACGGTTCTGAAGTGCACTGGGATCTGATCCGCCTTGCCATGTCATCGGTTGCGGATACGGCCATTGTGCCGCACCAGGACCTCTTCGGCCTCGGCGCCCAAGCACGCATGAACACACCCGGCCTCGGCGAGGGGAATTGGTGTTTCCGTCTCACCGAGAACATGCTGGATCCAAATGTGGCTGCGCGGCTCCGAAACCTGGTGGAGACATTTGGACGCTTTTAGCCCTGCCAAAAACCAACCCAAACTCCAAACAACCAGCTCATACGCCAAACCACCAACCGGTATGCGTAACAACCCTTCGTGCTAC
>JAIOSJ010000261.1 GCA_021107705.1 Thermoanaerobaculales bacterium | reverse complement strand
CCGTGGCAGTTTTTGTTCTCAACTGCTAGTCGGAGGGGCCGGCTTGCCAGGGCGTAGTTCTCAACCAGGTGAAAGGTGAGTCGTAGAGGCTCGGCTTCCGGCTTCGGCAACCAGCTTCGCCGGGACAAGTCGCTTTCGGCTACGCCGCGGCATTTTCCTTTCGCAATTTATTGTGAAAGGAAAATGGTGGAGCCGAACGGGATCGAACCGTCGACCTCCTGAATGCCATTCAGGCGCTCTCCCAACTGAGCTACGGCCCCACGAGGGACGGCATATTTAGCAGAGGGCAGTTCTGTTGTCAACGGATCTGTTAGAATGCGTCGGTTCGGAAGCGCATGGGGCCTGGTGGCTTCCGCGGTCTTCAAAACCGTTGGACCGGCCCGGTGAGGGTCGGTCGGAGGGTTCGATTCCCTTGCGCCTCCGCCAGTCGCCTCGATACGGGGTTTTCGCGCGCGGCTGCTTCAGTATGAAGGGGAGCGATGATAGGTGATGAATATGTCTTCCGCGGGAATCTGGCAGTAACACCGCTGCCGGAGATGCTCGCCACGATTCACCGGCACGGTGTGCCGGGGGTGATGGAGTTCACCGGCAAAGATGAGACCTCGAGACTGTTTTTCATTGACGGGGACGTGATTTTTGCGACCTCCTCGAACCGTGGGGAAAGCCTCGGTGATTATCTACTCAAGAAGGGACGCATCACCGCGGCCCAACTGCAGGTGTCGTCGGAAGAGTTGGCGCGCTCGCCGGGCAAGCGGCACGGCAGTATTCTCGTCCAGATGGGGTTCCTCAAGAATGAGGAGCTGGGCATTGCGGTGCGGGAACAGGTGCAGAATATTCTGTGGAGCCTTTCCAACTGGCAGGAGGGCGAGGTTGTCTTTCGCGTTGGGCGTTTTCGCGACGACGAGGTTTACAAAATCAAGATTTCCACCCCCCGCGCGATTCTGTCGGGCTGTAAGCACATCAAGGACCCGAAGATCGTGATGGCTCGACTGGGTGGGCGAACAACTGTTTTTCGCCGGTTGAAGCTGCCCGAACATCTTGAGAAGCTCAATTTCGACACCTCAGAGTACGCTTTACTGGATCTGATCGACGGCCGGACCACGCTCTTCGATCTGTGCGAAAAGGGACCTGTTAACCCAGGTGTGAGTGCCAGGATCTTATACGCCTTCATGTATCTCCAATTAGTGGAGAAGATGGAGGGCGGTTCCGCGATAAAGATTCAGGTGCGGAATTCGGAAGCCTGACGGCCGGTTCCTGAGAGTTTTTCTGGAGAATGAGCAATGCCACTGTACGAATACGAGTGTTTCGTTTGTGCGAATCGCTTTGAACGCATTCAGAAGGTCACGGCCGAGCCTGTCAAGATCTGTCCGCAATGTGGTGGTTCTGTGCGCCGGCTCTTGGGAGTCCCCGCACTCCAGTTTAAGGGCAGCGGTTGGTATGTGACGGATTACGGTAAGGGAACGGGCGGTATCGCGGGAGAGCGAAAGAAGACACCGACAGATTCTGCGTCGGTGACCGAAAGCTCATCGACTCCTTCGCCGCCTCCCAAGACCGAAAAGAAGAAGACCTCATCGGCCTCCAAGGACTCGAAGACCTCCTAACCCGCATATCTCACCGGGTTTCGTTGCGAGGTTGCCGAGGTGCTGTGCTCAGTGGGGTTTTCGACCTGAGGCGCGCGGAGGCGTACTTGGCAGTACGTAGGGACATCGCGCATCGCCCGAAGGGCGATCACGGCGAAGCCGAGAGGTCGCGGAACGACCAGCGTGGGCTGGAGCACGCCGAGGTGAGAAAACACCGTTGGGTGCGGCGCATCGACAACCGCAGCAGATAGCCGGCGAGATATGCGGGCTACCCCTCCTCCTTCGGATAATCCGGCACGTCCGCGAATTCAATGCGAGCACCTTCCTCAAGGCCATGGGTCTTGGCGGTGCCGGAGGGGAGTTCCAGGACGGCAGTTGCGGGCGACTTGGAAACGTATTTCGGACATGGGTCAGCCTTGCATGGGCGAGCGTCGTGAGTCACGTCGACGACCACACCACGTTGGTCCAGAAAGACGATGTCCAGGGGTATGAGCGTGTTCTTCATCCAGAAGCTGGGTGCTCTTTCGTGACGCAAGAGGAACAGCATTCCTCGGTCGCTTGCGAGCGAGGAGCGGTACATCAGTCCCTGGGCGATCTCATCGTTGGAGATCGCCAGTTCGAGAGTGACGGAGAGCCCATCCGGAAGAACCGCTTTCGGTAAGCGTCGCGCTTTGACGGTAGGCGCCCGCTCCGGGTCCGGGACGTCACCGACCGTCTCTGAAGCGTTGGAGCCACATCCCATGGTTGCGACAACGGCCAAGAAACCGCAAGTGAGGGTGAATCTTCGAATTGATCTCATCTCTGTCATCTCCTTGAGCGGGGCTTCGCACGGCTGAGTAGCGCCGTAATTTTTCACGATAGGTTACCTGTCCTCGAGTTCCCTGGCGAGGCCCAATTTCTCGGCATGATAGCGGAACGCCCGGTACGAGAGGCGAAGAAGCCTTGCCGCCTTCTTCTGATTGCCGCCACTGCGCTCGAGGGCCTGGTGCATGAGGTTAGCTCTGAGTCCGCTCAGATATTCTTCAAGGTCGAGTCCCTCTTCCGGAACCACGTGAAGGTCATATCGGGAGTCCTTGTCGCCGCCCCGCAGGTGGTCCGGTAGGCTGCCTGAGGAAATCAATTCTCCCGGCTCCAGAGCTATGGTCCGTTCAATGATGTTCTCGAGTTCCCGGACGTTACCGGGCCATGCGTGGGCGCGCAACACTCTGATGGCATCCGGAGAAAGCCTTTTAGGCGGAATCTTGAAGCGTGCACAACACTTGTCGACGAACAATCGCGCCATATCCGGGAGATCGTCCAGCCGCTCGCGCAGGGGTGGAAGATGGATCTCGACGACGTTCAGGCGATAAAAGAGGTCCTCCCTGAAGGCGCCGGCACGAATCTTTTCACGAAGGACGGAGTTGGTGGCGGCAAGCACCCGAGCGTTCACCTCGACTTCGTTTGTGGCGCCCACCGGCCGAACCCGCCTCTCCTGCAGTACGCGCAGGAGTTTGACCTGCATGGCAAGGGTCAGTTCACCGACTTCGTCGAGAAAAATAATTCCGTTTTGAGCTTTTGCAAACAGGCCTACGTGGTCCCTGAAGGCTCCGGTGAAGGATCCTTTGATGTGGCCGAAGAGCTCTGATTCCAAGAGCCCTTCCGGTAGAGCGCCGCAGTTGATGCTCAGGAAGGGTCCGTCGGCGAGTGGTGAACTCTTATGGATGGCGAGCGCGACGAGTTCTTTACCTGTACCGCTCTCTCCGGTAATGAGCACGGTCGAGGGCGTTGCGGCGATCCTTGGAATCATCTCCAATATGTGGCCCATCGCCGGGCTGGCGCCGATCAGGTTTGAGTCGGTAAGGGCGCTGGGTGGAGGTTCTTTGGTGAGCAGCCGTATCAGAATGAGTCGGAGATCGTCGACGTTGAAGGGCTTGGAGAGGTATTCGGAAGCGCCGGCGCGGAGGGCCTCCAGAGCGATATTTGGTGTGGTGTGGGCGGTGATGATGATGAAGGGTGGGGCGCCCGGCCGATTCCTCGCATGTTGGAGGACCTCGAGACCACTTCCGTCAGGCAGCTTCAGGTCGCACATGACGAGGTCGAAACGCTGTGTGTCCAGGCTCTTGATTCCCGAAGCCACCGAAAGGGCGGTTGCCACCGAATAGCCGATTTCCTCAAGGAAGATCGTGAGCATTTCTCGAATGGACGGTTCGTCGTCAATGACGAGGATTCTCCTGGCCCTTGTCATGATTCATCTCCCAAATTGAGGTGAGGAATCTCAATGATTACGGTGGTTCCCTGTCCCGGGGCGCTCTCGATTTGGATCGTCCCGTCATGCTGTTCAACAGCACTGTATACGACTGCGAGCCCAAGCCCGGTACCGCCAGGGGTCGCGGTGACAAAAGGTTCAAATGCCCGAAGCCGGAATTCCTCGGACATGCCGATTCCTTCATCCATAAAGGTCATGACGACTTTTCCGGGATGGTTGACGAGACCAATTTTGAAGGCCCCTTCCTCCGGCATTGCGTCAAGGGCATTTCGCGTCAGGTTCCAAAACATCTGTCGTAGAAGTGGTTCCTCGCCAAGGACTATGGATTTTTCGGGCACCTCGAGATCGATCGTGTGGCCGGGTTTGAGATGTTCCGACAGCCGGAGAAGATCGATGCAGTCCTGCAATATGGCGACGAGATCGCACTGGCGCATACTGCCCTGATTGGGTTTTGAGTAGTCCAGAAAATTGTCGAGAATTCCCGAGAGGCGTTTTGACTCATCCACCAGGATGTTCAGAAGCCTATTCGCACTGCCACCCTGTTCTTCAGATCTTGCCAGCATCTGCGCGGATCCGGAAATGCTTGCGAGCGGGTTCTTGATTTCATGGGCCATGCGGGCCGCCATCTCTCCGACTGCGGCCATTCTCTCCTGCGTTCGGCGCCGTTGGGCGGCCCCCTCAACCTCTGAAAGATCCTGAAAGTTAATGATGTATCCGACGAGGTTTTTCATTTCGTCTTCGAGGGGTCCGACGGTGAGCCCGAGATGAAACCCGGTTGTTCGGTGGTGGTCCTCGATTCTGATGGACGACATTGCTCGTCCCCTGGTGAACAGCAGACCCCAGCTGTGATCTCTCAGAGGCATTACGGTCTCGATTTGTTGGTCATTGACTCTGGCATCGGCGTTGAGGTCGAGAATCTTTGCTCCGGCGGGGTTGAGGTGGAGTATCCGGCCGTCCAGCTCGACGGCCAAGATGCCTGCGGTCACCGAGCGAACGACGTGGACCGCGACGGCGGCAAATCTCTGCGACCTTCCCATCTCCTCCTCAAGGCGGTGGCGCGTGGTGCGAAGGGTCTCTGCGAGATAGGACACCATGATGGCGACGAGAGCAAAACCGACGACGTGGATGAGTATTTGGGAGAGAACCCTCGGTGTGGCGGGTGGCACAGTGCTCCCGGAGAGATTGGGCGGAATGGCAAGGACCCCAAACACCAGGAGATCGACGAGAAGACCGTAGGCGATGGCCGAAATGCCGGCGAAGATCAGGGCGCCGCCGCGGATGATGGTCGCTCCGGCGACAATCACCGCGAGATAGAGGAAGGAGAACGGTGAGTAGAGACCGCCGGTGAAGTAGACCAGGGCGGTCACGATAATGATGTCGCCGATTAATTGGATGATGGCCTGGAGGTTGAGAGAAAGACGCCACAGATAGAGGATGATGTAGAGCAGAGACAGGCCATACGTTGACAGGATGATCCCGTAGAAGTACTTCAGGGGCAAAATGAGCAGTGTTGTTGTCTGAATCAGAAGAATACCCAGAAAGAGGGTCGAGATCACGACCAGTCGAAGCCCAATGAGCCACTGGATTGTCTTCGGCGAGGGAGAAACGACGGGCGGGGACCAAGCCCCGCCCGTGGAATGAGCCTGTTGACGTAATTTGGCGGACATCAACCGATCTGGCTGATGAGGGTGAACATCGGCAGGTACATGGCAACGACGATGATACCGATGACCACACCCAGGACGGCGATGATGACCGGCTCGATCAGGGACATCATCCCTGCGACTGCGATATCGACCTCATCCTCGTAAAAATCGGCAATCTTGGAGAGCATTGTGTCGATGGCGCCTGTCTGTTCGCCGACCCCAATCATCTGACACACCATTGGTGGGAACTCGCCCGTCCTGGAGAGTGGATCGGCAATCGTTTTCCCCTCTTCCACCTCCTTGCGAACGACAAGGATGGCCTGCTCGATGACCGCGTTTCCCGATGTCCGGGCGGTGATGTCCAAAGCGTCGAGGATCGGAACGCCGGAGGACATCAAAGTACCGAGGGTGCGGCAGAATCTGGCAACCGCAATTTTTCTGAGGAGAATTCCGATGACTGGTGTTTTCAACAACAACTTGTCGAGCTGGTAGCGTCCCTGTTCCGTCTGGTAGTACTGACGAAGGGCGTATATCCCGGCAAAAACCAGCAGGAAGATCAGCCACCAGAACCGACCGATGAAATTCGAGAAATTGACCACCATCCGAGTGAGCCAGGGCAGTTGACCGCCGAGACCCTCGAAGAGAGAGGCGAAGACCGGAATCACTTTCCACAAAATGAGGTACACGACGATGACCGAGATTCCGATCACGGCGGCAGGATAGACGAGGGCCGATCGAACCTGGGAATTCAGCTTGACCGCTTTTTCGATGTAGGCGGCGAGACGCTGCAGGATGGTGTCGAGGATACCGCCGGCTTCACCTGCTCCGACCATGTTGACATAGAGGTTGTCGAAGGCCTGCGGGTGTTTCCGCATCGCCTCCGCGAGGGAGGATCCGCTCTCCACGTCTTGGCGAATCTGTAGCAGCACTTTCTGAAAGGCTTTGTTTTCTTGTTGTTGGCCAAGGATCTCGAGGCATTGGACGAGCGGAAGACCGGCATCGATCATCACCGAGAACTGCCTCGTGAAGATCGCGATATCCTTGGATTTGACGCCACCGCCGAATTTGGGGAGGGCGATCTCCTTGCCTTTTTCCTTGACCGTTGTGATCATGATCTGTTGGCGTCGCAAGGCTGCAATCACGGCTTCCTTGCTGTCACCTACGAGTACCCCAGTTTGGGTGTTACCGTTTCGGTCGCGGCCTTTCCATTCAAAATTTGGCATGGTCAGGGTCTCCTCTTACCTTTCCCTTTAGCATCTGGAACCCGATTCGAAATTCCCACGCCGCGGTTGATCATGTCTTGGAGTTCATCGACGTGGGAACTGAAAGACATTGCGGTCTGGAGGGAAATCATCCGTTTCTGAAAGAGCGTCGCAAGTGATTGGTTGAATGTCTGCATCCCGTACCGCAATTGCCCCGTCTGCATCATGGAGTAGATTTGGTGGACCTTGTCTTCGCGGATCAGATTCCGGATGGCGGAGTTGGGAATCAGCACCTCAACCGCAAGCGCTCGCCCCTTGCCGCTGGCTCGCGGCAGGAGGGATTGGCAAATGATGCCCTCAAGCACGAAGGAAAGCTGGGCGCGGATCTGAGACTGTTGGTGTTCGGGGAAGACATCGACGATCCGGTTGATGGTCTGGGGTGCGGAGTTCGTATGCAGGGTGGCGAAGGTGAGATGTCCGGTCTCAGCGATTCGCAGGGCCGATTCAACCGTTTCGAGGTCGCGCATTTCGCCGACCAGAACCACGTCGGGGTCCTCACGCAGGACCGAACGGAGGGCGTTTCCAAAGGACAGCGTGTCCGCGTGAAGCTCGCGTTGGTTCACCATCGCCTCTTGATGGGTATGGAGATACTCGACTGGATCTTCAATGGTCAGGATGTGGAGTTTTTTCTCTCGGTTGATCTTGTCGATCATTGCCGCCAGCGATGTGGATTTGCCGGACCCCGTCGGACCGGTGACCAGAACGAGTCCACGTGGTTTCGAACACAGGCTTTCGACCACATTCGGCAGACCGAGTTCCTTGAAGCCGAGAATCTCGTAAGGAATTCTCCGAAAAGCCCCGGCAACGGCGCCGCGCTGAAAGAAAATATTCGCACGGAAGCGGGCAAGACCTTTGACTCCAAAAGAGATATCGAGTTCAAGGGTCTCTTCGAAACGGTGTTTTTGACCGTCAGTCAGTACGGAGTACGCCATCTTCTTGGTGTCAACCGCATTGAGGACCTTTTCTCCCTCGACGTCGATGAGAATACCGTCGATGCGAATCTTGGGTGGTGCGTTGGTGGTGACATGCAGATCAGTACCACCCCTCTCTACCATCGTCTTCAGGAGTGTGTGCAGGTTTGTGGCCATTGGCCCCTCCTTCCGTCGCTCTACAGGGTGGTTTCCCGAACCACTTCTTCAATCGTTGTGACACCGTCGCGGATTTTCTGCAAGCCGGACTCTCGCAGACTGACCATGCCGTCTTCCATCGCCCTTCTGCGAAGTTCAATGGCCGAGGCCCCCGAGAGGATCAACTCCCTGATATCATCGGAGACCTTCATGACCTCGTACAACCCGACTCGACCCTTGTAGCCGCGTTGGTTGCACGTTTCACAGCCCCGTCCCTTGAAAAGTTGAATATTCGGCGCCTCGGCTTCCAAAAAGCCGACATTCAGCAGGGCCTGAACCGGAACATCCTCAGGCTCCTTACAGTTCTGGCAGATCCGTCGAATCAGCCGCTGGGCGACGATGAGGTTGACTGACGTGGCCACCAGGAAGGGCTCGATACCCATATTCATAAGGCGGTTGATTGTGGATGGAGCGTCATTGGTATGCAGAGTCGACAAGACCAGGTGACCCGTGAGCGCGGCCTTGATGGCGATTTCGGCCGTCTCAAAGTCGCGGATCTCACCGACAAGAACGATGTTGGGGTCCTGGCGCAGGAAAGAACGCAGGGCCGACGCGAAATTCAGGCCAATCGACTCTTTCATCTGAACCTGGTTGATGCCCATCAACTGAAATTCAACCGGGTCTTCCGCAGTCATGATGTTGGTCTCGGGAGTATTGATCCGGGATATCGCCGAGTACAGTGTGTTGGTCTTTCCGGAACCGGTCGGCCCGGTGACGAGCACCATGCCGTAGGGAGAGAAAATCGCTTCCTCGAACCACTTCAAGCTGGCCTTCTCGAAACCGAGCTTGGTCATGTCGAGCATTAGATTTTCTTTGTCAAGCAGTCGAAGAACGATCTTCTCACCGTGCAGGGTGGGGAGCGTGGACACCCGGTAATCGAGTTCCTTGGGTTTGCCCTGGAACTTCATCTTTAGTTTGATGCGTCCATCCTGGGGGAGTCTTTTCTCCGCGATATCGAGCTTCGCCAGGATCTTGATGCGGGAAGTGATCGCGTCTTTCAGTTTCATCGGCGGATTCATGATTTCGTACAGCACACCGTCAACCCTGAAACGGACTCGGAAGCTCTTCTCGTAGGGCTCGATGTGAATGTCCGAAGCGGCTCTCTTGAGGGCGTCGGTCAGGATCAGATTGACGAGGCGTACGACCGGCGCTTCATCCGCCGAGGCCTCGAGATCGGCGACATCGAGTTCCTCCTCGTCTTCCAAAATTTCGAGAGAGGTCTCGTCGACGGTGGAGAGATCGTCCATCACCCGCTTCAATTCAATGGCGTGGGTTGTGCCGAAATACTTGTCGATAGCCTCGCGAAGTGCTTCCTCCGAAGCGACTACGGGTTCGACGCGATAGCCGGTGATGAAGGTAATGTCATCCATGGCAAACACGTTGGTCGGATCCGACATGGCCACCGTCAGGGTCGCGCCGGTCTTGGAGACAGGTGTGAACTGATACTTTCGGGCGACATCCGCCGGAATCAGGCGAATGATCGATTCGTCAATGTCGAAATGGCGAAGGTTGATCGAAGGAACCCCGTACTGTTGGGAGAGACAATCCAGGACATCTTCCTCGCTCACAAATCCCAGTCCGACCAGGTGTTCCCCAACGCGACCACCGCTCTGCTTCTGTTCCTCGAGCGCCTTGTCCAACTGGTTCTGATCAATGAGCTGTGCCTTGAGGAGGAGTTCGCCTATTTTGAGTGCCATGTACGCCCCATTCGAAAGAGTTTGATTCCCCGAGAATTGTAACACCGGACGCTGATTCATGAGTCCACTGGACGGGAAAGAACCTGGGTTCGCCTCTCAAGATTGTCTCGCGCCTCCTCACAATTTCGCTTCGCAAGGGGTTTCGGCCGGACCCATGGCCATTTTTCTTCTTCGCGGCAGTTCCCTCCAGAGCTTCACAAGTGCCTCAATTGTCATCCGTGAACGAAATCGGTTCAGCCGCGTTGCAATCGTGTTTCGACTGTGCAAGCAGTGTTCTGAGGTGATTCCAAATTTCGACGGCGGAAGGTGGACGGCCGGGTTTGGCGCCGGCCGAACCGGTGGGCCGGCCGGTTCGGGGGAGCCTGGCACTCGAGATGACGGCCGTCTGTCGGCCGAGTGGACCGTTTCGCCGCCAGTCCGTGGTGAGGAAGACGCCGAGAGTCGGTACTCCCAGGCTGGCGGCAAGGTGGACGGGGCCGGTATCTCCACCAACCACGACGGCTGCCTGGCCGAGAAGGACAGTCAGCTGTTCAAGAGAAGTTTTGGGGGCGAGGTCGGCGGCTCCGTCGCTGTGGGACACAACGGCCGCGGCCCGTTCGCGCTCGCCGGGGCCCCAGGCCACGACCGGTTTGAGCTTCTGCTTCGCGAGATCGACCGCCACATCGGCCAGAGTCCTCGGATTCAACACCTTGGACGGATGTCCGGCGCCGGGCAGGATGACTGCGTACGGGTCGGCCGGTGACAGGTCCGCGTAATGTTCGCTGATCGAATTGAGGAGCCAGCTTCCGTCGGGAAGAGGCAATTCCGTCGCCGTCTTGAGGCCGATGGCCTTTACCATCGCAATATTGGTGGCGACAACATGTCGCTGATTTTCATCACCGGGAGTGGTGCGATTGTAGGCCATACCTGCCAGGAGTTCCCGCCGCCACGGGCGAGCAAGCCCGATTCTTTCGGGAGCGCCGGTCCACCGTGTCACCCATGCTGATTTGACGGTTCCCTGGGGGTCGATGGCTACGTCGGGGGCCAGTTCCCGCAGAATGGTGCGCACGGAGCCTGTTTCGGCTCGGGTGAGGGCGGCGAACGGCGTCTTTCTCCACCTGCGGGTGGCGACAGTGATGACAGAATCGATCGCAGGATGGCCCTCGACGAGAGGGCGGAGAGGTTCCTCGACCACCCAGGTAATGTGGGCGTCCGGAAGACCCTCACGGAGAGCAACCGCCAGAGGCCATGTGTGAACAATATCGCCGAGGGCCGAAAGTCGAATCAGGACCAGCCGCATCAGCGTCGGCCGAATCGCTCGAGGATGATGCCGATGACGTCGGTTGTGGCGTGGTCTTTCGGATCGCCGCAGATCACCGTTCGGCCGCCGTAGGCCGCTACAACCTCACGTTCCGGGACGGAATCGACCGAATAATCGGTGCCCTTGGCGTGGAATGTTGGTCGCAGGCGTTCAAGGATCGGCGCAACCGAAGAAGAATCAAAGAGCACGATCACGTCGATCATCCACAAATGAGACAGTATTTCGACCCTTTCCGCCTCGGGCAGGATCGGTCGAAGAGGGCCTTTGGAAATGCCGACCGAGTGATCGCTGTTGACGGCGGCGATGAGGATGTCGGCACGGCCCCCGGCATCGGCCAGGTAGCGCAGATGACCGACGTGCAGCATGTCGAAAGCGCCGTTGACCAGGACAGTGGTAAGGCCCCGGTCTCGCCAACGCGCGCATCGTGCCTCTGCATCGTTGATGGACATGAGCTTGTCCTCGGGAGGTATCGGGCTGTCCGGAGTCGTGTTTGATCCGAAGATCGGTGGATTCTCGCCCACGATTTTCACCTGTCCTCGAGGGAAAGCACCGCGCGGCGGAGTTCCTGCCGCGACACCGTTGCGGTCCCGAGTTTCATCACGACGAGTCCGCCGGCGATGTTGGCCAAGCCCGCAGCCTCGGCCGGTGTCGCGCCGGCGGCCAGGGTAGCGACGAGCGTTGCCAGGACCGTGTCTCCGGCGCCTGTCACATCGGCGACCTCGTCGGTTCCGAAGACCGGAATATGGAGAGGTTCACGGTCAATCTCCACCAGTGTCATCCCTTGGTTTCCCCGTGTTGCGAGCACAAAACGAGCCCCGAGAGCCTGACGAAGGGCTTCGGCAGCCTCCGCTACTTGTTCATGACCGACCAACCGATGTCCGGCCCACGCCTCCAACTCTTCGAGATTGGGAGTGGCGCCGCCGATATTGTCAAAAATGCCTGTCCTATACCGTGAGTCAAGGCAAATCCAGCAGTCGGGCGACTGAAGGCCGCGGCAGGTCTTGAGAACCTCGTTGGTAACGCTTCCGTAGCCGTAGTCGGAAACGGCGACGGCCCCGGTTCCGCCCGAACACTCAGCCATATGGCTCGCCAGTCGGCCGACCCAGGACCCCGTTTTCGGGAGGTGATCCTCGATGTCATAACGGGCAACCTGGTGTTTCAGGGAGGTTGGACCTCCTCCGAGGATGCGAACCTTGGTTGGGGTTTTGAAATCCGGCACCGTGATGATGCGGGAGGTGTCGATGTCCAATTTGTCGAGGGCCGCGCGCAGGGCCCGGCCCGGTTCGTCGTCACCGACTGCGCCGATCGGAAAGACGGAAACCCCAAGAGAGCTGAGGTTTGCCAGGGCGTTTGCTCCGCCGCCGGGCACATCCTCCTGGCGTTCGTGGCGAAGAATGATGACAGGCGCCTCTCGTGAGATGCGTTTGGGAGTTCCGAGGATGAACCGGTCCAAGACCAGGTCGCCATACAAAATGACTTTGGCTTGGGGAAGGCGGTCAACGATCTTCAGGAGACGAGCATTGTCAATCATCAAAAGGAGTGTAGCGCAAGATCCCCGCATTCTATTGAGACGCCAGCCGGCATATCTCACCGGGTTTCGTGACGAGGGCAGCGAAGGGTAGTTAGATGTTGGGTTTTTCGTGACTTGGCCGACGTAGGCGTACTTGGCAGTCCGTTGAGGAGGGCGAGTTGCGAAAGGCACGGCAGGGTACGGTGTATCGGGTGTCGTAGTAGATCACTGGTGAGAAATGCGGGCTAGTATTGCTATCATCGTTATCTATGGTGGCCGGCTTCGGTATTCCTCCGCTTGTTCGATGGGACGGATTGCACCTCGTGGTTCATCTTCCCGCTGTTGAAGAACTGTTACGGGAAAAATTGGCCAACGTAGATGTTCTCACCGACCCACGTCTCTCGGGCGGTGGAGATGTGATCCAGCTGACGGTGTCGGTGCGGTGGAAGGGTGTTGTGTCTCGCGTTAAGGTCGAAGTGCACGAGGTGCGTCTTCGGCTGCGCCGGTTCGGCTTCCGCCTTGGGCGCCTGCGGGTTCTCGGTGGTGTGCCCGTTCCGCGGCGCGCGCTGGAGTTGGCCTTGCGGAAGGCTGCGCCGGACCTGATCCAGGTCATCCGCGGTACCGGAATCGTCGTCGTGGATCTGAGAAAGTGGATCCCGCAAGAAGTCTATCTCCGCGTCGTAGCGGTCCAGGTCATCGGGCGGACCATTCATTTTTGGTTGGCCCCGGGGTCCGTGACTGAATTGCCGTCCAGGAGGGGCCGCTTCCTCGGGTCCGGCTCTGAGGCGGAAAAGATCCTGCCCCCTGGCTCTGCTTGACAGTTGGTAGGTGCTCAGTTAAGGTCTTGCTCCCCTGTGTCTACGGGGGGTGTACCACTGTGAGGATAGGAAGATGCGGAGTTACGTACCCAAAACAGATGAAATCTCGCAAGAGTGGCTGGTCATCGATGCTTCCAACCAGGTGTTGGGGCGTCTTGCGACCCAGATCGCTACTCTTCTGCGCGGCAAACACAAGCCCGAATTCACGCCTTTCCTCGACACCGGTGATTTTGTCGTCGTGGTCAATGCCGAGCGGGTTGCGGTAACCGGCAACAAGATGGAGGACAAGCTCTATTATCGTCACTCCGGATATCCGGGCGGCTTGAAGGTGGAGACCCTCCGCGAGAGGCTTGACAAGTACCCGGATCGAGTTATTCGATCTGCGGTGTGGGGCATGTTGCCCAAGAATCGCCTGGGGCGAAAATTGCTCCGTAAACTCAAGGTATATTCCGGCTCTGAGCATCCACACGAGGCCCAGCAGCCGAGGACGATTACTCTTTGATGTCGATAGGGGGACATCGTGGCTGAGATCCAGTATTACGGGACCGGTCGCCGCAAGACAGCGGTGGCACGCGTCTATCTTCGTCCCGGTACCGGGAAGATCGTGGTCAATCGACGTGACTTCGACGAATTCTTCCCGAACCGGGTTCTCAAAATGGTGATTCGTCAGCCGCTGTTGCTGACGGAGACCCAAGACAAATTCGATATCCTCGTGAATGTGCGCGGTGGGGGCTCAAGCGGTCAAGCGGGCGCCATCCGGCATGGGCTTTCGAGGGCGCTGCTTGAGTACAACGGTGAGTTTAGGCCTCAGCTGAAGGCTGGGGGATTTCTCACCCGGGATGCTCGCAAGGTCGAGCGCAAAAAACCTGGACAGCCCAAGGCGCGGAAGCGCTTCCAGTTCTCGAAGCGGTAAGGGAGAGAGTCGTGGCGACGATTCAGATGAAGGAATTGCTCGAAGCGGGTGTCCACTTCGGGCACCAGACCCGGCGCTGGAATCCGAAAATGAAGCAGTTCATTTTCGGCAAGCGCAATGGAATTCACATCGTAGACCTGCAGAAGACCCTCCGGTACTTCGAGGAAGCTGCAGAATTCGTGCGCGATCTCGCTGCCGGCGGGCGCAATATCCTGTTTGTCGGGACAAAGCGTCAGGCTCAGGACACGATTCGCGAGGAAGCAACCCGGTGCGGCATGTTTTACATGAACCATCGTTGGTTGGGCGGCACGATGACGAATTTCGAGACCATCAAGAAATCCATTCGGCGTTTCAAGGAGATCGAGGTCGCTCTCGCCAGCGAGGACAGCCATCTCAGCAAAAAGGAACGTATCAAGCTTGAACGGCAACGAAAGAAAATGGATAGAGCCATTGGAGGGATCAAAGACATGGAATCCCTTCCTGAGGCTCTGTTCGTGATCGACACGGTGCACGAGCACATCGCAGTTTGTGAAGCCAACCGCCTTGGGATTCCGGTGATTGCGGTGGTTGACACCAATTGTGATCCGGAGGATGTGGATTTCCCAATTCCAGGGAATGACGACGCCATCCGGGCGATCCGGCTCTTCACGTCGCGGATCGCGGAAAATATAATTGAAGGTTTGAATCTGGCCGATCAGAGGTATGTGGGCGACACAACGGATGTCGAAAGTGCCGGCGATCAAGCCGAGGGCTCGGAGCCGGTTGTGGTTCCGGCCGTCGAGGTGGTCGCTGAAGATACTGCTGTCGAGCCCAAGATTGAGGTTGAGCCCAAGACTGAGGCCAAGCCCAAGATTGAGGTTGAGCCCAAGGCTGAGGCCAAGCCCAAGATTGAGGCCAAGCCCAAGGCTGAGGCCAAGCCCAAGGCTGAGGCCAAGCCCAAGGTTGAGGCCAAGCCCAAGGCTGAGGCCAAGGCTGAGGTCGAGCCCAAGACTGAGGCCAAGCCCAAGGCTGAGGCCAAGCCCAAGATTGAGGCCAAGCCCAAGACTGAGGCCAAGGCTGAGGTCGAGCCCAAGACTGAGGCCAAGCCCAAGGCTGAGGCCAAGCCCAAGGCTGAGGCCAAGCCCAAGACTAAGGCCAAGCCCAAGACTAAGGCCAAGACCGAGTCGGAGGTTGTTTCCGATAAGGCCGTCGAGGAAACTGTCGCGGCGACCGACGAGGAAAAGTTGGTCGAAGCCTGAGTCTGAGAAGAGATTGATACCAACGGGCCAGGAGCGTTCCGCGCCTGGCCCGATTTTTTGAAGAGGTGTGACATGGGAATTACGGCAGCTGCGGTGAAAGAACTGCGTGAGCGCACTGGCGCAGGCATGATGGATTGCAAGAAGGCGTTGGTCGAGGTCGAGGGAGACCTTGATGAGGCCATCAAATTCCTCCGGACCAAGGGCCTCGCGGCTGCGGCCAAGAGAGCGCACCGAAGTGCTAATGACGGCATGGTAGGGATTGTTGGAGATGCGTCGCGAAAAGCGATTCTCGAACTCAACTGCGAAAGCGAGCCGGTTTCGAAATTGGCTGGTTTTCGTGACTTCGGCAACGCTCTGGTCCAGCAGGTCCTGGATTCCGGAGCGGCCTCGGTCAAGGAACTCAAGGCCCAGCCTTACTCGGGTGACCCCAAACACAGCGTTGAGGAGTCGATCTCTCTGAAGATCGCAACCATCGGCGAGAACATCGTTTTGAATCGATGTGCCTTGGTCGAGGCGCCTGAGGGCAACAAACTCGGTTCCTACATCCACATGGGCGGCAAGATGGGCGTTGTTGTCGAGGGGACGGAGACCGTGACCGAAGAAGCTCTGCACGACGTCGCCCTCCACATTGCGGCCTCAAGCCCGCGCTACGTCGGCCGCGAAGAGGTGACCGATGAGATCCTGGCGACCGAGAAAGAGATTGCCCTTCGCCAGGCGAAAGAGCAGGGCAAGCCTGAAGCCATTGCCGAGAAGATCGTGGTGGGAAAGATGGAGAAATTCTTCGAGCAGGAAGTTCTGCTCGAGCAGCCCTTTGCCAAAGACTCTTCAGTTTCGGTAGGTGCATACCTGAAAACTGCATGCGGCAACGAAGCGACAATCAAGAATTTCGTGCGTTTTCAGTTGGGCCAGGGGTCCGGCGAGTAGGGCGATAATAGCCTTCTGTTCAATGCCCGCCCTTGTGGCGGGCTTTTTTTGGATTGGAACAGGCTACAATCTCGGAGATTGGTGGTGACAATGAAGGAGATTCAACCCAAATTCCACAGGATTCTGGTCAAGCTTTCCGGTGAGGCCCTCATGGGAGACCAGAAATTCGGAATCTCCCCGACCGTGGTGACGGCGATTGCCTGGGAACTGGCTTTGGTTCATGCTCTCGGCGTGCAGATTGCCGCGGTTGTCGGCGGAGGCAATATCATCCGCGGGGTTTCCGCCGAGGAACAGGGTATCGATCGGGTGACGGGCGACCACATGGGGATGCTCGCGACAATCATCAATGCGCTGGCCCTGTGCTCCGCTCTGGAGAAGCAGGAGATTCCGACCAGGGTTCAGACGGCCATTCCAACTCCTGAAGTTGCCGAACCCTTCATTCGACGCCGGGCCGTCAGGCATCTGGAGAAGGGAAGGATCGTACTTTTTGCCGGCGGAACCGGAAATCCTTTCTTCACTACCGATTCGGCTGCTGCTCTTCGGGCCAATGAAATTCAAGCCGACATTTTGCTCAAGGCAACCAAGGTCAACGGCATTTACAGCACGGACCCGGTCAAAGATCCGACTGCAGTTCTGTTGCCGAGGCTGGGGTATGGTGAGGTTCTACGGCGCGGCTTGAAGGTTATGGATGCCGCCGCGATATCGTTGTGCATGGAAAACCGAATACCGATTCGGGTCTTTAACATTAAGGAAGCTGGTATTCTGAGGGACGTGGTCCTGGGCAAGGAAATTGGGTCCTTGGTTGGACCGGAGGAGGATGTATGAATCAGATTCTGAAGAATGTCGAAAGCCGCATGGTGGACGCTATCGATGCATTTAACAACGAACTCGGAAGATTGCGAACCGGCCGGGCTTCCTTGGGTGTGCTCGATGGGATCATGATCGACTATTACGGAAGCCAGACTCCTTTGAGCCAGGTTGCCTCGTTGTCGGTTCCGGATCCAACCACGATCCAGATTGCTCCCTGGGAGCCGAAGGTCTTGGCCGACATCGAAAAGGAGATTCTGAAGTCGAATCTCGGAATGACTCCCAACAATGACGGCAAACTCATTCGCTTGACGATTCCACAACTGACCGAAGAGCGGAGGCGTGACCTTGTGAAAGTGGCTCATGACGCCGGGGAGGGCGCCCGCAATTCGTTGCGCAATATCCGGAGAGACGGCAACGACGGGATGAAGAAGCTGGAGAGTTCGAAGGAAATTTCTGAAGATCAGATGCACGACGGCATCGAACAAGTACAGAAACTCACGGACACCTATGTGAGCAAGATCAAAGAGGCTCTCGATCACAAAGAAGTGGAGATCATGGAGGTCTGAGGGTGCCTTCCGGCTTCTGTGGAATCCCAATGAACCTTGCCATCATCTGTGTTGCCGGCGGCATGGGTCAACGGTTCGGCCGAGACAAGCTGGCCGAGCCCCTCGGCGACTCCACGGTGCTCGAAACATCTTTGACCGCGCTCAGGAGTGCCTACCCGACGGCCGACCTGTGCGTTGTTTTGCCGCCGCAGCAATTGAGCCGCTGGCGGCTTTCTCTTGAGGGCACATTTCCGGGAATCCGTCTGGTCGGCGGAGGTTCCCGTCGGCAGGACTCGGTCCGCAACGGAATCGAAAGCGCAGTAGAAACGGGGGCGGATATCGCAGCAGTTCACGATGGGGCACGACCGATGGTCGATCCCCTTGACGTTCGAAGTGTCGTGGAGGGCCTCGGGAATGCGGACGGCGCCGTGCTCTGTCAGGCTGTGGTCGATACCGTGAAGCGCGTTGCATCAGACGGCCTGATCCTGGAAACCGTGCCGCGGGATGAGCTGCGCCTGGCCCAGACACCGCAGGTCTTTCGGGTATCTTCCATCCAGCGTGCCTGGGCCGAGGGGGATTTTGGGCAGGAGTGGACCGATGAAGCCGCTCTGCTGGAGAGTCTTGGGATGCAGGTGCAGACTGTGTCGGCCCGCCACGCGAACCCGAAGGTGACGACCGAACTCGACCTTCAATTCCTGCGGGTGATGTGTGAGGAGAGGCAGTGATGTCTTTTAGAATCGGTCAGGGATTTGACGTGCACCGTTTCCGTGCGGGGCGGCGCATGGTGCTCTGCGGGGTGGAATTGCCTTCGACCGTCGGTCTTGAAGGCCACTCGGACGCGGACGTTGCCTTGCATTCGGTGACCGACGCAATTTTGGGCGCGGCGGGGGAAGGGGATATTGGAGAACACTTTCCTCCTTCCGAAGATTGCTGGAAGAACAGTGATTCTTCGGTTTTCTTGGCGCGTGCTCTTGATTTGGCTGCAGCCAAGGGTCTTCGCCTCGTCAACTGTGACCTGACCCTCATCGGGGAGCGACCCCGAATCAGTCCACACCGCCAGGTGCTGCGAAGAGGACTTGCTGTTCTCCTCGGGGTGGCAGAGGATGTGGTCAACGTGAAGGCCACCACTACTGAAGGCCTCGGCTGGACCGGTCGGGGGGAGGGGCTGGCCGCGATGGCGGTGGTCCTGATGGATGGGCCGGCATGAGTTCCGATATGTGGATCCTTGGTTATCACGCGGTGCTCTCCGCTCTCGAGAGCGAGCGTCCGGTCGAGGTTCTCTGGATCCAGGCAGGCCGGAGAGATAAAAGAACTGCTCGCGTTGTGGCTGCTGCCAGATCTCGAAGAATTTCTTTTCGTCCGGTGCCGGTCGCCCGCCTCGAGGAAGTGGCCGACGGCGCACCGCACAACGGATGCGCCGTGAGATCAGCTCCGGTCAGCTATCTGGCGATAGAAGACATTGTCGCTCCGGCTGAACGGCCAAGCGGGCTGCTGCTGCTCGACGACATCGATGATGCGCGTAACCTCGGCGCCGTGGTGCGATCGGCGGTGGCATTCGGTGTGGATGCGGTGATCGTGGCCGGACCTTCGGCGCCGCCCCTGGCGGGGGTGGCCGAAAAGGCAGCCGCCGGTCTCCTTGATCGCATTCCCATGGCCCGAACCCGAGTCGCCGGAGATGCTCTGACTCGGCTTGCGGCGGAAGGCTACTGGGTTTTTGGCGCCGACGCTGCCGGTGGGAACCTCCGCAAGATCAAGGTACCCGAGCGATGGGTTCTGTGTATTGGATCTGAGACCAAGGGTCTGCGAGCAAAGACCCGTTCCCGGGTTGATGAGTGGGTCTCCATCCCGATGCAGCCCGCAGCCGAAAGCCTGAACCTCGCGGTTGCTTCCGGAGTGTTGCTCTATGAGTTCTGCCGGAACCTTTAACCCGGTGAGAAGTACGGCTTTAGCCCGCCGGCGGTAAACTGCCCGGCTGAGTCCGCTCTTCATCCACCCGCTGAGAGACGTCAACCGGAATTACGACGGTGAAGGTGCTGCCCGCCTGTGGGGCCGAGTCGACGGTGACCTGGCCGCCCTGGAGTTCGACGAAGCGCCGTACCAGTCCGAGGCCGAGACCCGTGCCCACGTACCGTCGCGAGGCGCCGGTGTCGAGCTGGCGGAACTCTTCGAAGATCAGTTCGTGATCTTCCTCGCGAATACCGATACCCTGATCCTTTACGGCGATTGAGACGGCATCGATTCCGAGTGGGCTGACCGCGGCGCTCAATGTGCGTGCCGAGATTGTGACTGAGCTGTTGTCGGGTGAGAATTTGACCGCGTTGCTTACGAGGTTGTAGAGAATCTGTTTGAGCTTCGGCGAATCGACGGTTATTGACGGCAGGTCGTCCGGCAGATCCACCAGCACCTTGATGTTGCGTTTCGACGCCACACCAACCATGATTCGGCTAACTCCGTCCACGACCTGGGAGAGATCAGCCGGCGCCAGGTCAAGCGGCATTCGCCCGGCCTCGATCTTCGACAGGTCGAGGATGTCATTGATAAGCGCCAATAGGTGTTTTCCGCTCGACAGGATGTTATGGACGAACCTGACGAGACGAGCATCAGTCTTGGCGCCGAGCCTCTTGAGCAGGATCTCCGAAAAGCCGATGATGGAGTTGAGCGGGGTCCGCAGCTCATGGCTCATTGCGGCCAGAAAAGCGCTCTTGGCGGCACTGGCCTGTGCGGCTTCGCGGCTCTTCTCCTCCAGCTCGCGCACCACCCGCGCCTTGTCGAGGGCCGAGATAGCGTGCTGACGGTAGCGTTGCAGGGTGCGCGCGTCGAACGACACATGTGACCCATCGCCTGGGGTGATGTCGAAGACCAGGAACGCCTGAAGCTCGCCGCCGGTCTGTAAGTCGATAGCCAGGTTGGTTTCGGACACCGAAAGGTGTTTCACCCTGTCTGATCCCGGGCGGTTCGACAGACCGTCGATGATGCGAACCCCTTCGACGATACTCTGTGCCTTCGCCGTGTAGCGCTCCAACGCCTCACGCACCGAAAAGGTGATACCCATTGCCTGCTCACGGACCCAGCCCGAAACCGCCGCAATACGGAACTGTCGGCTTTCCGAGTCGCGCAGCAAGAACACCGCCCGATCCGCCTGAGGTACCAGGATCAGGCCCTGTTCGAGCAGGGCCTCCATGACCTTCTCCAGGACCACCTCACGGTTGATCGTTTCGACGATCTGGTCGAGGGTCTCCAGCTCCCTGGCCCTCGACTCGATCTCCGTAGTGCGCACGGCGACCAGTTTCTCCAGCCCCTTGGTGCGCAGGGTGAGGCGCCGGGTATGCAGCTGGATGAACCCGACGACCGCCAAACCCGCCACCACCAGAAAGGCGCCGACAGCCCACCACCGCAGCCACAGGGCGGGCTGGATCTGAAACTCATAACGCAGCGGGTCTTCGGTCCACACTCCACAGTCGTTGGCAGCCAGGACCTCGAAGGTGTAGGTCCGCGGAATGAGCAGTGCCGGCAGGTTGGTGAAGCGGAAAAGCACGTCGCTCTTATCCGCCGACCACTGGTTCCGGTAGCCCAACAGGCGAGTCCGGTACCGAACTCGCTGCTCATTGGCGAAGCTCAGGGCGGCGTACTCGAACACCACCTCGTTGTTCCCCGATCTGTCCTGCTGCAGCTGGGACCGACGCAGCCGCAGCAATGGCGGCACGGGATTGGCACGCTGGAGGTCGGGGCGGTACTGCGACAGTCCCTTGGGCGTTCCGAAGAGAATCGTCCCATCCTCCCCAATTGCCAGAGCCGAGGGCAACCACACTTCGTTGTCGATCAGCCCGTCCTGTTTGGAAACAACTCGCAGTACCGTTGCGTTGACCGGATCGACCTCGGCTATGCCCTCGTTTTGGCTCACCCAGAGCGTACCGGTGACCGGACTTCGAGCCATGGCCATCACGCGGTCGCCGCCGAGGCCGTTGTCGCGATTGAGCAACAGGCCGGTCCGAGGGGGATGGCTCTCTACGGTCGCCAGTCCGGACGCTGTGCCGGCCCACATACGATCGCCGACCCACACCAGATTGTGGACGCTGTCCGAGGGTGCACCGGTCGTCCGATTCCATGCCCGTTGGAAGAACGGCGCCGTAATCTCGCGATGCGAGCTGCGGTCGGTGTGTTGCAACAGGCTGTCAAGACGCTGCAACGTTACCGGTTCGCGGCTGGTGAGGATGCCGGTGTCGCTGGTGGCCACCCACAGGCGTCCGTCCGGCGCCGCTTCGATCATGAAGGACCCGGCAGCCGGCAAGCCGGCCTCGGCCGCGAAGAGAAACCACCTTTCGGCAACGAAGCACGCCAGTCCGCCGGCGCCGGCGACCCAGATCGCCGAGACCGAACCGTTTTCGGCGCCGCCGATCGCCATCGGAAGCTCTCGGCAGGCGTAGACGGTTCCCATGTTGTAGCTGTCCAGGTTGGTCTCCCCCCCGAACAAGCTCAGCCGACTCCTGCGGTGAACGCCGATCGGCGGAAGTGGGCGCCCCCCAAAAGACAGCACGTCGAGACCTGCGTAAGTCCCGACCCACAGGCGGCCGACCACATCCGTGGCCAGGGCGTAGATCGCACTGCTGGTGAGGCCGTCGGACACATTGACAGAGACTGAAGCTCCATCAGGACGGATGGCTACCAGCCCCCCACCGGTGCCGACCCATAGAGGCGCAGACGGCTCGTCAGTTGGTCGGGGGATCACGGCGAACACCGCCGACTCGGGCAAGACCGGGGTCTCGCCGGCACGAGATACCGCGGTGTACCGGTTGAACGCCCGGTAGTCGGAGCGCAACCGCGACACACCGGCGTTGTGGGCAACCCAGAGGTTGCCTTCCCGGTCCTCGGTGAGATCCCAGACCGTCTCCGAGGGCAGACCGTTGCGCCGAGTCAGGACCTCCGCATTCCCTTTGCCACCGCTCTCGACACGCAGCACACCGGCGCCTATCGAGCCTACCCAGAGTTCGTTGCTGCTGGTCCCAAGCAGTGTCTGCACGGTATCCGACAGCAAGCGACTCACCGGGATCAACTGCCTTGCTTCGCCGCTTTCGTCCAGGCGCCATACCATCCCGTCAAGACAGCCACCCCACAGATTTCCCGATGGCCCTTCGTAGAACACCTGCACCCCTGACTCGAGGGTGCGACCGAGACCTGTGTCGATGAATTCGGTGGCCCCAGGCGCCAGGGTCAAGACCGTCCGTTGTTCAAGTGCCAACCAAACCGAACCGTCCCCCCGAACCGTCAAGGCCGAGGGAGCATCCCGTAGTTCGTCTGATCCCGAGCCGAAGTCGAAGCGGGTGACGGTGAGGACTCCGTCGCTACCGATCCGGTAGCGAATCACCTCGCGTCCGGCAGTGGCCACAAACACCGATCCATCCGGCGACGCGGCCAGCCAGTTGAGGCGTACCCGAGTCTGCGCGAGTTCGATGCCGGCAACACTGGAACGAAAGCGGATTCGCTGTTGGGCGACATACCGGTCGAGGGGCTTTTCCGACACCACCACCCCGGCATCGGAGCCGACCCACAGGAAGCCTTGGCCATCCTCGACCACCTCGCGCACGGTAGAGCTGGCGAGGCCATCCGGTATGTCGTAGATCTCGAGTGAATGACCGTCGTAGCGCCCCAGGCCCGAGGAGTAGAAGCCAAACCAGATGTAGCCGAGCCGATCCTGATGCACCACCTGCACCGAGGCCGATGGCAGAGGCAGGGTCAAGTGATCGGGACTGAAGTGGGTCCACGGCAGCTCCTGGGCCGCGGCTTGTGAATTGATCATGACGCCGACCCACAGCACCAAGGCCGCGCCCGTTTTCAAAGCGCAGGTGTCAAGGTTGATGTTTGGCCATTTCATGGTGAACTCGAAGCCTCGCGAAAGACTCCAGTAGCGACACCCCCCCTTCCATCCGATTGTAGCAATAGAGGGCGTACTCCTTGACAAATCGAAATTAGGTGTTAAATTTTTAGCAGGATGCTAAAACTTTAGCAATTCTCGCTCGTATACGCAGGATGAGCGAACGGAGGACGCCACACATGACACGGGATACCACACATCTCAGCCGCCGTGAACGACAGATCATGGAGATCGTCTACGAACTCGGGCAGGCAACCGCTGCCGAGGTGGGTGAGCGTCTGCCCGACCCGCCGTCGTACTCGGCGGTTCGTGCCATGCTGCGGATTCTCGAGGAGAAGGGTCACATTCGACATGAGCAGGATGGTCCGCGGTATGTCTTTTTGCCCATCGTGTCGCGTGAGGAGGCGCGCGGGACCGCTCTACGCCGTTTGGTGCGAACCTTTTTTGACGGTTCGGCCGAAAGCGCGATGGCTGCTCTTTTCGACCTGGAGGATGCCGAGTTGGATGAGGCGGCTCTCGAACGTCTGGGCCGGAGGATCAGAAACACTCGGCGAGAGGAGGCGTGATGGATACCCTGCTTGTCCTGGTTCTCTCCTCTTTGAAGGCCATGCTGTTGCTCGCCGCGGCTTCTGGGGCGACTTTCGTCTTTCGCGGACGCCCGGCGAGGCTTCGTGCGGTTGTTTGGGGTACGGCTCTCGCGGGTTGTCTCATGCTTCCCGTCGTTGCGCCCATCGTACCCTCCTGGAACATATCCCTCCCCCTGAATCTGGAATTGTTCGCGGCACAGGAAGAAACTCTGCCGGCCATGCCCTTAGCAACCCATGGCGTCGTCACCGAGAGCGAAGACCCTGCGCTCGAACGGGGTTTACCGCCAGTGTCCCAGGCGCCCAGCGCATCATTCAGAACAGACTGGCAGCAGGTCCTCGTGATTTTCTGGGTTTTTGGTGCGCTGTTGCTTTCTCTGCATCTCGCCACGGGGCTGTGGCGGGTTTCCCGGATTCTGCGTTGCGCCTCGTTGGTGGAGGAGTCGTGTTGGCGAGAGCTTTTGGAGGCTGCCGCCGCTCAGGTCGGTTGCCGTCGCCGTGTGAGGCTCCGAACAAGCGCAGACATTGAGATTCCGGCAACTGTCGGGGTTGTACGGCCGGTCGTGCTCTTGCCCCTGCACGCACAATACTGGACGGAGGAACGCCGACGGACCGTGCTTCTCCACGAAATGGTTCACATCAAACGCTTTGACTGGGCGGTGCGCATGATGGCGCGCGTTGTTCGTGCCGCCTATTGGTTCAACCCACTTTCATGGTGGGCCGTTCGAAGCCTCGACCTCGAGCAGGAGATGGCCTGCGACGAGGAGGTGCTTGCCCTGGGGACCCCGGCAAGGATCTACGCCTGCCACCTGCTGAGCATCGCCAGGACTGCCTTGCGAAGCCCAGCGTTCGCCATCCCGAGTATCGCGATGGCTCGCACACCCAATTTGGAGAAACGAATTATGGCAATCCTGAAGAGAAGTGCTCACACAAAAGTTGGACTGGCGGTCCTTCTGCCCGTGATATTGCTGGTGGCCGCAATGGTTCCGGCCCTCGCCGCGGTCTACCCGGGCAATGCAGAGCCGGTCGAGACGGGCAGTGAACTGAAAGAGATTCTGGCTGAAATGCACCAGGTCGAAGAGCGTTTCGAACCCCAACTGAAACAAATCGAGGAGTTGGAGATCGACCTCGAACCCCAGTTGGAAAGAATCGAGGCGATCGAACTGGAAATTGATCACGAAGCCCTCGCAGAAATCGAGCTACGGATGGCACCCTATCTCGAGCGTATCGCAGCGATCGAGGTGGACATGGCGCCGTTGCACGAGCACATGGAGAAACTCGAACTCGAATTGGAGGATCTGCAGATTCACATTGAGGACGGGACCTTGGCCGAGGTCCAGCAACAGATCCACGAGCAGGTCGAAAAGCACATGGCCCAGTTCGAGAACATCCACAGCATGATCGAGCCCCATCTGCTTCAGGTCGAGGGGATCCACGTTGAAATGGAGGAACTTCATCGGCATATGGAAGACATTCATCGTGAGATCGAACCCAGCCGGCGTCAGCTGGAGACAATTCATAAATCGATGGAACCTTTCCACAAGAAGATGGAAGAAATGCACCGGGGTTTGGAGCCTCTCCACGAGGAGATGGAAAGGCTCGGTGAGCGTTTTCAACAGGCGATGGCGGGCGAAGTGGAACGCGTCTTGCGCACCCACCTGAGTGGTGTGATCGACCCGTCGACGTCCCTCATGAGGCGGCGGCACGTGTGGTCGAGATCGGCAACCTCAATGTTGATAACGACGTCGTATCCTTCAGGGCCTCGCCCCGAAAGAGCACCGAGATCATCTCCGATCTCCTCAGCCCGCACCGAGTGGGGTCCGAGGAGGCTTTTGACACCGCGGTGAGCCAGGCGTCAGAGGCTCTCGCCGATCTCCAGATCCGAGTGGATTGATTTGGTCACGGCTGAGCACCGAAGCCGCACCGCCGGTGCGGCTTCGGTGGGGCCACATTTTTGCGGGTGGGGAAGAGGCGCCGGCACCTGGAGAAATGCGGATGAGTGGCCAGTGGGGCGGGGTCAAGGTATATTGCCTTCTGAATGGACTATAGGAACGAAACTGAGATTTGGGTCTTTCATCTCAAGCGCGGAGGCGGCCATGCGGTCCTCAATTGGCTCGCCCGCACCGCGGCCTGCCCCGTCTTTCACCTCAACAACGTCTTCAGCAAACCCTTCAAGGTCAGGTTGCGCCAAGAGAAGGTCTTTCGCGCCATCACCCACCCAACTCCCCGAGATGGACCGAAAAAGCGGCGTGTCTACGGTTTTGACCTCGATCCGACTTTGGGGTGGCGTGAGGTGGCGGCGATGCACAAGGAAGTGCTCATGTGCAATGTCGAGAACTTCCGCCTTGACCGTATTGAATCAGAGCCCCTTCTCTCCGGCCGGGCCGAGGAGATAATAGGACGCAGCCATCATCGAAAAACCGTCCTGGTGCTGCGCGATGCTTTCAATACCTTTGCCAGCGTCCGTAAAGGCAAACGCAGGATGCGCGCCCGTCTGGGTGGCTTCTATCGTCATCATTGGAAGGACTACGCGCGGGAGTTCCTGGGCGAAACGACTTTTCTCCCCGCCGACACGATCAAGATTTCGTATAACCAGTGGTTTTCCGATCAGGACTACCGCCGAGAGATCGCCGAGAAATGTGATTTTTCGTTTTCCGACCAAGGTCTCGGCGAAATGTCCGTTGACGGCGGAGGAAGCTCCTTTACCGGGCAGCGATTCAAGAACAAGGTCCGAGACATGGACGTGCTCGGACGGTGGCGTCATTTCATGGATGACGAGACCTATCTCGGGGCATTTGACGATGAGACAATCGAATTGTCGAATCGAATCTTCGGTGATGTGACCGGAGGAGAGATCAAGTCGGGAAGAGTTTGAGGCATGTGGGCCGATTCGCGGTTCCGGGAACTCGTCGAGCGTCTCGCATGCTCGTCCACAGTTGAGTCCTCTCGGATTTTCGGTGTCCGGGTTCCTCTGCGGGCCTGTCCCCTCGGCGCCCATGTCGATCACCAGGGAGGAGTGGTCACCGGTGTGGCCCTCGATCGCTCGGTTCTGATGGCGGCTGTCCCCACCGACGAAGCCGTCTTCCGAATCGAGAGTCATGGTTTTCCGGGCTGCATCGAGGTGCCCCTGAACGACCAGCTGCAGCCTTCGAGTGGAGAGTGGGGAGACTATGTGCGGGCGGCTGTAATGGCCCTTTCAAAAGATCACCGTCTGAAGATCGGTCTGCGCGCGGTGGTGCGTGGTGACCTTCCGGGAATGGGGCTGAGTTCTTCGGCTGCCGTGTTGCTCGCCTACCTCTTTGCTCTCGCTCAAACCAACGGACTAATTCTTGAACCGGAACGGATGGCTCGCTTGGTCCAGTGGGCGGAGAATTCATACATCGGGCTTTCGAGCGGTCTCCTCGATCAATCCATCATGCTCTTTGCCAAGGAGGGGCATCTGACCCATATACGGTGCTCCGATTTCTCGGTCGAGCAGGTCTCTCTGCCCGAGCCGAGACCGGATTATGAAGTGCTCGTCGCTTTTTCCGGGGCTCCTCGTTTGTTGGTGAACACCGGCTATAACAGCCGCGTTGTCGAGTGTGGAGAGGCGGCACGCCGTTTGCTGATTTTTGCCGGCCGGAATCCAGGGCCGAAGCCCCTTCTGTCCCAGGTGGATCAAGAGGTTTACGAGGCCGCGGGCCACACTCTGCCGGCGCCTTTGCGGGGCCGAGCCGCGCATTTTTTCAGCGAGGATCGCCGGGTTCGCGAAGGGGTCACGGCCTGGAAACGCGGCGATCTCCCAGCCTTCGGCACGTTGGTGACCGCCTCGGGCGAGAGTTCGATCGTCAACTTCGAAAGCGGGACACCTCCGCTGATCACTTTATTCAAGGCACTACGGGAGGCGCCGGGGGTCTTTGGGACCCGCTTTTCGGGAGCCGGTTTCGGTGGCAGTTGCATCGCCTTGGTCGATCCCAGTGCAACGAAATCCGTCGTCGAAGAGGTCTCCCGAACCTACGCCGCGGCCCACCCTGATCTCGCTGCAACCGCCGCCTACGAGATCTGTCGCCCGGCGGGTCCCGCGCAAATCGTTCGGCCGGAGGCCTGATGCAGGCGGTGATACTGGCTGCGGGGCGCGGGACTCGTCTGAAGCCGATCAGTGATCGCTACTCCAAGGCGATGGTACCGGTTTTGGGAAGACCGCTGGCGGACAGAGTGCTTGAGACTCTGGTCGTGAACGGAGTTCACGATGTCGTGATGGTCATCGGTGAAGAGGATCTGGAGATTCGGGACCATTTCACGACCAAGACAACTCTCGATATCACAGCCCGATTTGTGGTTCAGGAGAAACGCCTCGGTATGGCCCATGCTCTCGGGCTTGCCGCTGGGTTGATTCATGGTCCCTTCGTTCTCTCGGCCTGTGACAGCATCAAAGACGTCGAGCATGTCGGGGAACTGCTCAGGGAGGCGGCCGCGGCTGACGGGGCCCTCAGCCTGCTCGACGTGCCGTGGGACCTGGTGTCGAAAAGTGCCCCTGTTGAGTTGGACGGCAAGTTTGTGCGGCGCATCGTCGAGAAACCGCCGGTTCGGGATGCACCGTCGAATACGGTCAGTCTGCCGCTTTACGCCCTTCCACACGAGCTGTTGGATGCCCTGAAAGACCTCGAATTGTCGGCGCGGGGAGAGTATGAGTTGCAAGGCGCCATTCAGGCCGTAATCGACGCTGGAGCGAAGATCGTCGGGGTGCGGGCGAAGGAACGCCACCAGGTATCGACGCCGCAAGAGCTG
>JAIOSJ010000218.1 GCA_021107705.1 Thermoanaerobaculales bacterium | reverse complement strand
GCGAGTCTTTTCGGCGGGCTCCAGCCTATACGTGGGGCCGGAAACCTGGTGGCGCGCGCCTGGTATATGGCACTGGCGGTTCTTGCCGTACCGTTGATCATCGTGAGACGACCGACTCCCCAAAGAATTCTGCTCGTTCTTTCGGCGCTTCTGGTGCTGGTTCTCAGTTCTGGTGGTAAGGCCCTAGCTTACGATTACATCTTCAACTTCTCTCGGCAGCTCTTTCTGCTCCCGATCGCCGGCGTGGTGGTTCTGTTTCTGGAGTGGGATACAAATTCCAGATGGGAGCCGGTGTTGCTTCAGATGTGGCTCTGGATCGGTGCGCTTGTCGGTGTTGCCTGGATGACCTATCAACTTATTTCCTAGGTGTTTGGCACATGGGCTGATGGCGTTCCTGATGACTGGCGAGGGAAATATTTGGAGGAAAGTTACGGGTGGATAGGTTAGGGTTGGGGTATGTCCAATCGCCTGCTGTTCGTTTCTTGTCTTGCCCTCGTCGGCTGGTGCTTGACGGCAGTTTTCGGTTTCGCGTCACCTTTCGGGATCAATGCCCACCTGCCGAGTGAACGGCTTTTGGACGAGGTCGCCGATCTCGGTGTCGGTTGGATTCGGATTGATTTTCTGTGGTCTATGGTGGAGCCGGAACAGAATATTTTTGACTGGGCTCTCATTGACGAAATCGTGGAGGGCGCGGAAGACAGAAATCTACGGATTTTCGCCACAATCGGCGATACCCCCGCGTGGGCGACCTCGGGAACTGCCGGGAGGGGAGTTCCCACCGACTTACGGGACTGGTGGGATGTGTGTTACCGGGCGGCCAGGCGTTATCGCGGGAGAGTGGCGGTCTGGGGCATGTGGAATGAACCGAACCTCAGTCGGTTCTGGCAGGGAACCCGGGAGGAGTATTTGGACCGGATTCTGCTCTTGGGCGCAGACGCCATCCATGAAGCCGATCCGATGGCGTTGGTCGCGGGCCCGGAACTCGCCCATTTGGATGGCTGGGATGGTTGGTTGTTGGAAATCCTCATCGAGAGCGCGGACGAGCTGGACATTGTCACGCACCACGTTTATCCCCCCGGGCTCTTTGCCAGTACTGTGACTCGGGATCTCGAAGAGGGTGGTGGATATTCATGGGATCCACCGGCGGTTAAGAAAGTATTGATGCAGGGTGGATGGTGGGGCCGTCCTTTCTGGCTCACCGAGACGGGCTTGGGATCCGACGCCGGCGGCGAGTTCATGCAGGCGGTGTTCTACCGAACCTTGATCGAGGACTGGTTTCCCATTGACGGATCAAAAAGCTGGATGGACGGCCTGTTTTTCTACCAATTGGCGGATGATCCGAATTTTACCGAGAAGACCTTCGGCGTCCTCGGAGTGCCGCCGGACTTTGTGAGGAAAGAGGCATTTGACGCCTATCGCATCTACGGGGGGCGTATTTCGATAGATGACGCTTCATTTTTGGCTTTTGAGGCGCCCCCACTGCTTGAGCCGGCTGTTGAGACGACCGTCGTCATTCGGGTTCGCAACGAAGGAAACACAACCTGGTTTTGGGAGGATGGTCGAAAACTGGTCCTCACCGGTCTGCGGTTTGACTGGATTGTCGAAGGCGGACAGTTGCCGGAGGGTGTGGATTTGGCGCCGGGGGAGATCGGGGAGATCGAGTTGGTTCTTCGGCCGCCGGAGGTTGCGCCGGGTCTGCCGAATCGGTGGTATCAGGTTGGATTCCGAATGATGACCCAGGATGGTGTTGCCTTTGGTCTTCCAGGGAGGGGATCGCTAGGTTTCGGCCGGCGAGAACTTCCGGAATTCACGGTCAACCCGCTTTCCGGGGTGGTTGAGGAAGGTGGGAGGACGAGCCTTCGAGTCGTTCTCGCCGATGCGGTCGATCCGAGATATCAATGGCTTCAAAACGGGTGGCCGGTGGAGGACGGAGAGTTGTTCGAAGGAGCAGAGACCTCTCGACTGATCATCCGGGAGGCAAACTACGATTCGCTCGGGGAGTACCGCTCCCAGGTTGAAACCTCCGCCGGAACGGTCGTTTCGGAATCTGCTTGGGTCTATTTCGCCGGTGATGACGGGAATGGGCCGCGAGAAGCCGGAGGACGAGCCTCGTTCGTGGGGAAGGCGCCGGGTGATGATTATCCGTCGTCGATCAAGACACCAGGTCAGGCCACCGCCCTCTGGTAGACTCGGGGAGGAAAAATGGGCGTGAGAACTGATCCCCCCCTGCGAAGCCGGTTGCTGATTCCGCTTTTGCTATGGTTCGCGACGGCCTGTGTCCTGACAAGCCTGATGGGCTGCGGCCGATGCCCGGCCCGCCAGGTCCCAGATACCGTTCGGATGGCTTACACGCACACCTTGGTGACGCTCGACCCTCATGCTCACAATGATGGTGTGACGGGAGCGGTGTTGGCGTCGGTGTACCAGGCTTTGGTAGAGGTTGAACCCGGCGCGATAATTCGGCCGATGTTGGCCCAACAGTGGACCACGCCTGATGACTTGAGCTGGCGTTTTGAGTTGCGCCCGGGAGTCCATTTTCACAACGGCGCGGAGGTTACTGTCGATGATGTCGTGAGTTCAATTCGTCGGGCTCGGTTCGATTCCGGTTCCGGGTTGGCGGACCTGTTGACGAGCATCAAGGAGATCGGGGCCCTGCCGGAGAATCCGCTGCAGGCGTTCGAGATCACAACGGAGGCGCCCTTTCCACTTCTCTTGTCTCGTCTGGCGATGGTGGCGATTGTGCCCCAGGCTTTTGACCCCTCACAACCCATTGGAACCGGACCCTATCGCTGGGTCTCGGGTTCGCAGCGGGGGCCGGTCGTTCTGGAGCGATGGGACGGCTTCTGGGCCGAGAAACCAACCATTCGGAAGGTTACGATCGATTTTGTCGCTACGGACGAGGAATTGATCGAAATGATGTTCCGGGATGAGCTCGATGTTGTGGCCAAAGCAGGTTTGGATTACCTGCTTCAGTTTGACCTCGAGGATGTCCCCGGGGTTTGGCATGTCGTCAGCAATCCGGCAGCGGCGACGACGATGGTCGGCCTGAATATTCAGGCATATCCTCTGAACGATATTCGAGTCCGGACCGCCCTTGATTTGGCCTTGGACCGAAGAATGCTGATCCAGCTCGGTCTTCCGGAGGGTTCGGCGGTACCCGCCCTCAGTCTGGTTCCGGAAGAGGTCTTCGGCGCAAGTCCACGGGCCGGCAACCATATGCCGGACCTGGCGAAGGCGAGGGAACTGATGGCGGAGGCCGACGTGCCGAAGGGTACGGTCATTCATTTGCAGCACGCGAGGGTCTCCCCACCCCTCGTGGCGATGGTCGCCGACACTTTTCGTTCTCTGGATATGACGGTCGAAGTTGAGGATATCCCCTACGAAGTCTATTACCGACGCATAGGCGACGGCAGCATCGAAGCCTATATCTTCGGTTGGAACTTTCTCTTCGGAGATGCTTCCGAGTTCCTCGAATCCATGGTGCATTCCAGGGATCCCGGACGCCGGCTGGGAATTCTGAACGGAACCGGTTACTCGGATCCACTTCTCGACCGTTGGATCGACAGCGCCAGGCATGAGGTGGTGCCGGAACGTCGGTTGGGATACCTCCGATCAGCTCTCGAGAGCGTCGAAGAGGCGCGAATCTACCTGCCCATCTATCACTCTGCTCGACAGGCCCTTTTCAGAGAGCCCTACACAATGATAAGACGCCCCGGATCCTGGCTGAGGCCCTTCGAAGTCGTGGTCGAATAGTCACTTCCAATGCCCCTTGACCCAGGCTTCGACCTCAGGCAGCCCGCCCTGAAGGATCAGATAGCCGTTGTGCGGTTCTCTCGGCGTGATTTCGTGATTGATCGGCGTCCTCATCATTTCCATGACCTGGTCGTGATCGTGGGTGTGGCCCAACACCCATCCAAGCTTCATGAGGGCCGTCTCCGGCAACATGTTGTCGAGAGGCACGATCCCGATGTCGAGAAGGTCTCGGCCGGTGTCGTAGACGTACATCTGAGCATAGCCCCACAGGGTCTGCACCGTCATGACGATGTGCACTCCGGCCTTGATCGCCCTCTCCAGGGCAGGATAGAGGGGAGTGTTGACGTGGCCCAATCCTGTTCCGGCGATGACGATTCCGTGGTAGCCCTTTTCGACGAGAGCGTCAACAAGGTCCGGGTCCATTCCCGGATAATAGTAAAGAATGGTGATTCGGTTGTCATAGGCCGTGTCGATTTTGACTCGTCGGTTGGGATCTCTTGGAAGGTACTCTGGTCCGAGGTAGCGGAAGCCTTCACGGTTGACCACGGCCAGCGGAATATCGCTGATCGTCCGGAAAGTGGAGCGGTAGGACGAGTGCATCTTGCGGCACCGTGTCCCACGGTGGAGGAGGCCGTAGCGGTCGGAGGTCGGTCCGAACATGCAGATTTGAACCTCGGCGATGTCACCCTCGCCGGCGGTCTTCACCGCGTGAATAAGGTTGAGGGCCGCATCTGATGAGGGTCGATCCGACGAACGTTGGGAACCAACGATAACGATCGGGACCGGCGAGTCTTGCACCATGAAATTGAGGATCGCGGCGGTGTGGCCCATGGTGTCGGTGCCATGACCGACAACGATGCCGTCGGCGCCGGCTGCGATCTCCCGTTCGATCTCCTCGGCCAGGATCACATATTGTTCCCAACCCATATTCTCCGAAAAGACCCCAAAGATCTTGCGTGTCGTCAGGTTGCTGAGATCGGCGAGCTCGGGCACGGCGCCGTACAGTTCACCTGGAGTGAACGCGGGGATGACGGCGCCGGTGCGGTAGTCCAGGCGAGAGGCGATGGTTCCACCGGTCCCAAGGAGGGTGATCTTCGGTAGGGATGGCCTCTTCGGAAATTCCTGCTCTGGGATTTTGTAGAAGGCTTCCTTATAACCAAGTTCTTCAATCGACACGACCCGATCGACGTGGACACCGACGTTGTAGCCGGTTCTCAGCTTCAGCACGATATGAAGATCGTCGAAAGTCTCGGAGCGGGGGAGAACCACTCCTTCGAAGATACTGCCGGCTGAGTTCGTGCAACGAACATCGGACCACACGCGGACCTTCCACTCGGCGAGCTTTGCCCGCGCGGCGCCCCGGTAGCCCTTGAGCGGATCTTTCACGGTCTCATTCATTGCCCATCTCTCTTTCCGTTGGCGCCGGGGTCAATTTCGAGCAGTACCTCCTGGGCCGGAATACGACCGCGTAGGTTGGGCATCACCAATCCCATCAGAAAGGCCAGCCGCTGAGATTGACTTCCATCCGGGTTCTTCGGTTGGGCCCCGATAGCTATTTTCCTCAGGTGCTGCCGCCAGTCTTTGGGCTCGCTCCCGTAGAGACCACCTTCGACAAAGGCATTGGGGTCATTTCCGAGATGCCGAGCCATCCACGCAACTACCTCGTCCAGGATTTCGGCCAAGACCGGTTGGGAAGACATCAATCGGAACCAGCTCAGCCACTGCTCATCGGTGATGTCATCGACCTGCAAGCCGGCTCGTCTCAGCCCCTTAAGTCTTTCGCCGAAGAAGAAGCCGGTGGAACGCAGATCGGCGCCGGCCTCGTTGACGACCAGATCGACGAGTCGCGCTCCACCGCGACGAATCAGAAAGTGAATGGTGTTTCGCGGCAAACCGGCTGCGGAGTAGCGTTCTTCACGCTCCCACGGCGGTTCGGCAAGCTTTTCCTGGAGGGCCGCAACGCGGTCTCTTCCGAGGGCCAGAGGTGGGCTGTCGGTGTCCGGGTACATTCGGTCCGGACCGGGCAGGATGCGTTCGAAATTCGTATGACCATCGGCAAAGGGCTGGCGAGTTTCGGCCGGCACACCCAGTGTGGCGTCCGCAAAGCGCAGCCTGATCTCTTCCGCCGCGGTCAGAGTGTCCTCCTCCGCCCCCCAGATGACGGCAAGGGCATCCTCGGCCTCGCAGTGCAGTGCTGAACGTAGGGCTTTGAGTTCGGCGGCGGCGCCCGGCCAGGAGCCGTCATGGACCATGATCGGGGGTTGATCCAGTCCGGAGATGACCCGGACGCGGCCCTGCAGTTCGTGTGCGAAGGTTAGATCCGGTTGTGTTGGGTGTTCAAGGGTGCCGCGGAGGCTCTTGAGACGAACAGCCCGGACGGAAAACGGGCCCTTTCCGCTTTCAAATCCCTCCCTGCGATCGTGGCTTTCGTTGAAACGATCCCAACCCTCAAGTCGAAAGAAGTCGATCTCAGAGGACGCAAGTATCCTCGTTACATCTCGATGGTCGATGGTAATGGCTTCGGGGCTCTTTATTCCACGTTGGTGGAGTTCATCGCGAAGCTGGAGGAGGTTGACCTGGCGAATGGCCTCGCCATGCACCAGCGCCGGCGCCCAACCCGCCTTCGGAACACCCTTGATTTCGACCCTCGTGCCCCCTCGCACCGAGACATTGACGTCCTGACGGCTGGCGCCGAGACCGACCCTCACATGCCCTGTGGATCGGCACACTCGGCCTACCAGAAGGATGGCCTCCTCCACCTCGTCTGGCGTGCGCAAATCGGGTCCGGTGACCGTTTCGATCAGAGGCACACCCAGTCGGTCGGTGCGCCACACGATGAGGTGGCCGTTGTCTGAAACTTCACGGCATGAGTCCTCTTCGACGCTGACCTGGGTGATCGAGAGTTCCCGACCGCGGAAGGGTAAGCGCCCGTTGACACCGACAATTGCGGTCCTTTGAAAACCCGTTGGGATGGAACCGTCCAGATACTGCTTACGAGCTATGTGCAACTCGTCGACGATATCGCAGCCCAGCATCAAGCACTGTTCGATTGCAACATCCACCGCCTCCTGATTGATCAGAAAGGGTGGTGTGTCATCCGTCTCATAGGTGCAGGTATTGGACTCATGCAGCAGGTAGATGATGTTCTTTTTGGTCTTGAACTCCATCAAGGCGGTTCCGTCGTATTCGCCCAGTTCCGACAATGTGGGTCGCATGTGGCGCAGAACGGTTCCGTCATGCTCCGTCGTATAGAGGCCGGATGGACATCGACAGAAGAGTTTGGTCTTTGTCAGGAGTTGCTGGTGGACTTCAAGACCCGCAATGAGTCCGATCTCGGTGTAATCAATGGACTGTTGCACAGGCACCCTCCGGGCCCCCCAGCCCGAAGTTTGCGGGCATGGAAGGCCTGCGGGAATATATCCTACATTGAGCGATTCTGGGCGGCGATCTCCAGGACAACAGTGCCCATCCGTTTGTTCAGGGAGTTCACTCGAGGTTCAGGTATGCTCGTCGCCTCATTGGAGGAGCTATGTCCACACAGCGAAGGATCATCTCAACAGAAAACGCCCCGGCCGCGGTTGGACCCTATTCTCAGGCCGTTCGGATCAAGGATCTGGTCTACACCGCGGGTCAGATTCCTCTGGATCCGGCAACCGGATCGATGGTCTCAGGGCCGATCGAGGTCCAGACCCGCCAGGTATTGAAGAATCTGTCCGCGGTCCTCGAGGCAGCCGATTCCAGCCTGGACCGGGTCGTCAAGATGACTGTCTTCATGATTGATCTGGGGGAGTTCCAACAGATGAATGCCGTCTATGCGGAATTTTTTCCCAACACGCCGCCGGCCCGCTCCGCGGTCGAAGTCTCCGCTCTTCCTCTCGGCGCGATGATCGAGATGGAGGCGGTGGCGGTGTGCGGCTAAAACGGGAGTCTCCATGGAAGGATTTTCCTGGACCCGCAAAGCTGTCATGAGGCTCGCGGCGAGCGCATTATTAGCTTACGGGCTGCTTCTCGCCTGCGGGCAAGAAGTGTCAAGTCCTGAACTCAGCGTCAAAGATCGGTTTTTCGATTCGCATCCAACCAAGGAATTCAGGCTGGAGGGCGTTGGCTCGAAGGAAGTTGTCGGCGATGTCCCGGTGGTCGAGTCTGGATCCGAGATGTCATGTCGGCTGTTGCAGATGGAGGTCCAAAACACCGGGACAACGCTGGAGAACGGTGTGGTTTTGGTTGCCACCGGTTCCGATCCGCAGCTGATTTTCGACGTGGACCTGGAGTCGGGTCGGATCCATGAGATCGTGGTGGATGGGAAGAACCTCGGACCGAATGTTGAGATTTTCTGGGCGGGCTCGATGGAGCGGTTTAACCCGGAGCGGATGGTCGCCGCCAAACCTGAGGAGAGTGACGGTTCGATACATTTCTCCGTGGGTCGGAACGATATGTGGCGGGGTCGAATCACTAAACTCCGCCTCGACCCGACTATGGTCGAAGGTCGGCGAGTTCAGATTCGCAAGATCCAGCTGGTTGGGCTCAGCCTGGATCCACAACGCCTCCGGCAAGCCTCCCTTCAGCCGTGGTTGGTGACTTTAGGGTCCGAAACCCGTCCGGGGATGCCGGCCGACCTCGGTGAGCCGAATCGATGGAAGGTGGAGTGGAAATCGGGAGACCGGCTGACATTCGGCTATGGCCTGATGGGCGGGATCGAGTCTCCGGTGCATTTCACAGTCAAGGACCTGAGTCTCCCGAAACAAAGCAGCACAGTGTTTTCGGAGAGGCTTGAGCCCAGTCGGAGAGCGGTCGGCGTGTGGCATGAAGGGACGGTGGTTTGCTCCGGTGAAGGTGGTCCAACCATTCTGGAATTCGAAGCTGAACTGGAGAAGTCGGATCGACTGGGGGGCGGTGTTCCCGTGTGGGGTTCTCCGGCGATTCTTGGGAAGGATTCACCGAGATCACGCCCCAACATCATTCTGATTTCTATCGATACTCTGCGACCGGACCATCTTGGGGTCTACGGCTATGACCGCCGGACTTCGCCCCACATCGACCGATTGGCTGCGAATCACGGTGTGGTCTTCGAGACCGTTGTTGCGTCGGCGCCATGGACACTGCCTTCCCACATATCGCTCTTCTCCGGGTTGGACGCCGTTCGGCACGGGATCAACTACGGAATACCGAAGAAAACGGTCCCGCTGATAACTCAATACCTTTCAGATTGGGGATACACGACAGTTGGAATCACTGGGGGTGGGTACCTCAGTTCACAATACGGTTTTGCCACGGGTTTTGACAGCTATAGTTCATGGCAGGGGACTGCCGGGTCCGAAGGTGAATTGACCAAAGGTGTCGACAGCCTCTTGAGATGGCTCGATGTTCACGGTACTGAGAATTTCTTCGCCTTTTTTCACACCTATGAGGTTCACAGTCCCTATCGGCCTCGGGCGCCCTATTTTGCCGGATGGAGTGAACCGGCGAAGCGAGGTTTCGGCGGGGTCGTCGAAGCTCGAACTGCCGGGTATGACGAGAAGGCGGGCTATGTCGGCTTGAACTCGATCGGCGTCACAGAGCCGAGGCAGGATTTGCGGCCGCTTGAGGAAGGCGAACTGCAGTTGGTGATTGACTGCTACGACGCAGGGATAGCATTCACCGACGAGCATTTGGGACGGTTGTTCGAATACCTGGAGAGCTCCCGGCTGATGGAGAATACGGTTGTCATCGTGACCTCTGATCATGGCGAGGCTCTGGGCGAACGGGGATTCTTTGACCACGGCCGCCTGCACGACCCGGAGATTCTCGTGCCGTTGATCATCGCGGCGCCCGGGCGAAGCGCGAACGGTGGTCGTGAGGCTCGGCAGGTTCGATTGCTTGATCTCGCTCCCACTATTCTTGACTTGGCCAGGGGGGATGTTCCGGATGACCTCGATGGGGTTTCGCTAGCGCCCATCCTCTCCGGACAGGACGTTCAGATCCCGGAAGAGGCGTGGTCCTACACACCAAAGACCAATCACGGACTGGCGCTACGCACCAATGCCGGCCCAAAATTGATCTTCAACAACACCGCATGGTCTCCGGCACAGGGGAGTCAGGAGTGGTTTGACATTGAGGCCGATCCATCGAAAGAACACAACATCGTCGATCTCCCCGGCATCGAGGAGATGCGGGCCAAGGTTTTCGAGCACCTCGAGAGATGGGAGCGGGGGATCGAAATCGAAATCGTCAACGAGGAATCTCAAGTGCTGACCGGCTCATTTTCGACCACTGACAGCCAGATTCTGATCGTTACCAGGATCAAGGGTGTCGATATCCCCGAAAATGCGGTTCGTGTTGTGGATTGGAGAACGGTTGCGTTTCAGGCGCCGCCCGGGTCGAGATTTACGGTCGTGGCCGAGGACCTCCTGGCTACGAGTCTTCATCTGGAAGGAAGACCGGATGACCCGGTGACCGGCACGTTGGCTGCCGACATTGATCTGTCGTCTCCGGATTCCCAAGGGTTCGTGGTCTATGACCGGGGCGCGTGGATGATGCGATCAGAGTCGCCCGAAAATGGCGGAACATGGATTCGGGCAGCATGGAGAAACAGTGGTCCAGGGGAATCTCCGAATCGCCCACAGGAAGATTCGAAGGTGTTGGACCAGCTCCGAGCGCTGGGTTATGTCGAATGATGCCGGTTCTCTGGCCCCAATACTGTTCAGTCAGCCTCAAGAAAGGGCACATCTCATCCGCCAGAACCGCTCAGTTTAGGTTCAACTCAACTCGTAATCTCTCCCATTCCGCTTGATAGGTCGCAAGGTGTGCTCGTCCGGCCTCGATTTCAGTGTTGATGAGTTCTTCGACCCGATTCTGTTCGACAAGGTATGCCTCTTTCGTAAAGAAACCACCGAGGTGGGCCATTCGCAGCCAGACGAGGTAGGTCGTGAGGGCGTCGAATTCGTTGTACTGAACGATTTCGTCGAACTTGCCGTCGAGCCAGAGGGCGGCAACCTGGTTGCCGTCGATCTCCATCCTGCCGGGGATGCCGCACTGGACCGCCATTTGGTGCAAGCTGGGAGTCGCCAGACCCCACCCGCCGACGATCTCCTTGAGGTCCACGTTGGCCTCCGAACCGCGGGCGAAGTAGTCCACGCCTTCCCACGGTTTGTTGGGGCGGCGACAGAATCCCGGAGCTGACAGCCCGAGGATCAGCGCTCTCTGGACCAGAATCTTCAGGTCGGAATCTCTCGAGTTGTATCCCACCAGCTGAGGATGGTGTTCGCCAAGAGCGTCGAGGAAAAGGCCGACGACGGAGCTTTCACTTCTTTTCTCGGGGTCGGACGGGTCGTGGGGCAATGCGACCAGGTTGAGAGCGACCGCTCCACTTTTTTGCGCCTGCCGAGTTACTGCTGCCACCGAGACAATCCGGCACAGGGCGGTCTTGAGAAAGGGCGTTGGATCCTCCTCGGTCGCTCCGCCCTCATCCCACATCACGCGCATGATCTCGGCGTTGTCCTTTGCGGCAGCGGTCTTCTCCGGGTAGAGCAACTTTCCGGCCGTTGGATCCGGAACCCACTCCATGTCGAAGGCCCATACTCGGTCATGAACTGTTTTGAACATAGGGCCATTGTATTCCCTTTTTGGGTGGCTACCGTAAAGATGCGGCGGTTTATTGACGTATCTTCCCTTTCCACGTGGTGATTTTGCGGTAGCATGTTTCAGCCATGGCGGGTTCCTTCATCAACGCGTCGATTTCAGCCTCTCAGGGTCTCTCGGTGTCCACCGAGGATCTGGGAGATGGGATCGTCGTCTTGCGGCTTCAGAGCCGATGGACCCGCGTACTCGGTTTTGACGTGACGCCCTTTGTCGTTGGCGACCTGCTGGTGGATACCGGATTTGCCCATGCTCGACCCCTGGTTCTCGGGATGTTGGAGGGGCGCGAGGTATCAGCCATTTGTTGCACCCACAATCACGAGGATCACACCGGGAATTGCAGGGCCGTGTCTTCGAGATTTTCCTGCCCCGTCTATTTACACCGGGCGGGAGCTCTCTGGAGTGACGGAGTGGGCAAGCTCAAACCTTATCGCAGGCTCTTCTGGGGGGCGCCCGAACCCTACGAGGCCCAGGAGATGCCGCCGATTATCGTTGGGCGGCGAGCGCGTTTGAAGGTTATTCCTACACCGGGACATTCGGCCACCCACGTTTCGTTCTTCGAACCCCACACCGGGACAGTCTTCGTCGGAGATCTCTTCATCGCATCAGGCGCCTCGGGAGTCATGCCTCAGGAGAACCCCTTTGCCCTGGCGGCTTCCCTGCGGCGGGTAGCGGCGCTCGAACCCCGCCGCATGCTGAACGGTCACGGTCTCGATCTGACTGAGCCGGTGGAACGCCTGCTTGCAAAGGCTGAAGCCGTGGAAACAGCGGCGGTGGAAGCCTGTGACCTTGCGGATCGAGGAAAGAGCGCCCGGGCGATTACACGGCGTATCTTCAGCAAAGGTGTTTTCAAGGACACAAGTCTCGAGGTTCTCACGCAGGGCGAGTTCTCAAGGGTCAATTTCGTGCGCGCAGCTCTGAGGCACCGCCCTCGGTCGGTGTAGTTTGGTGAGAGCTTCCCATAAAATGCGATCGGCTCGACCCATCAGAAAGAAATTCGGTGTCGCCACTACATGAGGCCATCTGTTTTGTGGTAGCGGGCTTCCAGCCTGCGGTCGGAAAGGTCGCGTGCGTGATCATCCCCGCTCTCGGACCGCAGGCTGGAAGCCCGCTGCCACAATGGGCGCTCATCACATTGCTCAAACTGCTGAAGTTTCTTAGGAGAAGGCCGCGTTACCCCCACCGTTGAACGATGTAGTTGTCGATGATGGCGATGAAATCCTCGGCCAGCTCTTCGGAGTTGCCCTTGAGGGTGGTGAAGGGGCGGCCGTCTATGAAGACCGGGCATTTGGGCTCTTCGCCGGCGCCGGGGAGGCTGATGCCGACGTGAGCGGCCTTGGATTCCCCCGGTCCGTTGACGATGCATCCCATGACCGCCAGTTTGAGTTCTTCCACCCCCGGGAACTTCTCCCTCCATGTGGGTAGATTCTCCTTGATGTGAGCCTCGACCAGTTCCGCGAGATGCTGGAAAGTGGTCGAGGTCGTTCGACCGCAGCCCGGGCACGCCGTCACCGAGGGGGAGAAGGCGCGGAGGCCGAGTGCCTGCAGCAATTCGCAGGCGGCGTAGACCTCGTCCCGGCGGTCGCCCCCGGGTCGAGGGGTCAGTGAGATCCTGATCGTGTCGCCGATACCGGCGGTGAGCAAGGGGGCCGTTGCGGCGGCCGACCACACCAGGCCCTTGGCGCCCATCCCGGCCTCGGTCAGGCCGAGGTGGAGGGGTTGGTTACTCTTGGCCGCGAGTTCTCGGTAGAGACGAATCAGGGCAATGGGCTCGGACACTTTGCAGGAAATCACCACGTGTTCGGGGCCGAGGCCGGCCTCGATCGCCATCTCGGTGGATTGCAGGGCGGAGAGCACCATGCACTTCTCGATGATCTCCTCAGAAGTCAGACCGAGATCGTGATCGGTGTTTCTCTTCATTTCGGTCATGACCAGACTTTGGTCGAGCGAACCGCCGTTCACCCCGATGCGGACAGGTTTGTTGTGTTCAAGAGCGATGCGGCAAATCGCCGCAAAGTTGTCGTCGGCTCGGGCGCCTGGGCCGACGTTCCCCGGGTTGATCCTATATTTGTCGAGCACCCCGGCGGTCTGGGGGTACTCGCGCAGCAACACGTGACCGTTGAAGTGAAAATCGCCGACCAGCGGCACTGAGCACCCCTCATCGTCGAGCCGACGACGGATCTCCGGCACCGCAGCCGCGGCCTCAGGGCTGTTGACCGTGATGCGAACCAATTCCGAACCCGCCCGGGCGAGTTCGAGAGTCTGTTGTGTGGTCGACAGGATGTCCGCGGTGTCGGTATTGGTCATGCTCTGCACGACCACCGGGGCGCCGCCGCCGATCGGGACCGATCCGACCATGACCTGGTGTGTTGAACGTCGATCCATGGTTTCTCCCTCGGGTTGCAGTGTATACCGGGTGGGGCGGATAGCCGAAAGGGAGTGCGATTGTCTCAGGTGTAATCACCCACAACGAGCCGTCAACTCCTGACCTGGGCTGATCGTCCAATCTACAATGACTATGATGAGGATTCGTACGGTGATGAATTTTCTCAGCCTTGTTTTCGCTGTTGTTGTTTCCGCCCTGGTCATAACAATCCCCGCGGGAGCGGCGTATGTTGATCTGCGCCTGCCTTCGGAATCGACCGGAGGTGGAACCCTGGCTGTGCGAGTGACCTATCCGGCTTCGCCCGAGGAGTTCCGATACGGGGACTCGGGTGGGGCGCCGGTAGTCGTTGTGTCACCGGGTGGATTTTCAGAAGGAGGTCTCGACCTGATGTCCGCCTCCGCGTACACTGTCGAAGGTCTCATCGTCATTACATTTCTGTATCCGGGCGGCGGCCCTCCGGGAATCGGCAGTGACGGCGTTTACGATGAGCGAGGAGATACGAGCCAGCGGGCCCTCAGAGATGTGTTGCTTTTTGCCGGCGGCGAACTGAGGGATTCGTTTGATCGTAGTCTCAGCGAGATTGTCGGGGGAAACGCGCGGGAAGATCTCGCCGGAATACTCGCCCTCTCCAACGGCGGCTCGATCGCGATCACGACCCTTGCACGATACGGCGATGAGATCAGACCTCTTGCTTTTCTGGTCAGCTGGGAGAGCCCGACGAGCGACCAGATCCTCGGTGTCGAGTTGGGCGCCCACGATCTCGACCCCGACCCAGAAGTGGACTTCAACGGTGACGGCGTACTCGATAACGATGTTATCAACGGCGCCTACATCGGATACGACTTCCCACAGCTCGACATCGACTACGATCGCATGAAGTACGCCCCCGACGCCACCCTGTTCGTACGCGGTCGACCGCGGGGGACAGGACTCTTTTTCTTCGACAACGACGGGGATGGAGTCTTGACCCTCTCCGATCCGGCCACCGGTGAGACGGACACCAACAGCAACGGAGCTCTCGACCCCGAAGAAGACTTTCCACTTGCCGGCGTCAACCATACACCGGTCCCTGGGGGAGATTCGTATCAGATGCTCTCGCGTGCGGCGACCGCATATGCCCATGCTGCCGGTCTCAGTGATCCATGGCCCTCACACTATGCAACCGAAGCCCAGACAGCAGCCTACTGGTCGATCCGCGACGCTGCAGAGCTGTTTCCCACAGCGATGGCCAGTCAACCAAACATCGCCGGCATGAGCCTGTTCGGCATCCGCGATCACGTTCAATCCACGACCGATCACGCCCACATTCACCACTATGTTGACGGATTCCTCGGTTCAGGCCATTGGCATCGACTCAACCCCGACCGTGTATACATCGAAGCAGTGGCCCACGGCGTCTTCCCGACCGCGCGGGACAACGACGCCGAACTCTCGCCGCTGCCTGAAGAATTTCAGGGACTCGCCGAACCCGACGATCTGATTTCACGTACCGTGTTGGTCGTCGCAGGGCTCAGTGAAATGGCGGATCGGGTAAACAGCAGCGTGTGGGATCACAATCTCGACACGGTCATCGACGGACCACCGCAACCAGAGCAGAAAGCGCACTGGGTCACCTTCGCCGTCAATTGCCACGACTGGGTCAACCCGATCGAGTCTGCCGACACGATCGAGTTCGTGCTCGATACGCTCGAAGAGTTTGGCGCCCGCGGTGATTTTTACGTCACCGCGTCGGTTGTAGCTGCGTGGGAAGCCGAGGCGCCGGAACTCATTGAGCGACTCAGAGACAGTGAGCATACGATCTCCTACCATGCGCGACCGCCCCACCCCGTCGCCTTCTCCCCGACACGCGACCAACTCGACACGGTCGCCCTGGCCGATTTCGAAACATACCGACAGAATCTGTCGACCGGTGAACTGGACCTGAGTCGCCCAGGTGGATACACCTACGTATCCCAGGTCTTCGGCCGAGGTCCCCACGGAACCGGTCTGGCCTATGACAACATTGATCTCAGCCGGCGTTTCGCCCGAATCACCGCCGCACACGGGGCGCGCGTTGCGGTCTTTAGTCACGGGCCGGCTTCTCACCTTACGGGGTATGACAATCTGGCGATCCCAGAGCAGGGAATGTACCCACGCCCGAATGACTTTTTTGTTGCGAGAGTCGATCAGGATGGTTACCCCGGCGACGGAGATTTCTGGTGGAATCGAATTGCCCAGGAGCAGTTGACGGTCGTTGACCTCACAACCGCCTTTCGCAATGGCTACCTCAACGGCGACCCCTCGGCGCCCAACGAACCGGATTTTGCCGTCGTCGTGATCCACGAGAACAACTTTTACATGACTGGGGCACCCTGGAAACCGGTCTACTACGAGGATCCCGACGCCACCATCCCCAAGCCGGCGCCTTGGGATCTCAACGCGACAGCATCTTGGGTTACGGCCCGATCCGCCGACGAGATTCAGCGCATCCGAACAGCGTTCCGGGCGTTGGTTGAAACGGCGGCTCTCAGCGACAACGCCGCCATTGTCACCAGCGAAGAGATCTCAGTCCTCGCCGACAGCTTCTTCACGCCGGCCAGCGAACCGCAACAGGATCTGCAGTGGCTGCAAGCAGGAGGCTTCGAAGAGCAACCTCCCGAGGGCTACGATTGGGCCGAGAGCCAACCCGTCGATTCAAACTGGGGAGGGAGCTTTTCTCTCACCCAAGATGCCGCCGACACCGATGACCTC
>JAIOSJ010000267.1 GCA_021107705.1 Thermoanaerobaculales bacterium | reverse complement strand
AGGCGACCCTGCTCACCGAAGCGGATGGCTTCTGTCACAGATTGAGCGGGGATGAACTGGCCGAAAGTCGAACCTGCCGGCAGCGCCAGCGGGTTCCCGGCACCGAGCAGATTATAGGTCCGGCTGGTGACGACGATCCTTCCCGAGTTCGGTCTGAGAATCAGTGCAGCCACCCCCTCGTCGACACCGAACTCCCCGGCGAGCACGTCGCCGAGGCGCAGGCTCGCTCCCGGAGCGAGGTTCAGATCAGCGTAATCGGCAGCACTGTTGTCCTCTCCGTGCTCAAGCAGGGTCACCCGCACGGCAGCCGCTTCGTCGGCCAGGTTGTGGACCTGGAGATCGGTGCGCCAGTTCGTACCGGCGGCCCCAGGCACGTGAGCGGCGGCGGTGACGAAGAGCGCATCGCCCGCCGAGGCTGCCGCAGATTTGGGGATTTCGCGGCCGATACACGTTTGCGTCGCAACATTCCATGATCCACCGTCCATCATGCAGAGGTCCGCGGGGCCATCGCCGCACGCCGTGAGCGCCACAAGCAAGCAAACCTCCGATAACACACACAACACCCTGCCGGCCGCCACCAAGTGTCTCATTAACAACCCCCTGATTTGGCCCTTCTTCACTGAAATGAAGAAGGTTCTTTCTTTCTCTAAGAATACCACGGCACCAGAAGATGGATCCCCGGCCTTCGGGCTTTTGATTTGTCCTCGTCGGCGATCTGAACCCCGGCCTTCGGGAGCGCGAGCGCTCCAGCTCGGCATTTCCCAAGAGGAACAAAAGGCATCGGAATGGGAGCGGCCGGCCTGTCCCTCTTGGAAAGGGCCTCGGCGGCCTCTCTCTCCATCGGGGCAGGTTTCTTCATCGACCTCCCCGAGGATTGCCCGGTGTCGGCATTGTGCGGTTGGCAAAGGACACGCGAACCGCCATTCAGGCACAATGCCACACCCGGCACGTCCCAGCGGGGCGCGCCGCCCGCGTGTCTGCGAACGCCCCCCAAACTTCGGATTGATGATGAGAATCACCCAACGTTAAGGTAGTCTTACGCCATGAATGCACACGCGTTTGTCGAATTCCTGGTGCGCGAGGGCGCCATCCAGGCGACCAAGTTCGATTCAGCTGTTGAAGCCTCCTCCGTTTCAGGAGACCGTGCCGACACCGCGGTGCTTGAACTCGGGTTGGCCTCCGAATCCATCGTTCTCGAAAAGCTCGGTCGTTACAGCAATTCTCGAACAGTTTCGGCCGCCGAACTCGCGGTGATCCCGGCTGAAATCGCCGGCCTGATCTCCCCGCGAGTGGCCCGACGTTTCGGAGTCGTTCCGTTCTTCCGGGATGGCAAGACCCTGCACTTCGCAGCCCTTGAACCCGGGGACCTGCTGATCCAAGACGAACTCGGTCTTCTGACGGGGTGCATGATCACCACCTTCGCCGTACTCGAGGTGCGTCTCAAGGAAGCCCTCACCAAGTATTACGGCGCCGAGAGGTCGATGCAAATGGAGGGATTGGCCCGGCGCCTCTCGGGCCGTGATTCCGGAAGGTCAGGGAAACATGTTCTCACCGGAATTCAGGAGCACAGCACAAGGCCGGTGACGCCTCAGCCAAGTCTCAGAGAACGTCACCGGGAAGAGTCCGCCCGGCGACGCACCGGAATGGCGCCCGCCGAATTGGAGATGTCCGAGGAGGACATGGCTCTCTTCCCCTCGATGGCAGAAGGACCATCCGATATCGCTCCCACCGAACAAGAGTCAGCCCCTGCGGTATCTCCCCATGGATTGACAGAGGACGGAGAATCCGGAAGAGAAGACCAAACCACTATCCAGAGAGACACCGCGAACGAGACGTTCGAGAAGACCATCGAGGCCCGGCTCGCCCACGCTGCAGAAGCGCTGCAAAGCGCTGAAATGCGGGACGAAATTGCCGATGTCCTCCTCGAGTTCACCCGTCCCATCTTGAGCCGTCGCATGCTGTTGACCCTGAGGGGCGACACCATCGTCGGGTGGCGCGGTGAGGGACCGGGAGTCGAACCCACCGCGGTGAGAGCCATCGCCATTCCGAAGATCGAACCGTCGGTCTTTCTCGGACTTATTCAGGGAACCGCCTTCTGGCTCGGACCCCTACCGCCGATGATTCGAAATCAGGAATTGCTCTTCGCCCTCGGAGATCCCGACCCGCAGGCATGTCTGATCCTTCCGGTGAAAGTTCGTGGAAAGATCGTCGCCTTTCTGTATGGCGACTGCCTCGCCGAGCCTCTCGGCGCCCTTCCCATGGCTGAATTCAGACGGCTTCTGGCCAAGACCGATGTGGCTTTCCAGGTCTATCTTCTCAAGGCCAAGATCCGCACCCTGTGAGTAAAGAAATATGTGGAAAAGCAAAGACCGCGAACTTTCCTGGCCGGAAAGCGTATTCTGAGGGCGACAGAGAGTATTCGGGTAGGCCATCGAGCCAGACCCTATGTGGAGGTCCAATGTTTCGATCCGTTGCCATAGGATGTACCGTTCTTTTTTCGTTGATGACTCTTGTCCCAGGCGCCGCCGCCGGCGAGTTTTCGTTGTCAGTCGACCGATCGGACGGCTTCGATCTCGGCGCCAACGAGGTTCTGGGGTTGGACCTCAATCGAGCCTGCGAAATCGCCCTGGCGCGCAACCTGGATCTTCAGGTCGGCCGTTACGATCTCGCCATCGCCGAGACCCAGATTATCGGGGCTTCCGGGGTCTTTGACCCCACATTCAACCTCGGCGTGAACGGTGACTCCACCGAATCACCCTCGGCCTCTCAGCTTGACGGCGCCGAGGTCAACGAAAGCCGAAATACATCATTCGCTCTCGGCCTTTCGAATTTCCTACCCACCGGTGGTTCGTTGGGAGTTGACTTGAGAACCCGTCGTACCGAAACAAATTCTCAGTTCTATTTTCTCAATCCAAATTGGGGAACCCAGTTCGGGGCGACCTTTACGCAGCCTCTGCTCAAAAACTTCGGAACACTGGTCAATCGTTCGGGCATCATCATTGCGCGTACCAACCGTGAACAGGCTGTCGAGACCTTGAAACTCCAGGTAATATCCACCTTGCAACAGGTCGAAAACGCATACTGGGATTATGCTTCCGCCCAGGTCGAAGTCGAGGTTAAGCAACAGTCCCTGGAACTGGCAACCCAGTTGATGGAGGAAACCGGCGAACGTATCCGGGTCGGCACCTCCGCACCGATCGACCTGGTTCAATCGGAAGCTACCGTAGCAACGAGACGCCAGGAACTCATCCTCGCCCGCAATGCGCGGGCCAATGCTGAAGACGCCCTCAAAAAAGTCCTGGGATTCGAGACCCCCCAAGAATGGGCCCTGAACATCGATACGACCGAACCGTATGTTTTCATACCTTTGGAAGTCAACCTCGCCGAAAGCATCGAGACCGCGCTGGAGCAACGACCCGAGGTCCGCCAGCAGAATCTGGCGCTCGAGAACATGGAACTGAACACCAAGATCGCCCGAAACGCCACCTTGCCCAGCCTGGATCTCAGCGCATCCTACGGATACAGCGGCGTCGGGGGCACACTCAATACCGAGGATCCGGTGACCGAAGAACCGATGAGAATCAAGGGCGGATTTGACGATTCTCTCGATCAGATCATCAACACCGATTTCCCCTATTGGACTCTCGGTGTCACACTCAAAATGCCCCTGGGAAACAACGAGGCTAAAGCGACCCTGGCCCGCCGGAGGTTCGAACACCATCAGGCCGTAACCCGCATGACGGCCCTCAAACAGTCCATCACACACGATGTCCGTCTCGCCGTGAGGTACCTCTATGATGGCGCCGCCTCGGTCGATGCGGCCAAGGCCTCACGCGTCCTTGCCGAGCGAAACGCCGAAGCCGAGCAAACAAAATTCCAGAACGGCTTGTCGACGAATTTCCTCGTCCTGCAGATCCAGGACGATCTTGCCAATGCCCAACTTTCCGCGCTCCGCGCCCGGCTGAATTACCGCAGAGCCATTGTCGGCTACCGGGTCGCCACCGGAACCCTCCTGGATGAGATCGGCATCGACATCGCCGATCCGGGCGCGCAGGAAGAGCCGCACACCCTGTGGCGCAACGTGAAATGGATGCAATTTTCCGATCTCTCGAAAGACGGGGACGATGCCGCTAACTAGCCCGATCTTCTCACCGGGTTTCGTCGCGAGGGCTGCGAAGGGTAGTTAGATGTTGGGTTTTTCGGAAATCGGACGACGCAGTCGTAGTTGCACTCCGTCGAGGAAAACGATTTGCGAAAAGCACGACAGATGCCTGCCATGCGCCGCCCGCAGCAGACAGCCGGTGAGAAGGTCGAGCTAGCCCTCCAACTCCTTCGCAACCTGGTCCATCCACTCCATCTCCTCGGTGGAGGTCTTCAGACACGCATTAAAGCCCGAGGCTTCCCGCCAGGTCTGAATCTCTTCTTCGGAGTAACGCCCACATGCCTGGAGGATCCGGAGTCCGGTCGAGGCAACGTCCCTGGCTGCCGAAGAAGCGTGCAGGCGAGCACATGCACTCACCAGACCCGATTGGGGTGTCTCGTCGCGGACTGCCTTCCCGGCCAACTCGAAGGCGGTTTCGATCTCCGCAGACAGCCGGGCGAGTTCATACATAACCCACTGTTCCCGCGGTAATTTGGTGGCGTGACACACCAGGTAGAGTTCGGCCAGGGCATCGGCAGCCAGAGCTGCCGCTTCTTCAGCGCCGAGCCTTCGAAGTTCACCAGCCATTTCGCGGTAGAATCCGCCCTTCGATCTCACACACATGCGCCACCGATGCGTACCGATGATGGCCTGAAGGATCTCTGAGGTCCCTTCGTATATCGTGGTGATCCGCACATCACGTCGTATCTTTTCGACTTCATATTCCTGGACGTAACCGTAGCCACCGTGAGCTTGGATAGCCGCATCGGCTGCGGCATTGCCCGCTTCCGTCGCAAAGAGCTTGGCAACTGCGCCCTCGACCTGAAGACCCTTTTCTCCCGAGTCCAACCGGCGGGCCACCATTTCGCAATAGGCCCGTGCCGCCTCAAGACGCACCGCGTGCGGCACGATCAATTTGTGGGTGAAGCCCTGTTTGCGGTACAAGATCTCACCGAATTGCTCTCTTTCATGACCATAGGCGACCGCACGGGCCAACGCCTCTTCGCCGGCGCCGAGACCGAATGAGGCCACCATCAGCCGTGTGAAACCGAACACCTGGTTGGCTTGGTCCAAGCCATATCCTTCGGTCAATCCAAGCAGTTGGTCTGCGGGCGCCTCGACATCTTCCAACACGACCTGAGTCGTATTCGAGGCACGAATACCGTGCTTCTTTTCCTGCGCTCCAACTGAGAGGCCCGGTGAATTCCGCTCGATGACGAAGAAAGAGGGACCGCCGGGGGTTTTGGCAAGAATCGTGTAAAGCTCGGCCACGCCCCCGTTGGTGATGAACTGTTTTGTACCACTGATCCGATACGCTCT
>JAIOSJ010000013.1 GCA_021107705.1 Thermoanaerobaculales bacterium | reverse complement strand
TCTCCCTACCGAAACCAGAACCCAGGGCATTGAGACCTTGATCCACTGGTCATATCGGCGCATCCAAAGCGCGGCGATCGCGAAGGCGAAGGGTATTGCCACCGAAGCGTAGCCGATGAACATGATTGGCGGATGGATGACCATCCAAGGGTTCTGCAGCAACGGATTGAGTCCGGCGCCGTCCAACGGAAGGAAATCGACCGTCAGGCCCTCATGAAAAAGAAAGGGATCCTGTTTCACAAGCAACAAGATCAAAGAGAGGATGGTCAGGTTGTAAATGAACATCACCCGCGTCTCGTACACCTTGGCAAAACGCAACAGCGGCAATCCCAACAGAACCCCACACAGAGCCCACAGAAGGAAGGACCCCTCCTGCCCGCCCCAGAAGCTGGAGATGAGATATTCCATCGGCAGCGAATTGTCGGAGTAGGCATAGACATAGGCCAGGCGGTAATCGTGGTTGACCAGCAGGTACATCAAAAGAGCCGACCCCATCACCACGGAAATGGTCATCAGAACATAGGCCTGGCGCGCGATCGCCTGCCATCGGTCGCTGTCTTTCACTGCCAGGGCATAGGTCACCGTTGACACGATGCCGAACACGAAGGCCATCCACATCAACATGGTTCCTGGTACGTACATGGAGACTCCTTTGGAGAGCTGTCAGCTGTCAGCTGTCAGCTATTGGCTATCAGCTCTCAGCTAGTGGCTATCAGAAAAAGGCTATCAGACCAAATGTTGGTCAAGCCTCTCCGTCATGCTTGGTGACGTCCGAATCCACGCCCTGATACTTCGACGGGCATTTCACCAGAAGTCGTTCGGCGTAGAAGGCATCCTCCTGCCAGGCGCCCACCGCGACGATCTGGGTCGCCTCTTCGAAATTAGCGGGCTTGACGCCACCGTATCGAACGACCATCTCAGTACCCTCTTCGTCAACGATCTTGAAGAACAACTCCTGATGGTCGTCCACATAAACCGAAGAATCTTCCACCAACCCACCGGCAACCTGAACCTTCGACGAGGTACTCATCGCCTGTTCAAAGTCCACATACGGGGTGAGATTGGCCTTGAAAGAGGTGGCGCCAACGACCACAAAGGCCACCACAAGCACGCCACCAACGGCGTACCACATCTTTCGCTGCTTCCTTGGATCACCCATTATCTGTCCAATTTCCTGACCTTACGATCGACGGAAAAGATATAGACGAAGAGAGCAACCCAAATGATCATCGTCACAAGCGCAATGCCTGCCATATCTGTCATCACAGCACCTCCTCTTGGCGCCGTCGCCGGATCTTGTCCAATCGGCAGTCGATTGAATTAATCCATACGAACAGCCCTGTGAAACCGGCCAGAGAAGCCAGCAGAACCTGTGTGTAGCGCGAATCGAAGTCATTCGCCCCGCGGACATTGATAATCGTGTCCGGATGAAGGGACCAGTAGATTCGCGGCACGACAAAGACCAGGAAGGGTACCGTCACGAACGCGAGGATGGCATACACGGCTGCCAAGGCAGCGCGGCGTTCCGGATCAGGCACCGCAGACCGCAGCGCAAAGTAGGCCGCGTAGATCAGGAGCAGGATCGCGATCGATGTCTGGCGGGGATCCCAATTCCAATATGCGTTCCACATGATGCGGGCGAATATCGCCCCGGTCACCGTTGCCAAGACAGCAAACAAGAGACCGAGACGAGAAGCCACGGCGGCCCTGATGTCGTGTTCCGGATCCCGCGTGCGCAAGTATTGAATTGAGGAGACACAAGAAACCAGGAAGGCCAGCACAGACACCCAGGCCGTGGGAACGTGAAAGAAAACGATTCGGGAAGACTGACCGATAAAGCCCTCAGCCGGTTGAACATAATAAAAGGCGGCCCAAATCACCCCAAGCATCCACACCAAGAGAAAGAACTTCGCAATGTTGGAGAATTTCATGCCGCTCCTTCGATACTTTTCGGCCACGCCGTCCGAGTATCCCAGTTTCGAGATCGAAGCTCAAGTAGTAACCCGGAATATCACCCCTCGATTCCCCCTACTCCCCCCAAATAACAGGGAAAAGCGCCGCCGAAACGACGACCATGATGCCGCCGAAAGAGATCATGGCGCGCAGGCTCTGGTGCACGATCTCGATCTCACCGCTTGCCACGCCCGCGGTCCCCTGGATGGCAAAGATCACGAGCGGCAGCAGGAGAGGCAGCGACAAAACGGCGAAGAGAGCGCCGCGTGTCATGGCGCGCGCGATAATCGCCGCAACGATGGTTGTGATGACGGCAAGTGCAAAGCCGCCGGCGGCCAGCACCGCCACCAGCCAGCCGAAATGAAGCACCAGGGGAAGGCCCATGAGCACGATGAACAGCGGCACCAGAATAACCATCAGCGCGGCCAAGAGGCCGAGATTGAAGAGTAACTTGCCCAGCCAAACGGCGTGCGGTCCGGCGGAGAGCCTCAACAGGGGCGCGGTGTGACTCTCCTCCTCTTTGACGAAGGTCCGGTCGAGCCCCGCAAGAGAGGCGAAGAGGATCACGACCCAAAGCAAGGCCGACAGCAGGTAGGGCCGATCGGCCTCGGCGATTCGATAGGGCCCGATGGTGTAGGAGACCGCTGCCAGCGTTGTGAGGGCAAAGAGACCGAGGGCGTTCAACGCCACCCGAGTCCGAAACTCAGTTCGCAAATCCTTAGCGGCAACGGCGAGGGCCTCAGCCAGCAAGCTCGACACGATTCATCCCCCACTGCATCTCCCGCCGGTCGTTCGTCGCCAGCACCACGGTCCCTCCGGCAGCGGCATAAGCCGCGACCCAGCCTTCGAACCAATCTTGGCCCCCGGGATCGAGATTGGCGCCCGGCTCGTCGAGAAAGAGCACCTCGGGCTCGTGCAACATGGCCTGGGCAATCTTGAGGCGTTGTTGCATGCCGGTCGAAAAACCCACCACCGGCGTTGTGCGCCGCGGGTCGAGGCCCACTGTTTCCAGGATCTGATTCAGGTCGTCGTCGTCCATCTTCAGATCGCGCACCCGAGCAAAGAAACGCAGGTTCTCGTGTGCCGTGAGTTCCTCGTACAGAGCCATCGCCGGTGCAACGATGCCGAGGTGAAACCGCCACTCCCAGCGCTCAACTTCGTCGTCCCCCACCAGATATTTCACGGTACCGCGGGTGGGCCGCAGAAGACCGCAAAGAATCGACACCAAGGTGCTCTTACCCGAACCGTTCGGCCCGGTCAAGACCAGGATCGAACCCGGCTTGACCGTCCCACTGATGCCGCGAAAGATGACTCTCTCGTCGTACCGCTTTCCAACTTCGCTGAACTCGATGCGGATCCCATCTCCCATGCCAGAACGATATCATGAGAGAAGCAATCAGTCGCTCTGAGTTCGCACCTGAGACGCCTGCAGATTTCAACACAGAGACACAGAGAACACGGAGGAGATACTGGGGAAGAATACCTCTACCGGTTTCGGTATCATCAATTGGCTGGTGAAACGGGGGCTTAATGGGTTTCAAAGACAAAGCAGAGTGCCACGAACACCTCAAACAGGTCTTTGACGGGCTTGCCCCAAGCCGCGCGCGGTACCTTTGTCGAAACCGTTGCTACCACTCGCTTCTGCAGAAGGAATTCGGCTATTGGATTCCCTCAGGACACAGGGTCTTGGAGGTGGGATGCGGTCTCGGCGACCTCCTCGCCTCCACCAATCCCGCACGAGGTGTTGGTCTCGACCTGAGTCCGGAGATGATCCGAACGGCCCGGGAGAGACACCCCCAACCGAATCTGACTTTCCTCGCAGGTGCGATCGAGGACTTCCCGGCGGAGGACGAGGTCTTCGACTCCATCATCCTCTCCGATCTGGTCTGTTTCCTGTACGACATCAAGGAGGTCTTCTCCCGCCTGCAATCGTTCTGCCACCCGAGAACCAGGATCGTGATGAACTTCCACTCGCGTCTCTGGGAGCCCATCCTGAGCGTTACCCAAAAGCTGCGTTTGACCTCCGGCCGTCCGGTTCTGAACTGGGTGACACGAGAAGACGTCGAGGGAATGCTGAGGCTTGCCGGCTTCGAACCGATCTGGACATCCGAGAGGATCCTCTTGCCCCTCGGCTTGCCTCTGATCGAGCCCATGTCAAATCGTTTCCTCGCCCACCTGTGGCCGCTGAAACACCTCTGTGTCACCAACGTCGTGGTGGCACGCCCCACCGGCCCACCGTTTGATCGTGCAGATCCACCGATCGTCAGCGTCGTGGTCGCATGCCGAAACGAGGCCGGTAACATCCCGAAGATCGTCGAGCGAGTCCCGGAGATGGGCGCGGGCACCGAGTTGATCTTCGTTGAAGGCGGCTCCACCGACGACACCTGGGACCAATGCCTCAAAATCCAAAAGGCTCATCCGGATCGTTCGATCCAGGTCCATAAACAGACGGGGACCGGCAAGGGCGACGCCGTCCGTTTGGGCTTCGACAAGGCGAGCGGCCGAATTCTCATGATCCTCGATGCCGACATGACCGTCCCCCCCGAGGACCTCGTCCATTTCTACGAGGCGCTTGCGAGCGGCAGGGTCGAGTTTGTCAACGGCTCAAGACTGGTCTATTCGATGGATGAAAGGGCGATGCGTTTCCTCAATGTGATCGGAAACAAGTTCTTCGCCTCTGCTTTCTCTTTCCTCTTGGGTCAACGCCTCAAAGACACGCTGTGCGGAACAAAGGTTCTGCTACGTTCCGATTACGAAAAGATCGCCGCAGGCCGATCTTACTTCGGCGATCTCGACCCCTTTGGAGACTTCGATCTGATTTTCGGCGCCGCCAAACTGGGTCTCAAGATTCAGGACCTGCCGATCCGCTATCGGGACCGCACCTATGGCGACACCAACATCAGCCGCTTCAGCCACGGCCTTCTTCTTCTTCGCATGGTTTGGCTCGCCCTCAGGAGACTGAAGTGCCGATGAGTCCGAATCACGGCGAGCAACGATGAGTTTTTCTTCCCTGCTCGCGCATTCCCTGACTCGAGGCATTGGTCTGGACGATCCATCCACGACCCGTCTTCGCCGCACAATCATTCGCGACAAGGTCTTTCTGCGCCGGCTCTACGAGGAGTGGTACGCGGGCCTGCAAGAATCGCTTCCGGATGAGCCACAACCGGCGCTCGAGATCGGCAGCGGCGGCGGTTTCATGGAAGAGGTGATCCCGAACCTCGTAACCTCCGAACTCTTTCTCGGTACTCCAATCCACCTTGTCGCCGACGGATGTCGGCTTCCCGTCGCCGACGCCTCTCTCCGTGGGATTCTGGCCATCGACGTCCTGCACCACATCCCCGAGCCGCGGCTCTTTCTTTCTGAAGCAACCCGTTGCCTCGCTCCAGGCGGGGCCCTGGCGATGATCGAACCGTGGGTCACACCGTGGTCTCGCATCATCTATCGCAACCTCCACCACGAACCGTTTGAGCCCGAAGCCGTGAAGTGGTCCTTTCCATCCACGGGGCCGCTTTCCGGGGCCAATATGGCCCTGCCGTGGATCATATTCCGGCGTGACAAGGACGTTTTCGAATCCGAGTTTCCATTCCTGCAGATCGAGAAAATCACTCCCTGCGTACCCTTTCGCTATCTGGTCAGTGGGGGCATTTCCATGCGCAGTCTCATGCCGAGTTTCACTTTTGCCGCGTGGCGCCTGCTCGAGAAGCTGTTCAGCTCACAGAATCACAGACTCGGGTTGTTCGCCGAAATCGTCCTGCGCCGGGTTTAGGTGAGCCAACCCATGAAAAGCGCCACTTTCCCAAAAGCCCCCCGCAGAACGCTGGTTCTGATTTCCCTCCTGCTGGTGGCAGCGACTCTTGGCCTCTATTCCCAGGTCATGACCTTTGACTTCGTCGGGTATGACGACAACTTGATGGTCGTCGACAACGCCAATGTCAAGGCGGGCCTCACCGCTCGCGGCTCGGCGTGGGCCTTTGGCCTGTCAAATAGAGGCGGCACCTACTGGCATCCCTTGACCTGGCTTTCACACATGCTCGACTGCGAACTGTACGGCGTTCGGCCTGGACCGCACCATGTAACCAATCTGCTGCTCCATACCGCAAACACTCTGCTGCTCTTCCTCGTTTTCTCCGCGATGACCGGCTCACCCTGGCGCAGTGCGTTGGTCGCCGCTTTCTTCGCCCTTCACCCCGTCAACGTCGAGTCGGTGGCCTGGGTTGCCAGTCGAAAGAATCTCTTGAGCACTCTCTTTCTGCTGCTGACCCTGGCCGCCTACGTGGCCTACAGCGCACGACCGAATATCCGACGCTACCTGGTGGTCTTCACGACTTTCGTCGTCGGCCTCCTCGCCAAGCCGATGTTGGTGACCATTCCCTTTATCCTGCTCCTGCTGGATTTCTGGCCGCTGCGGCGAATGGAAACGAGCCTCAGGACCGAAGATCAACCACCCGACAACCCGACGCCCGTCCGGAGGCTGATCTGGGAGAAAATCCCTCTTCTCGCTATCTCCATGGGCTCAATTCTGATCTCGACTTGGACCCTCCCGACCGATGCAGCCGGCCTGTCCGGCCAGGGGATGAGCCTGCAGCTGCGACTGGCAAACGCTCTGGTTTCCTGCGTAAAGTACATTGGCAAGCTCATCGCACCTCACGATTTGTCCATCTTCTACCCCTATCCGACCGCAGTGGGAGCGACCAAGGTCATCGGGGCCTTTGTGCTTCTCGGAGTAATCACCGTTTTTGCCTTTTCCGGACGGCGTGAGAGACCCTATTTCGCCATGGGCTGGCTGTGGTTCCTCGTGACTTTCGGCCCGGTCAGCGGGCTGATGCAGGCCGGGGTCTGGCCGGAAATGGCCGACCGCTGGGCCTACGTTCCTTTCATCGGGTTGTTCCTGATCCTCTCTTGGGGAATGCCCGAGACCGCCTCCCGCCTTCGTCGCCCCACCATTCTGCCGGTGACGGCCGCATGCCTCCTCCTGATGGCCTTTGCACTCAGTACAACACTGCAACTGAGACACTGGCGAAATGGGGGAACCCTCTTCGCCCATGCCATCGAGATCGAGCCTGCAAACGTCGTCGCCCTCACAGGGTTGGCGGATTTCAGACTGCACGAAGGAAAGAATCGAGAGGCACTCTCTCTCTACACCCAGGCTCTTGAGCTACAACCAGGCTACACGATGGCTCATAACGGGATGGGAGTTGCCTATGTCCGGCTCGGACGACCGGCTGATGCAATGGAGCACTTCCGGATCTCGATGCCCAGCGACCGCTCAGGCTTTGCGGTCTTGAACCTGGCAATTCTCCTGTCGGATTCCGGGCGGACCGAGGAGGCGACCGAGCTTTTCGCCCAGGCATTGGAAAGCAGACCGAACTCAGCCGCCGCCCACCTCGGCCTGGGGGCGACCCTCGCGCGTCAGGCCCGCTACGACGAAGCAATATTTCATTTCAAGGAAGCCGTTCGCCTCGATCCAACGAACATCGATGCCCAGGAGAAACTCGGCCGTTGCCTTCAGAGAACAGAGAACCCAAATTGACTGTTTCTCAACGAATCCCTTTGATCGCCTCCGTCGAGTTCAGGAGCACGCCACCTTCAGGAGGATTGTCGAGAAGTCGCTTGTCGCCGGTGACCAGTGCCGCCCAGTCTTCGCATGCGAGCAGGACCCACAGGTGGTAGTCACCCGGATCCGGCGCCTGAACTGATAACTCATCCTCATATGAACCTGAGCGACAAAATTTCGTATAGCTTGGCACAGGGAACACCGAAGGCCGACGAGTCTCGGTGACGAAGTTCGACATGGCGACCGACAAACGCCATCCGGGAATGAATTCGGAGGAGACGGTGGAAATTTCAAGCTCAAAAATGGCTCTGGTGATAGTCCTGGGAATCGCGGTTCTGTCGACCGGCTGCGGCGGCGGTGACGCGAGTTCTCGGACATTCGAGCAAGGCGGAGGGGAAACCGATGAAGAACGCAAGATCGAGGCGATCCCGGTTGAGGTCGCTGCCCTGGAGAGCGGGCGCATCGAGGCAACCCTTCGTTTCTCCGCGACTCTTGAGGCCGAGCGGGACGTTCAGGTCTTCGCCGAGGCCACCCGCCGGGTTGTGAACCTCTTGGTCGAAGAGGGCGACACGGTCACTCGAGACCAACTTCTGGTCCGCCTCCAAGACGAGGAGCAGCGTTCGGCCCTGGCCAAGGCTTCGAGCCAGCTCGCTCAACGGGAACGCGAGTTCAACCGCCAAAAGAGCCTTTTCGACCAGAAACTGGTCAGCGAACAGGTCTTCATCGACGCGGAATACCAATTCGATCAGGCGAGCATCGCCCTCGAGGACGCCAAGAGAGAACTCGACTACACCGAGGTTCGCGCCCCCATTTCCGGCGTCGTCACCGAGCGCAGCGTCAATCTGGGAGACTTCGTCTCGGTCAACCAGTCTCTCTTCCGTATTGTCGATTTCGACTCCATTGTCGCCCGAATCTATGTTCCGGAGCAGGAATTACCCAGGCTCGAACGTCGTCAACCCGCCCGCCTCACCGCCGACGCCCTCGGCGGCCTGGTTTTCTCCGGTGACATCGACCGCATTTCGCCGGTGGTAGATCCCGGAACCGGCACCATCAAGGTCACCGTCGCCACCCCGCGCCAGAAGGGACTGCGGCCCGGCATGTACGTTCAGGTGGAACTGGTGACAGCGGTCCACGACGAGGCGATCCGAATTCCAAAGAAAGCACTGGTCTATGACAATGACCAGATCTTCGTTTTCCGGCTCGGGGAAGAACGCACCGTGGAACGTCTGCCGATCACCGCGGCCCTCGAAGACACCGAGTACATGGAGCCCACCGAAGGTCTTGCCCTTGGAGATGAGATCGTTATCGCCGGCCAGTCGGGGCTTAAGGACGGCGCCAAGGTCCGCCTGCCCGGCGATCCGGAGCCGGAAGACGAGGACGAAGACGAAGACAACGGCGAGAACGATGAATAGCCAGAAAAAGGCACAGAAAGGCACAAAAAGGGAAGCCGAAGACAAGAACACAGGAACCACAGAGACACAGAGAGCACAGAGAGAAACACAGAGGAGTGGTCATAGCAGGACCAGCAATCTGGGCCCGGCAATCGAGGACTTCGTCCTCTGTCGGCAGGAAAAAAATCGATCTCCAAAAGCGAGCTCTTGTCACTCGTTTTTCTCCCACCTCTGCACGTTTCGCGTGCAGTCGGGCTTGGCGCTCCACCATCTGACGCATCACACATCCAGAGATTGGTCGGCCTGGTTCGCCAGTGCGGGCAAAGCCCGCATCCTTCAGGGCTACCCATCGAACGGGACGCGTGCGTCCAGGGCGATGGGCAGCCCTGAAGTTCGGCCCGCGAAGCGGGCAGGCGAACGCCGGGAGCGCCTCGCAGTTGCCCTCTGTGTTCCTCTGTGTTCTCTGTGTCTCTGTGGTGAATTTTCCTTTCCTCTTCACAGAACTACCGCTGGGAAGATCCTGCGATGAAGAGCCAC
>JAIOSJ010000190.1 GCA_021107705.1 Thermoanaerobaculales bacterium | reverse complement strand
CCGTGACTGCTTCCTCCGTCACTCGGACGGGCCTCCGCGAACCCGGTCCCTTTACCTCTCGAATCATTCGCGGGAGGAGGCGTCTCGCCGCGGAGCAATGCCTCGACCCGTTGCACCGCCGGCCACCGAGCCAACCGCAGACAGGCGACCTCGAGCGCCAATTCCCGATTGGCTGCGGAACTGATGAGGTTCTCGTGTTCCAGCCACAATCCAGCCATACGAATCAGGGAGGAGGATCCGAGCCCGGCGGCCACACCCAACGCGCATTCGCGCTGTTCGTCGGCGAGATCATCGGCCAACTCGGGATTTACCGCAAGATGAAGCATGAGGCGCAAGACCCGACCAACTTCCTGGTACAAAACCCAGGCATCGTGTCCGGCAACCATCTCGGCGCGCAACATGCCGAGCCCGGCAACCGAATCACCCGCCGCCAAACCGCTGATGAGATCGACAACGACCTCAAAACGGGGCACACCGAGAACCTCCGCCACCGCTTCGGCATCAATCTGATCTGCGCTGAAGGCCCTCAACTGGTCGATCAGGGAGAGGGCGTCACGTACGCTGCCCTGGGCGGCCCGAGCCACCATCGAAGCACCGTCCCGCGACAGCTCGAAGCCCTCATCTTTGGAAATCGCCATCAATCGCTCGGTAATCTTCTCAAGCGGAACGGGTCGGAACTCCAACTGCTGGCACCGCGAAAGAATCGTCGGTGGAACCTTGTGAATTTCCGTCGTGGCAAAAATAAACAGGATGTAGGGCGGTGGTTCTTCGAGGCTTTTGAGCAGAGCGTTGAATGCCTCGCGGGTCAACATGTGAACCTCATCGATGATGATGACCCGAAAGCGGTCGCGAATCGGGGTGAAGCGCAACAGCTCCTTGAGTTCGCGGACGTCATCGATGCCGCGGTTCGAGGCGCCGTCGAGTTCAACGAGGTCCAGGCTGGACCCTTCGGTAATCTCGAGGCACGAGACACACTCTCCGCACGGCTCGGTGGACGGACCCTTTTCACAGTTCACCGCCTTGGCGAGCAGCCGAGCGAGCGTGGTTTTGCCCACCCCCCGCAGACCGGAGAAGATGTAGGCGTGACCAAGAGTCGCAGAGGAAAGGGCATTATGGAGTGTCTGAACCACTGCCTCCTGGCCGATGACATCAGCGAAAAGCTGGGGGCGCCACGTACGAGCCAATACCTGATAGGTCATTGGAGCAGTGTATTACACCGGGGGTCTTCGTGCCCGTTCCCTTTTCCGAGAGCAGAAAAGGAATAGGTTAACCCTGCGACCAATTCAGCGTATGATGTCTTCATGAGCATTATTCACAACAGTTGTGTAGCATCTACCTTGTGGCGCCTTTAGGAGGAATTTATGCGTTTTTGGATTATTGGTCTGCTTTGTTCCGCGCTCATCAGCGCAGCTCTTCCCGCCCTCGCTCTGGCCCCGGGTACCGATATTCTGGTTCCTGCCGCTGGGCGAGGCGGTGGCTGGATCACCGACCTCTACATTATGAACCCCGGCACCGAGACAGCCACCGTAACGGTAGCTTGGCTTGTGAGGGATCAGGCCAACAACTCCCCTGATACTCAGACCTTCACTGCGGGCCCGGGCGAGACCTTGGTTCTGGCCGACGTGATCGATACCGACTTCGGCTTGAGCGAGGCCAATGGCGCATTTCGAGTTACGGCAGACTTTCCTGTTGTCGTGAATTCCCGTATTTACAGCCTGAGCGGTCTCGAGACTTTCGGCCAAGGCTTCGAGGGCGTCCCAACGAGCCTGGCGACCACCAGTGGTCAGTCGGGCAATGTGGTAGGACTCTCGGTCAACAGCGGTTTTCGTACCAATTTCTACGCATGTGCCGGCGCCGACGGCGTCGTGATGGATTTGACTCTGCTTGAGCCAGACGGCGCCACGGTCATCGCCACCAGAAGAAAAACGCTGGAAGCCTGGATGCCCTTTCTGAAAAAGATCGATGACTTCATGGGAAGTGGAGACTTTGATCAAGGTACGCTTCAAGTGGAGATCACCACGGGCTCGGCCGTGGTCGGCGCCTCGAAAGTCGATCTTCTGTCCGGCGACCCCACGACCCTGGAATCTTCGGTGGCGACGATGGCAGCCGACGTCAACGGAACCTACCAGTTCGCCATCTACGACAGCCTGAGTTATTCCACCGGCGGAAATCTGTCAGTTGAAAGCGGGGAACTCACCTCGTTCAACGGAACCTATACCAATTGGGACAAGCTCGATGGAACCGGCGATTCGGCCTGTAAGTGGATCCTTCTCTTCGGGGACGGCATTTCTCTCCCGACAACCCTTGATGATCTTGCCGAAGGCGTCACTTTCTCCGACGACTACAGTGCTCACGGTCTCGGGATCATGACCTGGGCCCTGGAAATCGAGTTCCAAGAAGGCCTCTATTTCACAGGGACCCTCGATGCCGTCGGCGCCGACTTTCCAACGGACGTCGACGGGTGCAACGGCGACTTTCCTCAGTTGACCGTATACGGCGGCAAGTTGCCCACTCCATAAACCAATAGCATTCAAAATTCTCTTTGCGGGCCGGCGTCGTATGACGCCGGCCCTTTTAGCGCGACCTTCTCACCGGATTTCGTCGCGAGACCGCAAAAATGGTGCGCAGTATGGGTTCTTGAGTGATGAGGCGACGAGTCGTACCCGACGGTACGTCGCAGAAGACGATAAACGAAAGGAACCGCACCGTGCGTCATATCTGCGGTCGCAGCAGGAAGCCGATGAGAAGGTCGGGTTTGCCAGGATAGACTGAATAGATGCTGCACGGCCCGCTGACCTTCGTTCTTCTCGTAGCCTTCGCGGTGTTCGGCTCTCAGCTTCAGCGCACTCTGGCCCTGCGCGGTCTGCGGATTCCCGCTTTCGACGGACCGATATGGATTTTACTCGGGGTTGTTCTCGGCGGGTCCGTCGCCGGGGTTTTCCCGGAAGATGTCCTCGCGGTTCTGCACGCCGTTGTTCTCATGGGCCTCGCGTGGATAGGTCTGGTCTTCGGCATGCAGATTGACCGGACCGTCATTCGTCGGCTGCAGCCATGGCATCGGACTATAGGCTTCTTCCTTCCCATCGGTGTCGGCGCGATCCTGGCCGGTGTAGCTTTCGGCCTCGGTCTGAAACCGATCATGGCTTTCGGTCTTGCCGCAATCGGCATGGTCTCCTCGGGGGAGAGCCTCGACGCCATCTCCCGGTCCCGTCCGCCGGCCGACCGCTCCGCGGCACGGCTTCTTCGCATGTTGGCGGCCTTCTCCGGAATTCCTGCAATGGCTGTTTTCGGCATGGCGTCGGTTGTGTGGTGCCCGGTGTCGATTATGAGCGGCGGCCGAGTTCCGGGGTGGCATCTGCTTCTCGGCCTGACCGGTGTGGGCGTCATCACCGGCTATGCCCTCATGGTGTTGATCCGCGGTCTGTCGGATGGATTGCAGCTACTCACGGTCATTGCCGGAATCACGACCCTGATCGCCGGATCGGCGGCCGTCCTAGGCATCAGCCCCTTGCCTGCCGCGGCCGTGGCCGGGGCGGTGGTGATCAACCGGTGCGTCTTTCCCCATCGCCTGTTGAAGGCGGCTCACACGATCGAGCGCCCGCTGCTGGTCGCCATGCTCGTTCTGGTAGGCGCTTCGCTGACCGGCCTTGCTTTCTCATGGCGAGTCTTTTTGATCCTCACGGTCGTTCGGTTCGTATCGATGGTATCGGCGGGAGCGGTCCTCAGTCATTCCGCGCAACGACAGGATGTCGGCCTCACGACCTCGTTTCTCGGCATCGGTCTTGTGGGTCAGGGGCCGTTGGCTCTTGGGATTGCCGTGGCTTTGGCCGGCATCCTGAGCCGCAGTCCGGGAATGCTCGAAGCCACCGCCGCCGCGATCGTGGTCAACCAGGTTGTGGCGGAGGCTTGGCTGCGGCGATCGCTCTTTCCCCCCACGGTGTCCGGAGGGAAAACCACATGAGGTGGTTCTTTTTCCTCGTTATGGCCGGTGTGAGTTGGGCAGTTCGTCTTCTCGGCAAGGACACGGTCGACGACCCGGCAGGGTCGGCCCTTCTCGCCCTTGGATGCCTCGTTATCGGTGGTTTTCTCGCGGGAAATCTCGCTGTCAAGGTCAGACTTCCGCGAATCACCGGTTATCTGGTCCTCGGCATGGTCGTGGGCCCCTACGCCATCGGCCTCGAAACGCTTTCTGACGCCCATTTCCTTCATCTCTTTGAGGATCTTGCCCTCGGGCTCATTGCTTTGACCGCCGGCGGAGAGTTCCGTCTCGCGGGCCTTCGACAACGAGCCGGGACCCTCGGGGCGATCACCGGTGCTCATTTACTGATCTTCCCGGTCGTCGGGGGCGCAATGTGGCTTTTCTTCAGCCTGGTCCCGGTTCTCGGGAACTTGAATAATGCGGAGAAACTCGCCGCCGCCGCTCTACTGGGGGTAATTGCGGTCGCAGTGTCGCCGTCGACCACCATCGCCGTGATCACGGAGTTGAAGGCAAAGGGAGAGGTCACCGAAATCGTGCTTGGCACCACGATCCTCAAAGATATTCTGATTCTGCTGCTCTTTACCTGGGTCAACGTCATGGCCCACGCCTGGGTCGAAGGAACTCCCGTTGGGTTTGGAATTTTGGCCGGAGTCGGAAAGGAAATCCTCGCCTCGATCGCGGTCGGCATCCTGCTGGGTGGGCTTCTCGGGGTCTACATGAGCCGGGTTGGGCGACATGTTCCCTTGACCGTGCTCGCCCTGGCCCTGGTTTCCACCGAGATGGCCCGAACGGCCCACCTCGAACATCTGCTTGTGTGCATGGCCGCCGGTTTTGTGGTTCGCAATTTCTTTCCCCGCGAGGCATCGACCTTCCTTGACGCACTCGAAAGGTCCTCGCCACCGATCTACATTGTTTTCTTTGCTCTTGTCGGCGCCGGTCTGGATCTGCGGGTGTTCGCCCTTGTCTGGATTCCTGCTCTTGTGTACGTCGGTGTCCGCCTGATTTCGGTCTGGTTCTTTACAACCATCCCCTCCGTCCTGGTCCGAGCCCACAGCGCCGTGACACAAAGGGCGTGGATGGGCTTTGTTGCGCAGGCCGGACTCTCACTCGGCCTGGCAGCCCGGATTCAAAGGGAAAATCCGGAGTTCGGCGCCGGCGTTGCCCTCCTGATCGTCGCCTCGGTCGTGATCAACCAGCTGATCGGTCCCGTGATGTGGGCCCGTGCCCTGCGGGATGTCGGCGAAGCCGGCGAGGACTGACAGCTTCAGAAATGCTCCACCCCTGATAACGGCACGAGAAAGACGGTGTTGCGCGGTTCGCCGTGGGGTTTTTCTTCGGTGCCGAGTTTGCGGATCAGGACCAGGGCTTCCATGCCGTGTTCCTCTTCCTCAACCACACACAACACCAGGCGACTGAAATCCAGGCCACCGCCCGGGATGATTGAGCGGAGACCCGCGAAGATCGGCAGGTCCCGTTCGAGGAGTTCCAGACCGGAGCGACTCTCCACCACGATGGAATCGGGCAACTCCGACTCGACGAGCAGCGAAAGCACGTCGTCGAGCAGTTCCTCACGATGTAACACCACCCCGAGAAGGAACACTCAGGCCTCCTCGATTTTTCGCAGGGTCGACAGAAAATCCTCGGCGGAGCGAGTCTGGGTCAAGCGCTCCAGGACTTCGGCGTGCCTGGCCAAACGGGCCAAACGGGCCAGTCCGGCCAGGTGGTCCGCCGCCGTGTTCGAATCACCGAGAAGACAGAAAACGAGGCGGACGGGGAGTTCATCCAACGAAGCGTATTCTATTCCCTCGGGATGAACTGAGACCGCCATCATCAAGCCGCCGATTCCCGACATTTGAGCGTGGGGGATGGCCCAGCCACCACCGATTGCGGTGGAGAGAATCTTCTCGCGCTCACAAAGAAGACGGGACACTTCATCCGGATCCCCTACCTTGCCCGTTCGCTGGAAAACCTCGCCAAACAGGTGGAATAGGCCCTTTCGGTCGATCACCGAGGGAGCGATGAGCACCCGCTCCGGTGTGAGTTGGCTGTAGAGGTGCATGGCTCGATACCTCCGAGGGACCTATTGCTGAACGCGGGAGGCCCCTTCCGCCGGCGGAGCATACGGTGGTACGGCCTCGGACGCAACGGGGTCGAGTCGGTCGCGGTTCGAAGGCAGCTTCTTGTCAGCCTTCGCCGCCGGTGGGTCATATGTTCCGGCCGGAGTCCACGGGCCACACCGTAGGAGACGCCGGATCGAAACCGCAGTACCGGCCACCACCCCGAGGTTTTGGATGGAAATCTCGGCATATCGGCTACAGGTGGGCTTGAAGCGGCACTCAATACCCATCCGCGAGAAGGCTTCGGAGAAAACACTTCGATAGACATGAATTCCCTTGACCATTATTCGGCCGGTGAGTTGTTCGTTTGGGGACCGACTCAGATCGGTGGACAGAAAAAGGGCGGTGAGCCCAATGATCACAAAGACCGAGACCCACCGCCGCACTCCGAACCTGGGGGTCGGGCCTCCAGGTCGAACAGAACGCTTTCTGGATTCAGAAACGATCGGCGAATTCACTCACTTTGGGGACGATGAATCGTTCGCCCTTGAGTCCCTTGGCGATACAAACAACGTGAAGAACGAGAATTCCCAAAGCGAGCACCGGAATCAGGATGCCGAAGAGGCAGCCCAGGCCGCCACTGATGGCGCCCAGAATCATCGTGACGATCTGCAGACCCACAAACAGCACGAATTCTGCAGCGGTCAGGACCAGTCCATGTTTCGCATGCCACTGCACCTCGGCATCGTCCTTTTCCACCAGCAGCGGAATCAAGGCAAGAAGCCCCAGATACGACAGGACCACCATGATGGTCCGGTTGTCCCCAGCCGGAGCAGGTGTCGTTGTCGGCGCCGGCTCGGCCGGAGGCGGGGGGGGAGTGGTTGGTGGTTCGGGCGGCGGGGTGGCGCCATTGGTGTCTTCGGGTGTATCCATGGTCATGGGCTCCTCCTGTTTTTCCGGTCGGTCCCGGAGATGATCTCTTGAAATCGAATCTTAACGTTCTTCCGCCAAAAAGAAAAGCCGCACCAATTGGTGCGGCCGAGTATTCACTTGGTAGCCCGTACGGGATTCGAACCCGTGCTACCGGCGTGAGAGGCCGGCGTCCTAGACCCCTAGACGAACGGGCCAAGTAAGAGCGTAATCTACCATAAGGGGCTTCTCAGTTCAAGATTTGGCCCGGACCTCTGAGGGTAGGTTCTCGGTTCAGAACATCCCATGATCTCGAACTCTTCGATGTTATACTCCCCCTCCATAAATTTGTACCGGAGGATTCCATGACTATTCGTGTTGCCATCAACGGTTT
>JAIOSJ010000419.1 GCA_021107705.1 Thermoanaerobaculales bacterium | reverse complement strand
GCGCGGGTATGGGCACACTCCGTAAGGGCGAAACGGCCTAACCAGAACGACTATTCGGAATCTGATCTTAAGTCCCTGAGAAAATTTTCGGCCCGGCGCAATTGAATTCCATCCACCATCCGTTCGTAGTTGATATTCTTGACTACCTGAGCAGCTTCCAGGCCGTACTTCCTGTGAAAATAGCGAAGCGAGGAGCAGATACCGGCATCGGACAACTTAACCTCCACTATCAGCTTCGGCTCATCGTCCTCTACCAATACAAAATCGACTTCCTTTTTTTCTTTGGTCCGCAGAGTCTCCAATTTACAGAGCTTCCCCTTGCTGTCTTCCCTGTAATCCAAATGCTTCAAAAGGCTGGTTGCCACAAGGTTTTCCAGTCGAACCCCCTCATCTCCCTTGACCATACCGGTGTCATAAAAGTAGATTTTGGGCTCTTTGAGCAGGGATCGGCCAATATTGCGATGAAACGGGGTAACCCGAAAAACAATGAAAAGACTTTCCAGGATTTCCACATATCGTTTGATCGTGTTGGGAGAACAGTTGACATCCCTGGCCAGGGATGTCCAGGATACCGGCGAACCGACTCGACGCCTCAGTAACTCAAGGGTCAGCTGAATAGCCCGGAAGTCGTGAATTTTTTCAAAGTCAAGGATGTCGGTACGTATTAAACCGTCAATGTATTGTGACCGCCAGCGGTTCGCATCATCATCGGACTCGGCGAGAAACGGCTCAGGAAAACCGCCCCGGACCAGCAATGAATCCAGGTCGTTGCCGGAAGCATTGGGGATTTCCGCCATAGAAAACGGATGCAGGCGATGCCTGAAAAAGCGACCGGCTAATGAATCGCCGCTCTGCCTGAATGCTTCCAATCTGGCGCTGCCGGTCACCAGAATCTGCTGATACGGCGGCTTGACATCATAAATCCCCTTGAGGAAGTTCTTCCATCCCTCCATCTTGTGGAGTTCATCAAGAATCAGCAGTCTCGTTTCAGGGAGCCATTCGGCCTTGTGGATAATGTCACGGTGGGAGAAGTTGTCATAGTTGAGATACACCGATTGCGTGAAACCCTCAGCAATGGCAAGAGCCAGGCTTGTCTTACCCACCTGCCTCGGGCCGGTAATAAACACCATTTTCCGGACCAAGTCTCGAGCAATAATGTCCTGCTGAAAACGTTTCATGTCGTAAATTTCGCACCAGTTTGCGGAAAAGTCAAGACTATTCCGCAAACTATTGCGAAATAGTCGAAATAGACGCAGAAAGAAAGAGGCCCGAAAGAAACGAAGGACGATGACGAGGCATCGCTGCGATTAATTTCCCAGCCCGAATGCCCCCCACAACGACCCGTTCACCGGGGGGCGACGGGTTTCAAGATCCGCTTGACCCCTATTCCAAAAGATTTCCCCTCACTATCGATTCTTCTTTGTGCCTTTGTGACAGGTGGTACGCGAACTGGCCAAAGCACAGGAATTTGTAAGAGACATGGATCAGGAGACTTTCGCCAAGGCCGTACGTTTCCAGGGCGCCCCTTTCCAACGGGGTGTGTAAGTCTGGGACAGTGACGCCTTCAAGAAATCGGATCAGCGTGACGGGGACCTTCTGGCCACGAATGTTGATCATTCAACATCGTCGGGAGCGTCTGACCATAGATGCTACCGTCCCAGCGTCGCCGCCGCATCCTTGCCGAAGAAGGTCTCGGGTGCCTTGGTCGCTGCAAATTCCAAATGTGGCCGGGCCTGATCCCGATTACCCAGCCCCTCGTAGACCGTGCCCATCGCCCATTCACACAGTGGCAGCATCACGGCATCAGGCCACGATGTGGCGGCGCGCATTCGCAGGACATCCAGGGCTTCGACCGCCATGCCGACAGCCTCATCTGCTCTGCCGTCCAGCGTGAGAGCCCGAGCCCGCGCGATGACGGCCACCTCGGCACATTCGCGCCGGCCCTCGAACCAGCTGAGATCCTCCTCAACCTCTGACAGGGGCGCTCCATCCTCGATCGCGGCCCAGATTTTGAGAACGTGGAGGGCGTACTGGGCGCCGGCTCGAAGCGGCAAAGCAACGCCGCACTGGGCGAAACGACCAGCGAAGAAATCAACGGCGAGTTGCACTTCCTTGCGAACGTCAAGATAGTCATTCGCTTGGAGATGACCGCAGACGTCATCCCACGCGCAGCGTCCAATCCCAGATCGATCAGTTCATCCCGTGAATTGAACCCGTGCGCAAAAGCCACGATCGCTTCCATCAGCACTGAACGCCCACCATCCCAATCTCCGGCAAGCAGGCGTAACTCACCCGTTCTCCTCAACAACCGCCGCATACCGACCCCGGTTTCCATAACGTAGTCCAGGAGCCGAGCCCCCTCGCCGGGGTACCCGCCTTCAGCCAGCCCATCGGCAAGGATCAGGCCGGCGCCGGCCCGGAAGGACGGCCTGGCCCATAAGGCCTCGTGGCTCTTTGAAAGCGTATCCATCACGAGGCGCCACTCACCCGCCCCGGTTCTGAACGCCGCCGCGGCCTGAGCTGTATCCAGCCAGAACCGATTGGGTTGATCCGGGGGAATCCCGTCGATCCCACCGTTCGCCCCAACGGAGAACTCCCGAATCGCGGACCTCAAGGAAAGGCGACCATCTTGACTCATTGAAAACGCAAGGCCTGATGATTCCTTCTTCTGAACCTCCCCGAGCAGCACGTACGCCACCACACCCCGTGTCCGGTAGATCTGACCCTCGCTCCTCCAAAGATCGGGAGAACAATCTTTTGGGCCTGTAATACTGATCAAGGCCGCGAAGAGCTGGTTTCCGAGAATATTGTTGAAACCCGCGACCAGAAGATCCTTACTCCCGTCGCCGTCAATATCGATGGCTGCGGCGTCGGAAATGTGGCCCGAATTGACGAAAACGGGTCGTGCCCCTCGGAGTGGCCCCCGTTTTGACCACATGCCGACAATCGAGGGATACCACTCCCCGTGAATGGCTGTCCAAAGGGCAACTTTTCCGACACTGCCACCAAAATCAGCGGATTCCAACCTCCTGATGGCAAAATTTTCGGTCAGCCCCGGAAAATATTTCTCGACCTCTGGATGAGAAGGCCTTACTCGAAATCGGTTGAGCAGCTTTCCCGAACGACCGAGCAGCAAGAGATCCAACCGTGTCGAAGATCCCTCCGGTGTCTTCGCTGCCGTCAGGATCTCCGACCCTCTCTCCTCGTGCAAATCCATCACCAAGGAGTGAGGCTTCACACCCTCAATCGCCTTGTGCCACATGGTCCGGCCCAAGACGTTCCGCACCACCAACTCGCCACTTTCGACCGAGGAACGAATCTCGGCCAACCGGTCGGCCATCGCCAGACCCAGGACCCCGACGGCAACGATAACGGCAACCGCAGCAACACTGCGCACGACAACCCGCCGGGACGGGCGCCACCGCCGAACCCTGAAAGCTTCCAGCGCCTGACCAGCATTGTTCCACCGGTTCTTCGCTTCCTTCTCCAACAACCGACGGACAAAGCGCGCCAACCACCGGGGACAGTCGGTCCGTTCGCGCCTGACCGACGGCGCCTGATCGGTCACCTGCCTCCGGGCGACGTCGAATTCCGAGCCCCCCTCGAACGGACGCTTGCCGGTCAGAAGGTGATACAGCGTCACGCCCAGGGAGTAGAGATCCGACGGCGGCGCCGGTTCTTCACCCCGCACCTGTTCGGGACTCATATAGGCCGGTGTGCCGACTGTTACCTTGGTCGCCGTCAGATCGCCCACCTCGTTCAGGGGTCGCAGCGTGCCGAAATCCGCCAATTTGGGAACGCCCGCCCCATCAAACAGGACATTGGATGGTTTGACGTCGCGGTGAACGATGCCTTCCGTATGCAGACACGCAAGGGCTTCGAGCAAGGCATCGGCGATCGACTCGACCTCCGGAATGTCCAACCGCCCGTCACCCAGGCGCTGGGACAGGTTGCCGCCCTCGAGATACTCCATGACGACCGCCATCGAAGACCCGGCATCAACCAACTCATAGATTTGAACCAGATGTTCGTGACGAAGCTTCCGACCGACCCGCACCTCGCGCTTCAGCCGCTCGACCGCCGTTGGCCGATCCGGCCGGGCCAGCACCTTTACCGCAACCCGCTCCTGCAACTCTGAGTCGAAGGCCAGCCACACCTCGCCCTGCCCGCCAACCCCCAAGACCCGCTGCAACCGCCATCGTTTGGGCAGCCTGAAGTTCGAACGTGGCTCAACATCGAATGAAGTGATTGTCTCGGTGATGTGACCGTGATCCACCATCTGTGGTTTGAGTGTACGCGGTCGCCGGTGAGATGAGAATAGCCGCCCGTGGTTTGATTCAGGGACCGGGGCAGTAGACTACGCGGGCATGATCACTCTCCGCAAGGGCGGAACGAGGTACCTGGTCGGGCTAATCGACATTTCTTTGAGGTGCCGCACTTGTGCTACAATTCTTACAGGAGGCCTCATGCCGGCAAAAAACCCCAGAATCAGCGCGGTCGTCGATCCCCGGCTCTTGAAATGGTTGCAAACGAAGGCCGGGCAAAAGGGAATTTCCGTGTCTCTTGTTGTCCGCGACATTCTGATGCGCATGCGCACCGAAGAAGAAGAGCAATACTGGGCAACCGCAGGAGAAGAACGCCTGAGGAACTTCAGACCGTCCGAAGCCTTGGATCACGACGACGTCTGGAACTCACATTAACCCGCCCCTCTCACCAGTGATCTACTACGGCACGAAACACGCAGCGATCTTCAACGTTTTCTTGATCTCACTCAATCAACGTACCGTCAAGTACGCCTCATTCTCTCGAACAGCGAAAACGCCGAGTCTCACCGCGTCTTCCGCACCTCGCGACGAAAACTGGTGAGAGGGACGGGTTCAACCATGCCACAATACCGGCTGCTCTACCATCGAGAGGTCGTCGAACGGGATTTTCCGAGGCTTGACCAATCGATCCGAAGGCGGATCCGCGCGGCCATCGAACGAAAACTGATCGACCACCCCGAAAAGTTCGCGAAACCACTGGCCCACACGACCCAACGTCTGTGGGCCCTGCGTGTCGGTGACTGGCGCGTCATCTTCACCCTACGCAAAGAAGAACTCTG
>JAIOSJ010000107.1 GCA_021107705.1 Thermoanaerobaculales bacterium | reverse complement strand
TCTCGAAGCCGCCGACGCCGGAATCGACACCGTCGTCTGCATCACCGAGGGCATCCCGGTGCGCGACATGGTTCGCGTCCAACGCATTCTGCAGGGCCTGCCGGCCCGATTGATCGGCCCCAACTGTCCGGGAATCATCACCCCCGGCGAGACGAAGATCGGCATCATGCCCGGCCACATCCACAAGAAGGGTGGCGTCGGCGTGGTCTCCCGTTCCGGAACCTTGACCTACGAGGCCGTCGGCCAACTCACCAATCTCGACCTCGGCCAGTCGACCTGCGTCGGAATCGGGGGCGACCCGATGCCGGGCACCAACTTCATTGACTGCATCGAAGCCTTCGAGGAAGACGACGATACCACCGGAATCGTCATGATCGGCGAAATCGGGGGTACGGCCGAAGAAGAGGCCGCCGAGTTCATCGAGCAGTTCGTCGCCAAACCGGTCGTCGCTTTCATCGCCGGCCAGACGGCGCCTCCGGGACGCCGCATGGGCCACGCGGGTGCGATCATCTCCGGCGGCAAGGGTACTGCGGCCGACAAGATGAAGGCCCTGGAAAAGGCCGGCATCGCCGTCGTCCCAACGCCTGCCGACATCGGCCAGACCATGAAGAACCTGTTGGATGCACTGCCGCTGGGCAGCGTTTAAGCCGTCGATATTTTGATCAAAAGCCCGGCGGCAACGCCGGGCTTTTTTCTGAGAGCCGGCTTGTCTGCGCTTCTGTAGAATACTGCTCAGTCGATGAGTGTTGATGCACGCCGATTCGTCGTCCGTGAGGGAGCTTACTCGTGATGAGAACAACTCAGGACATACTTGACGCTCAGCCGCAGCTACATCGTGATGGCAAGGGTGGATTTACCAGTTGGACGTTGCCGAAAGAAGTTCTGTTCTACATTGATCGCATGGTTGACGATACCTCGGTGACTTTGGAAACCGGGGCGGGTGTGAGCACCCTGCTCTTTGCCCTCAAAGGCGCCGAGCACACCGCCATTGCACACCACCCGGACGAAATTGAGAATGTACGTCGGTACTGCATGACTCACGGCATCTCTCTGGAACGCGTTGACCTCATTAACAACCGTTCCGAGTTCGCTTTGCCGAATCTACCCAAAATCCCACTGGATTTTGTGTTGATCGACGGTCGCCACGCTTTCCCATCGCCCTTCGTTGATTGGTATTTCACGGTGGACCGACTCAAAATCGGCGGCATCATGCTGGTTGACGACACCAATTTGAAAACCGGTCAAATTCTCAAAGAGTTCATGTCGGTTGACCACCGATTCGAATTGGTCAAGGAGTTCGACAATACTGTGGCATTCAAGAAGCTCGAAACCGACATAACTCTGTTTGAGTTTGATCGTCAGCCGTGGATGTTGGTGAGAAATGCGGATTAGGCATGATGTAGCTCCTTTGGTAGTCGCATTCGGCCTCTTCATCGTCGGTATTGCAAGCCCGTTCCTTGCCGAGTCAAGGGTCGTTTCGCCGTCTTCCCGGACCTTGGAATCGGAAGAGGTTGCAACTCCCGCGGCTGCCCATAAGCTGGTCTTTCCCGAACTCAGGCATGACGCTCGTTTGGGGGTGAGCGTGGCCACGTCCGGAGATACCATTCTGGCCGGCGCCAGGAGCGACAGCGATGCCGGCGTTCAAGCCGGAGCAGTACTTGTTTTTGATCGACAGGACGGCGTGTGGCAGGACTCGCGTGTATTTACGGCAGCCGATGCTGCCGCATGGGCTCATTTAGGGTACAGCGTGGCGATTGACGGAACCACCGCGATTGGTGGTGCGTTCAAAGACGACCAAGGCGGATTCGAAGCTGGTGCGATCTACGCCCTTGAATTGGAGCCGGCTTCCGTCAACCCTGTCCCAATCAAGTACGTGGCGCCAAACGGATCAGCGGGAGATCGTTTTGGGCAGAGCGTTGCCATTCACGGTGATATTGTCGTGGTTGGCGCCCCCGAGGCGCAGGGCCATGGCCTGGTTTACGTGTTTGAGAAAAACGAGTTCGGGCTCTTGACCACGCAAGCGACGTTGTCCGCCGCGGATGGGGTCTCAGGGGATCATTTTGGAGATGCTGTGGCGGTCGCAGGCGATTTCATCGTTGTCGGCGCGAGCTTGGCCGATGCGCAGGGAGAGAACAGCGGTGCGGCGTATGTTTTCGAGCGAACAGGTCCGGCCGCATGGGCTCAACACACGAAACTCGTGCTGCCTTTCGAATCGACCGATGCCCTGTTTGGGAAATCCGTGGCGATCGATGGTAGTTGGATTGTGGTTGGCGCCCCAACCCTCAAGGATGAAGCAATTAAAACCGGCGCTGCGGGTGTTTTTCGATTCGACGGGACTGGCCTCTGGTCTCAGCACTCTATGTTGCAACCGGCTGCCGGCGAAAATGCTTCGCTGTTCGGCCTGGCAATCGACGTAAAAGGAGACGTGCTTGCCGTTGGCGCTCCGGCCGACGATCAGGCCGCACAAAATAGTGGTGCAGTCCACCTTTATCGTCGCGACGAAAACAACGACTGGCTCTTTGAAACCAAACTGACGGCTTGGGACGCAGAAGAGGGAGATGCCTTTGCTCGCTCGGTGGCTTTGGGTTCGGATTTGGTGGTCGTCGGATCGGTTTTTGACGACCCATCCGGTCGCGCTTCGGGTTCAGTGTATGCGTTTGAACTGCCGTTGGCGAGAGGGTTGCCACATACCAGGCCGGTGCCGGCCCAGAACGTCAACCCATTTTCTCAAGCCAGCCAATTGATGAAGTCGGTCGAATTTTCGCGTGATCTGCGACGATCAGATTTGGCGGTGGTTTCGTGTCCGGCAGACGATCAGCCCATGGTTGACGTTGAACCCAGTTTTTTCAACGTCTGCGGCAAGGAAATTTCTCCATATTTCCCTAATCTCGATACCTTGCTCGACCAACTCGATGCGGGCTGCGCTCACGGGGTGGGTGCCAAAATCCACTGGGAATACCTTGAACCAACGCAAGGCCAACCGGATTGGACGGCTTCGGATCTGCTCCTGTCACACTTTGACGCCGCGTCCCTCGAACCATTGGTGACAATTCGGGGAACCACAGCATGGGCTTCTTCGCAATCGACTTCCGAACAATATTGGCTCTATCCTCCGGCTGATCTCGAACAGTGGCGGGACGTGGTGTATGAAATCGTTTCTCGGTACGGCAGTTCCGGCATGGCATTGGTCAGTAACTGGGAAATCTGGAACGAACCCAATTTGGAATTGTTTTTCCTCGGCTCCGCAATCGAGTATGTCACCATGCTCAATATTGCATATGGCGCCGTAAAAGAAGCTGATCCTGAAGCGTTGGTCTTCGCGCCGGCGGTCGTTTTTCACCCGTGGAACGTTGCTACTGCTTGGGCGTGGGTGGATCAGGTCATCGCAACCGGCTCTTTCGATGTATTTACCATTCACCTCTATTTTTCAGATGCCGAAGATTTTTACAATATTGTGGTAACTCTGCGTCAAAAGTTGGATGATGCCGGATTGTCACAGGTCCCTATTGCCGTGACCGAAGTGAATCGTATCGAGTCAGTTGCTGATTGCCCTGGTTTCAGTGCCCTGCCCGATTGGCTCCACGCTCAGCAGTTGCAGGATATTCTCGCCTGCCTCGCAAATGCCGGAGCCAATTCGGTCTATTGGTTCAAGAGCACTGATCGAGGGCAATCCTGCGCATTGCCGCATGACGATGTCGATGTCAGGAACGGCCTCCTGGACCCCTTGTGGTTCAGCAAGGCAAACCATGACGCTTTTGTCGAACTAGCATGTGGCGAAGGAGCGATTTTCGCTGACGGTTTTGAGTCGGGCGACACAGGCGCATGGACTGCAACCGACTCTGACGTCGTTGCGCAATTATCCGAGTCGGTGAAATAGGGGTCGATGATCAGTCGAAACTTTCTTCATTTCGACCATTCAACTCCAATCACCACCCCACTCCCGACAAACCACAGCTCCTGACGAGGCGTCACATCGAGGTTCATGGCCTCCTGGAAGGCGCGGGCATAGATCTCCAACTGGGGTTGATAGACACCCGCACGATCTTGGATTTCGGCGTCATCCGCCAGACGATCGGTCTTGTAGTCCGCGACGACGATCTCGTCGGTATCCGGGTCTCGATAAACCAGATCGATCGCGCCGGTCACGGCGCCCACGGCCGCTCCGGCATCAGGCGTAACAACAAGCGCCAGTTCTCGAGCCAGGATCGACCCTTCGAGGGCCAGGAATCGGTGCCACAACGGTCCCTCCCGGAAGATTTTGACAAGAGCTTCCAGACGCTCTCCGGCAGTCACTCTGATGTCTTCTCGGAGCAGGACGCCATCCAACCACACCAGAGCCTCGTCAAGCCTGGTGTTCATCTCGACAATCGAATCCTCGGCGCCGTGGTCAAAGCGCTCCAACAGGCCGTGCATCGCCGTCCCGACCGCCATGGCCACACGCTCTCCGGCCCCGCCCACTCGCGAAGTCTCAGCCTCGTCCTCGGCGCCCTCCAGTCTGTCGGCCATAGCTTCCCGGAAGAGCCGGTGGGCCTCCTCCGACGCCGTACCCAACCAGGGGCGATACTGATGCTCCTGGGCCTCCTCGATCCAGCGATCCAACTGTTCGGCGTCATTCATAATCCGGGCCGGGTCGATGGTCGCCGATGCAACCTTCAGCGCCTCGACCCTCGGTGTTTCGGCATCCCACCGCGGATGTCCCAGCCAGACCCACAGCGCTTCGGCGATGTCCCTGTGGGGCCCCTGCGCCTCGTCCGGCCAGAGGTCGCCGATCGTGGGCCAACCGCCGTCCCTGTTTTCGAAGGACTTGAGCATCGGGCCCATAGCGGTGGTGGGCATCCAGTTTCCGACTGTCACGAGTCTCTTCTTCGCCCGGGTCAGGGCAACGTAGAGCAGCCGGAGTCGCTCTGCCTCTTCGACATTTTTGTGTTCCGCCTCGACCTCGAAATAGCCCGGCGTTCGAAGGCCCCTGATGACCATCTCCCAACGACCATTGATCCATCGTGCGCCTGTCACCGTTCCTCGGTTTTTCGGGCCAGGCCCCGCATGCGTCTGCACCAGCCACACGTGCTCGAAGCCCAAACCCTTGGCTCCGTGGATCGTCAAGACGGCGATGCCTTCAACATCACTGCGCGGCCGCCCACTGGTCTCGTCGGGATTCTCACGTTCAGTTCTTCTCAGGCGCCTCAAGATGGTATCCGCCGTACCACTTTCATGCAGCACCTGCTCGAGGTCACGAAAGAAGCGATCCAGATTGGCCAGGCGGTAGGCCCCCGGGAAACGGCATGCAGCCAGAGGTTCCAGTGCCATCAGACTTCGCAGGTTTTCGAGGAAGATATCCGGAGCATCCACCTCAAACGATTCTCTGAGGACCAGGAGTCGTGTCAAAAATCCCTGTAACGCCTCAGGCCAACCGGCAAGGGGCACGAGGGACACACCACCGAGATCGAGTCCCTCGACCTCGCGGGCAGCTGCCCCGATGAGAATCCGAAGGCCTTCCGGACTCTCTTCGGCCCCTAACCCGGACTTCTCACCAGTGATCTGCTGCGACCGCAGATATGGCACACCTCGCGGTCCTTTTCGCAATTCGTCTCCTGCGACGTACTGTCGAGTACGACTCGTCGCCTCATTGCTCAAAAAACCACGCTGCGTACCATCTCTGCGTTCTCGCGACGAAAACCGGTGAGAAGTACGGGCTAACCTCATCAGCCGACCCGGCAATCCAGCTTTCCACAGCGGTCGCAGCGCCGCATCCGGCACGCCCACCATCGGTGACCTGAGAACAGCGACCAGCGCAAGGGTATCGAAGGGGTCGAGAATCAGCCGCACAAAGGCCATGACTTCTATGACTTCCCGAGTGCGGTAGTAGTTCGCGTCTTTGCCGACCACATAGGGAACACCGTACCGCCGCAGTGCCTCCAGGTAGATTGCCTGTTGGCCACGGGAACGCATCAATATCGCCATCTCAGGCCAGGGTGTGCCCGAGGCCTTCAGGGCCGCCACGTCCCTCGCCACCGCTTCGGCTTCCAACTCGGCGGCTGCCGGCGCCGAGGTCTTTTCCGGAACTCCAGTCAATCCGGCCGCCGTCGAGACCCAATGCTCCACCGCCGTTCTAGGGCCTTCCTCACACCCCAGGCCGTCACCGGCCCCTTTGGCGGCGATCAATCTTTCGAAGGCCGGCTGAAGATCCTCTTTTTCTTCCATTACCGGTTCAACCAGACGCGTGACCTCGTCCAAGACCGGCTGGAGCGAACGAAAATTGACCCTCAGCGATCGAACGTCACCGCCCTGATCCTTAATGTCCCGGACCAACTTCTGGTAGACCTTCATATCGGCATTCCGCCAGCCATAGATCGACTGCTTCGGGTCACCAACCAGGAAGAGTCCCGGCCCCACCCCATGCTCATCGGGCATACCGAGCAGGCTGATGATCGTGGCCTGATCAGAGTCGGTGTCCTGCATCTCGTCGACCAGCAACTGCGCAATCTCACCACGGAGGGTTTGCAGAACGGCGAGAGAGTTCTCCAGGAGACACCGCGCCTTGACCAGGAGATCCTGAAAGCCGACGATGCCTGCACGGCGCTTTTCGTTCTCAACCCGGGACAAGACCTCCTGGAGGATACGCCTGAGAGCGCCGAAGACTTCCGGGTCGAATGTCGGAATGAACTGCATCACTTCGGCCAGCCGACAAATAGCGTCAAACTCAGCATCCGACACCGACTCAAAGAACTCTTCCTCGGCCTGGCTGTAATCGTACTTATGCCCCCAAAGATTCAGCCTTCCGATATTTTGTTCCCCTTCGGGCTGATCCCGGATCCACTGCGCGATCCCCGCCAAAGTCGTTTCCGGCGACTCCCCCTCCCCTGGTCGGTCCCGGTCGGCCAGGTCGAGCAGCCACTGTGCCGTCGCAACCGTCCGACTCCCCTTAACCTGAGTCATCCTCAGAGCTGCCGGGGCAAAGGTGTCGAGACTCTCGAACAGCCGACTGACAATCGGCGCCAATTGTTGCGGACCCATCGGATCCTCTGAGAGTGCCTCGGCCGGACAGCCGTCGCCCACCAGGACGGCGACCACATCTCGGATTTCCACCGGCCCAACGCCACGCCCGGCCAGGAGCAGAGCAGCATCACCGAGTTGCTCTCCCCGGTAGGCGCCGGAAAGCAACTCCTCCACTGCCCACTCAACACAGTCGTCAGTGGCAGTTCCATCGGCATCAACCTCAAATGACGGGTGCACCCCGGCTTCTACCGGGAAACGAGCGAGCAAAGCCCGGGCGAATGCGTGGATCGTACTGATGCGAAGCCATTCCACCTCGGTCAAGAGTGCCGCGGCCCTCGACTTCACCACCCCGATGTCTTCCGGCAGCGCCTGACGGTAGAGTCCCGTGACGATCGTCTTTCCTTCCGGCCAATCACGACCATCGGCCGACGCGTCGCTTCGGTGGATTTCATCAAACGCCTGGACCACCCTCCTCGCCATTTCGGCAGCCGCATCTTCTGTAAAGGTGATGGCGACGACGCCGTTGAGCACCGCAGCGGCTATACGATCATCATCAATCTCGGCCGCGTCGAAACCACTGAGGGCCCTGTCCCATCCCGGACCGAGAGACCATGCGACGATACGAGCCACCAACGCGGCTGTCTTGCCCGTCCCTGCGCCGGCTTCGAGAACAACCGGTCGATGAAAGACTGTCTGGGCAACCAGTCGGTCTTCGATGTCGGGCAGATGATCAGAGTGCAATGAGTCCTCCATCATCACGCCTTGGCCTCAGCTTTTGTTGGTTTCGCTTTTGCTACCTTATTTTTCGGCAATTCCCACATCAGACGCAAGGGGGCATCTTCATTCATGGCGCCAAACGCAGCCGCCATTCGCCGCCCAACCCCGGAATCCCCATAAAGACACGCTGACTTGAGGGGGCACCAGCCACACGAGGGACCCTTGCCTTGCCCGTCCGGGGAACTGAGCCTCGGGAAGAAAACCCCCTCGGCCCAGGAACCGAAAATCGCCCGTGCAGGTTCGATCACACCACTTGCAAGCTCCTCATCGATATCGATCAGCGGTTTCTTGATATCTTTGAGAACGACATATTGCCCGACCGCTCCCTCCCCGCCCCCGAGTGCGTAGGCAACACCCTGCAAAAGCTTGCCTCGGCCAATAGCGAACCGCGCACTGCCGGTCGCGGGCATACCGGTCTTGTAGTCCAACAGGAGCAGATGTTCGCCGCCGGCAGGTCGGTCAACGCGATCCGCCCTGAAATGGACCAGCGTCCCTATCTCGTGCTCCGCCTCTGCAGGCAGCCACCGGATCTCAGCCTGACCGAGAGTCTCCACACCAATGACATGTGCCTCGCCTGTCGGCCAGGCCAGGTCGCGGGCTCGTCGCAGGAATTGCAGAGCGAACGCGGCCACCGCAGGTCCCAGTGCGGCCATGCCCTCTTCGACAGCCTTGTGTCGGGCCACCTCGGCCGCCAGCTTTTTCAAATCAGAGATGCTCGGCCTGGGCACCTTCACCGCCGGATGCCGCCGCGCCTCATCGAGGGTTACATTGGATGCAACACCCCGATCCACCACCACCCTCTCCAGGACCTCGTGGACCACTGAGCCGATCAGTGCGCCGACCAGGCCCTCCTCGCTGAATGCAGCCTCCGGCGGCGCTTCGATGCCCAGCTCCTTCTCCAAAAAGGCCTTCCACGGACAAGCGACCAGGGCATTCAAAAAACTGACCCAGACCGTCTTTGGCAGCCGTAGGCCGACAATGCCCAAGAATGGCCCGAGATCCTGGCGAGGCGCCGGGGGATCGAGTTCTTCGAGGATGGCCTCGAGGTGAGTCGCCTGCGAGCCCATGAGTCGATTGATGGCCGAAAAGAACCCGGGACTACGCCCCTTGATGCCCTCGATCACAGCGCTTTCCAGAGACGGCCGGACGAGACCATCAGGCCTGCCCTCGAAAAGGTCGGGACCGGACTCCACTAGGGTGTGCCGCTCGGATGAAGTCTCGGACGCCGCCCCTTCCCGTGTCCACGACAGGTAACCCTCCAGATGAAGCCTCTCCATAAAGACCGAAGGGTTCATCTCCTTGCCGTCGGAGTTCACCCTCTGGTACGACAGAGTCACCGCCGGCGCCGAGGCCATCAGCTGTGCGAAGAGATAACGTTCCTCCGGACGACTCCGTTCCTTGAGGGGAAGATCCGGCAACAGTTGAGAGACCGCCCGCCGCGCAGTGGTCGAAAACACCGGGTCATCCGCCATCTGAGCCGGAAATATGCCCCTGTTGAGGCTGGGAAGAAACAGCTGTTCAAAGGTCCGGCCGCGGGCTTCCATGACCGTCAATACCTGCACACCTCCGCCCCGGCCCCCAACCGGCTCCGCGCCAAGGCCTTCCAGGGCGCTCGCAAGCAAGGGCGAAAACTCGGCCCACCGAGTCTCGAGCTCTTCTGGCAATTCACCCTCGAGTCGATCGAGCGCACCGGTCAGCACGTCGTCGTACTCCCCTGTGGTCTCGCTACCGAGAAGATCAATGACCTGATGAATCCAGACGAACAGAGTTCCGAGCGGGGCCCGTATCGGTCGTTGCTCAAGGAGTTTGACCAAGGCAAGTGCACGCCCAACCCCCGCCGCGAGATTCCCTTTCTCCATGAATCGTCGTTTCTTCCGGGTCTCACCGTTGGCCATCTCCATTTTCTCAACGACGGGCAAGCGCAGACCGGCTGGGCCGACAAAGGCATCAACCTCAAGTGCCGCCACCTGGCTCAGCCGCGCAGCACCGAGACTTCTCATGGCCAGGTCGAGTTCCCGGTTACTCAATGAGTCACCCCAAGAGGCGGCGCTCAGCCAGCTCTGTGTCCTCGCATCCGGCCCCAGCATCAAGATATCAAGCAGGGCCGACGCCCGACGAGCCGAGGCCCCCCCCGGCGCCTGGGCGCCCTCGCCGGAGAACGGGATGCCAAGCCGCCTAAAATGCCTCCGAACAGCCACCACCGTCGCAGAATTCAACCCCCGAAAGACCACGCCGATTTTCTCGGCCGCCACACCAGATTGCAGCAGATGCCGCACCCGTCCGGCGACCTCTCTCACCTCGGCCTCGGGTCCCGGTGCGTTGAAGGCACTGATCTCGCACCGTGAATCTGCCCCGTCTCGCTCGATCTCATCCTTGCCGGCACCTGGACCGATAATGTGATCCCTCAACCGCTCGGTAAAAACAAACCCGGGATCACGCCGCCGAGGTTGCGCCGGATCCACCGGATGGTCCATCACAATTTGGGCGTGACCCCTCCGAATAAGGGCTTCGAGAAAGTCCGACAGCAAACCCGTCGCTTCGGCAAAACCGTAGATGAGGATTGCACAGGAAGGCAACACCGCCTCGCCACGCTCAGCCAGCACACCGGCAGCCGTTTCATGAAGCGTGCCACGGTGACCAAAGCCAGTCCTTTCGGCAGTCGCATGACATTGTGCCGCCACCCTGACGACAGCGACAGCACGCTCAGCCTCAGCCCCACGGACTGAGGCCATGATCCTCTCTCCCAGAGCATCAACCTTCTCGCTCCCAAATCCCGCATCCAGAAGATCTCTGACGGCTGCCACCACCGGCGCATAACCGTCGTCAAAACCTGAAAGCTCACGTTGCAGCACATCTTCATTGGCTGCAAACCGCCTGGCGAGCAAATTCTGAACACGAGCCCCACCGGCAGGCAACTCTACGGCGGCCCGTTCCAAGACATCGAGGGCCAGGGCCATGTGAGTCTGAACGACGACACCGACAACCGCACCGAAATGCTCGGCCAAAACCTTCAACACGTGCCGCCTCAGACTACGTGAGGGCACGACGATGCGGATGGGTGCGCCGAGAACCTCCGGACTGCGAGGGATCAGATCTTCGAGGCGTTCCAACAGCTTGGCCTCGGCATCCCTCGGGCCCGATGCCAGGATCAGAGCGCTCGCCGGTGAGTTCCTCTTCAGCACCCGTTCATCCCACCACGGGCCGGTGATTGAGTCAAACTCGGTCGTTGGGAAGTCCACGTGGCTGGCCATGATCTACCCCAAGTTCTTCTGGTTCGACTGTGGCGTCTTTCGGTCGATGCGACCTTCAGGGGCCCCCTGGACAGCCCCGAAGAGATCGCAGGTGGCGCCCTGGAGGGCTTGGTGGCACAGCACCTCAAGGCTTGGATCGACCTCACAGATCCCATAACCAGCCTCAGCTTCTGGCGCACGCCATCGGGAACCGAAGTCGATTTCGTCGCCTACGGCCAAGGGGTTTTCTGCGCCATTGAAGTCAAGCACTCGTCGTCCGTGCGTTCGAAGGACCTGCGACCCCTCAAGGCATTCAGGAAAGACTACCCGGAAGCCAGGTTGCGCCTCGTCTATCGGGGAACCGAACGCCTGGAGATCGACGGCATCCTATGTCTGCCCTGTGATGAGTACCTGAAGAAGATCATCCCGGGGTCTGAGCTGCCGTGAAGAGGAACCGAATCCGGTCGGCGGAGCGGGGACTAATCAAGCCTGGAGAAACAAAACAATAAGGAACCCAGGAACCCAGGAGAGAACACAACAAAACCTTCCTCATCTTCGGCCTGCCGATTAGATCGGCGCCTTAATCCTAAAACTCCCCTCCTGCTCTCTTCTTCCTGGCTTCCTTATTCAATTCTCTTTTCCCTCTACGGCCCCGGCCTCTGACTCAGTCCCAAATCACTTGACATATTGATGCGCAAGGACTACATATTGATGTATGAGAACCACGATTCAACTCCCTGATGAACTCCTCGACCAGGCGCGAAGACTGGCTCTTGACTCCGGGGACACCTTGACCGGCGTCATCGAAGGCGCCCTTCGTGAACGGCTTGCGAGACGTTCCTCCCCCCCGGCTCAGCCTGTCAGATTGACGACCTTCGGGGCAAAAGGTCTGCAACCCGGCGTCGACCTGGATGACGGGGCCGGTCTTCTGGACCTGATGGAAGAGCGATGATTCTCCCGGACGTCAACGTCCTGGTCTACGCCCATCGCTCCGACTCACCGAATCATGATCGGTATCGGCAATGGCTCGAAGGGATTCTCCACAGCAGCCCTACCTTTGCCGTCACCGATCTTGTCCTGTCCGGTTTTGTTCGCATCGTCACCCACCCAAAGGTCTTTCGCGATCCGACACCCCTGTCCGACGCTCTGGAATTCGTTTCCGAAATCAGAAGCCGACCCAACTGCGTCGTCGTGGCGCCGGGTCAACGCCATTGGGACATCTTTCTCCGACTCTGTCGTCAGTGCGCCGTACGCGGCAATCTGGTACCCGATGCCTACCTCGCCGCAATGGCGATCGAAGGCGGACTGGAGTGGGTCACGACCGACCGCGACTTCAGCCGTTTCGACGAACTCCGTTGGCGGCATCCACTTAAAGATTGACGGCCGGTCGTCCGCCACGATGTCCCTGGGCCCCGGCCTTCGGAAGCGCAACCGGCAGCAGATTTGACAAAGTAGCTTCCGGAAGCTACCTTTAATTCATGAGAGCCGTTGGACTGAAGGTCTTGAAGAATCGCCTGAGCGAATACGTGAGGATCGTTGCCACGGGCGAGGTCGTTCTTATCACTGACCGTGACCGTGTGGTCGCTGAACTCGTCCCACCATCCCCTGGACGCGCCGAAACACCAGGAGATGCCTTCTTGGCTGATGCGGTCCGTCAGGGATGGCTGAGACCCCGCCTGACGACCGGCGAGGTCGCAGTACCCCCCAGGATGCCCGTCGCTTCATGGGATGAGTTGGCGCAGGAACTCGAACAGGATCGGGAAGATCGGTGATCTACCTTGACACATCGGTTGCTCTCGCCCAACTTCTGGGAAAAGAACGGCAACCTCCTTCGCACTTGTGGGCTCAAGAGCTTGTCTCGAGCCGCCTGCTCGAATACGAGATCATCACCCGAATCAACGCCCGTGGCCTCACAGAAACCCACACTGAACCCGCCCGGCGCCTCTTGGGCTTCGTATCGACTCTGGAGATGGCCCCGCCGATTCTCGAGAGAGTCCTGGCGCCTTTTCCCCTCCCCGTTCGAACACTGGACGCCATTCACCTCGCTTCAATGGTCTTCTTGACGAGTGGAAGGCAGCAGGTTCAACTGGCGAGTTACGACGAACGCCTCAATCGTGCCGCAGTCGCCCTCGGATTCCACCTTTGGCCTGACCTCGACACCAATTAACCAGACAGGAGTAAGGCATGACCGATCCCCAGACCACCTTTCAACGCGTCCCAATCCGGCCAATGGACTGCCTGTCCGAGAGCTGGAATCTACTGTCAGGGCAATACTGGATCTTTCTTGCGATCACTCTTGTCGGCATGCTGATCCAGTCCTTCGTGCCGATGAATATCCTGACCGGACCGATGCTGTGCGGCATCTTCATCGCCTGGTTTACCTTGATGCGGGGCGAGGCGATCACCTTCGAGATGCTCTTCAAGGGATTCGACTTCTTTGCCCAAAGTCTCATCGCCAGCATGATCCTGCTTGCCGTGGTCTTTGTCATCATGATTCCCTGCTACGTGATCCTCTTTGCCGGGATCGCTCTCGGCGCCGCCGCTGCACAGGACGCCCCGGAGGTCATGGGGCTGGCGGCGTTGCTTTCGACCAGCCTCTTCTTGCTGGTCATCCTGACGGTCATGACGGTGATCATGACCCTGTGCCTTTTCCTCTACCCCCTGATCGTCGACCGAAAACTCAAGGCCATCCCCGCCCTGAAGACCAGCGCCGCCGCGGCATGGGCCAACCTCGGAGGCGTTCTCGGGCTTCTGGCCCTGACTTCGTTGATCGCCACCATTGCGTCCCTCTTCTGTTTCATCCCGGTCTTTTTCGTAACCCCCTGGATCTTCGGCGCCGTCGGTGTCGCCTACAGGAGAGTTTTCCCGGAGATCTCCGCTGAAGCACCAGTCCTGGGGGACTGACACGGGCAGGACACAAGAGAAACTCTCGCAGAGATCGCCAAGAGCGCAAAGGAAGAAGAGTTACCATAGCGCCCTTATGAAAACTCCATGGAACAAAGAGACGATTCGCGATCTGGTTGCCCGCCTGGATGCCTTCCGCGAGGGCTGCCGGGTGACGACGTTGGTCGAGGTCGAAAGGGCGACCCGGTCACCCTTTCACATCCTGGTGGCATGCGTCATCTCGCTCAGAACCAAAGACGAGGTCACCGCCGAGGCATCGGCCCGCCTGTTCGACCTGGCCCAGACGCCAGAGGCGCTGGCGGTATTGGACGAGGGAGCGATCGCCAAAGCGATCTACCCGGCCGGCTTTTATAACACCAAGGCCCGGCAACTTCGGGAGATCTCCGCGATCCTGGTTGCTGAGCACAGGGCCGAGGTCCCAAAGAACGAGACCGACCTCCTGGCCCTGCCCGGCGTCGGGCGAAAAACGGCCAATCTTGTCTTGGGCATCGGCCACGACATCCCGGCAATCTGCGTCGACACCCACGTCCACCGCATCCCCAACCGTCTCGGCATGGTCGAGACCCTCAAACCCGAGCAGACCGAAAAGGCGCTGATGGCGTTGCTCCCAAAAGACATCTGGATCCCGATCAACGATCTGCTGGTCACATTCGGGCAAAACCAGTGCCACCCGGTTTCGCCACGTTGTTCGACGTGTCCGCTTGATGATCTGTGTGGAAGGGTTGGGGTTGAGCGACATCGATAATCAAGGGGAAACTGGGCTTCGGCCCCGGCCTTCGAAAGCGCAAGCGCTCCCGCTTCGACCTTTCTGGGGGGACGAAGATTTTCGAAACCAGGACAGTTGCCCTGGTCCCCCCAGAAAAGGTCTTCAGACGGCCTCCCACTCCGGCGAACAGCTCTGTCGGAAGGGCGTTCCCGAGGATTGCCGCTTCCGGCTTCGGCAATCAGCTTCGCCGAGACAAGTCGCCTTCGGCTACGCCGTGACGGTCTTCATTTTCTCCCTGGAGGGTCGAGAACGAAGACCGGAGGCCGTCGCTCGCTTGAGCAGCGTGGTCGCAGCCGCCTAACCGGAAACGTGCCAGACATCCCTTCAACCCGTAACGGGTCTTGGCAAGGGTCGCGATCGGTGCCGTTGTCCGGGATTCTCCTCATCTTCGTCTCAAAATCGAAACGACAATTATTGCTGTTGCATTTCTGGTTTCATTATTGTGCTACCAGCAAAAGACAGAAACCAGTCATCGAACCAACAACAAAACAAAGGAAGCTGAAATACGCAAAACAATACGGCCACCTTGGCTCCTGTCGTGCTTCTGCATGCCGATTATTGAGTTCCTCCCAGCTGGTTTTGTCCTCAAAAAACCGGAATGCGTTAGCTGACCAGTCATGGGCAACGCGGCCGAAGTACGAAACTCGATAACCCTTCACAAGACCTACCAGAGCGACGCCAAAAACAAAAATTCCGACTGCGATCAACGGCCCCCAGTGTTTTTGCCCGCTCGACTGAGACCCAAGAAAGCTGAACGCCGCGACCGCCCCACCCGCATTCGTCAGAAATAGATAATTGACTCCTGCCTCTATTGCTGAGTGATTGGCGCTACTCAGTTTCTTGTCGTGCTCGTTGATCCGCGCGAAAATGAAATGCTTTTTCTCTTCGGTCAATTCACTGATCTTCATAGTGCGCCTCCCGATCAATGCCAGCCGCCAAGTGCAGGATTGATGGACTTGACCGAGGTACCTGAGAACGGCCGAGTCACCTCGGAGGTGACCCGGCCCTTCGCCCTGTTGTTACTGCACGAAAACCGGAATCGTCGTCGGATCTCCGGTCCCGTTGTCGACTACGGATGCATACGCCCAAACGGAACCGCCGGATGTGGTGACTTCGACGGTTGCATAACCAACCTCGCAGAACGACACACCGGCCTTTTGGAAGATGTCGTTGTCCTGCTTCCATTGGTTAGCCGGCATCGAGGTTGTCACGGTATTCCCCAGCTGGCCACCGTTGCTCGAGTAGAGCTTGGTCCGAACGGTGACCGACGATTGCCCGAGGTTAACGAAACCGATGTTTGTTCTGAAGTCCGGTGTTTTCTTAACCTGAGGCAGTATTCCAATCTGGCCGTCCTCCATCTTGTTCCCATCGTCCACCCCCGGGAGGAACTGGCCGAAGGTCCCATCTGCCCCCTCGTTGTAGGTCCGGGCAGTCACGATAACTGGGCTTGTGGACAGGACCTCAATTGACCCGGCGCTGTCGCCACCAACCCCGAAGAGGCTGGTAGCAACATCGAGCCATTCGACGATACGACCATTCTGGAGGGTATGGGATCGAGTTGACGAGCCGCTGCCGTACCGGTAGACCAGGGTCAAATTGGCTGTCGCCCCGAATAGGTTCGTCACAGCTAAGGTCGAGCGCCAGACACTTCCACCAGCACCGCCGGCATGGGCCATCCCGGCGACCAGGTATGATTCGGAATCTCCTCCAGCAGCACCACTCTGTGTGACGGAGAAGGTTTTTCCGGCAATTGTTATCGAGCCTGATCGTTGATTTGCACTCGTGTTCGCGGCGACGTTGTACCCAACCGTACCGCTCCCAGTCCCACTTGACCCGGAAGTCACGGTCATCCAGCCGGCATTGGAAGTGGCAGTCCAGCTACACCCAGAGGTTGTGGTAACGGAAACCGTCTCCGTACCTCCTGAGGCGCCGAATGAATTTGAGGTCGGCGAGATCGAATACGAACACGAGGTCGCACCGTCTTGAGTGATGGAGAAGGTCTTGCCGGCGACCTGTATCGTGCCGCTTCTCGAACTGGCACTGGTGTTGGACGAAACACTGAAGTTCACCGTGCCGTTTCCGCTGCCGCTCGAACCGGACGTGATCGAAACCCAGGAAATTGATTCGCTTGCAGTCCACGAGCAGCCGGACTGAGTGGACACGTTGATGGTCCCGGAACCACCACCGGAAGCGAAGTTCCGAGACGTCGGCGAGATGGAGTAGGTGCAACTTTGGGGCGGGTCCCCCAGGTAGAGGCGGCCGTGACCGTAGTCGTTGTCCTTGCCGCCGGGACCCATGTCGATTGCGTTGGATTCGAGGTAGGAACGGACCTGGCTGTTCGACCAGGTGGGATTTGCCGACCACACGAGGGCTGCCGCGCCAGCGACATGCATAGCGGCGGGCCCGGTTCCATAAAGAGCTCGCGTGCCGTAGGTATAGGTTGAGACCATAGAATATCCCGCAAGATCAGGTTTTGTCTGCCCGCCACTCAGAGACCCTCCGGGGCCGTTTGTGGGGCCTTTGGAGCTGTATGTCTCAAGGGAATTGCTCAATGCGTCAACTGCTCCAACGGCGACGACTTCTTGGACGTCAGAGGGCGAAACAAGAGATCCTTCCGGGTTTCTATATTCTGGGATTGCGTCCAGGCGGTAAAGATAGACCTCCATGTCGGGGCTGCGGCTGCCCGAAGCCCTCCAAATGGCGAAACTGTAATACCCGTATGAGGGGGTTGTGAACTCTGAGATTTCGCGAGGTAACTGTCCGGGTCCTCCATTTTGAACATCTTCTGCGCAAGCAAGAACGTGTAGCCCAGTACCATCGTTGTAATCCACCACGGCGCAAAAATCCAAGTCGGTGATGGGATTATCCCATTCGTCCCAGACCAGCGCAGCAAAAAGATCCACACCGGGCGGTGACCAAAACCGATCGTGACCATCCGTCATGTGGTTCACCTCGTCACCTTCGGTGAAGTTCATCCAGCCGTCACCATCAGGGTCGATCCAACGACCTTGCCAGTGGTTCTGACGAAAATCCCCGGCTACGCTTACAAGGAAAATACCTTCAGAGTGAAGATCACTGGCCAAATCGGCCATCAACCCCGTCCCATCTCCTGGTGATTCCGGATAAAGAAAAAGGTCTGAAACGATAACATCGACACCGTTCGAGCGCATCCATTCGAAAGCGTTTGACGCATCAATAGATGTCTGAATTTCCGCGAGGTAGAGTTCGACGCCGGGGGCAACATCATGAATAATCTCCGCCTCAGCCGTTCCAAAACCATTCGATGACTGCCAGCCGGAAAACGACTGGTAATGGACTCTGTTTGCGGGGGGAAGTTCTGATCCAAGCAAGCTTTGATAGCCACTGAACCCGAATGCCACCAACCCAACCTTGAAACCTTGACCCGAATACCCCGCCGAATGCCAACTGCTTGCATTCATCGGCGCCAACCCTTCTGTCGTATAACCGAGGATTTTGGGTGAACGACTTTCATCCGGCTCAGTATTGGGCCGACCGTAGGTTGGCTTTCTTACATAATTGACTTGTTCGAGGCCGGCCAGTTCAGTCAGAACACCAATCGGGACAAACGCTTGAACGGTATTTCTTGCGCTCGAAACAAAGGTCGCATCGCGTTTCAAGAGCCAAGCCTCTACATCCTGAGATGCACCGTCCAGCGTGGCTGCAACAACTTGAACTCTGCTGTCTCTGATTTGGTATCCGAGATCATCGGCCCATTGAAAGGGTGTCGGGGAAGAGGCAATCTGATTAAGGCCGGAATCCATTTTTTCGAAAACAGGTTCCAGTTTGGTGAGCGGCGCCTTTTCGAGAATTGAGTCATATTCCCCATGTCCATGCTGATCGACAGGAGATCGGTTTTGTTCAGCTTCCAAGAAACCGGTCGAGAGAATCAAGATACTTATAACCGATACAGCCCTGAACAAGTGCCTCATATCAAACCCCCCGAAATCACCCATGGTGCTGAACACCGTTTGAGAAACGAAGACTTCGGCGCCCGAGCCGAACCAGCTCAGAAACCCCCGAGTAGTCACAAAACCAAGATTTTCCGCTGAGACCGAGGCATCACCGCACACCGGCAGGATTGGTCACGAGCAACCCAAGCGACAACTGTGCAAATGGCAAACAGTCGCTGGGATATTCTGCAGTTAACCAAAAGAACCCACCGCTTTTCTCCGGGACATCCCCGGATCCAAGAACTCAATGTGAAACTCGTTACGGTGGCGAACGAAAGGTATATTTCTCGTCGCCTTGTTCCAGCATGCCAGACATATGGCATACTGTAAAGCCATCATGATTATTCTCTGGAGGTATGAAAGATGCGCGAAAGGACAAAGATGCCGGCCTGACAAAAACGGGAGTCAAGAAGACGCTGTGGCTCCACGAAGACGAAGCTGAGAGCCTTCGCAACCGCGCCTTTCACGACCGACGCTCGGAAGCCTCCATCATTCGCGAGGCACTCAGACGATTCCTTGGATTGGAAGACTAACGATTATTCGCAGCCTTCAGATGACTGGCCTACGACAATTAGAACCAAACATCGGTCTGGAGCGGTGGCATCATTCCAAAACCAGCTCAAACGCTCAACGACCAACCCGTACGGCCAACCACCAACCGGTACGCCTGGAAACCAAATCGACATACGTAGGAGTGCTACCTCTCGCTGCACTCGGCTTCAAGCCGCAGGGCAATCCTCGTTTTTCATCATCACGCGGACAGCGCCTCCCGACGGGACGTCCGTTCTTGGTTTTATCCTGTGGAAGCTACCGGTAACGAAGCAGTTCGAAGATAAAGCCAAGAGTGGCAGTCCCCGGGAAGACCCTCCCGACAGAGCTGTTGGTTGGCGCGGGAGGCCGCCGAGGGTTTCTTCCCGGGGGGACAGAAGAATACTCCGCTTTCGAAGACCCATGTCCCCCCTGGAAAAACCCGAGCGGGAGTGCCCCAGCACTCCCGAAGGCCGGACCTCAACACAAGGTCTCCGCCCCAACACCTCATTCATGTACAGTAGCCTTCCGGAGGAAACATGGCACAACAAGATCCCCACAGCTACGCCGACCTCGAACAAGGCATCACTGAATACATCAACCTCGAACTCGTGGTCGATTTTGACAAGAAGCGCATCCTGGGCAGCGTACGCCTTCGATTGGCCGAGCCGACCCAGGGTCCATTCGACCTTGATACCCGCGCCCTGAGGATCGCATCGTGCCACAACGGCGACGGGCTCGAGGTGCCCTTTGACCTCGCCGACACCGACCCGATCTTTGGCTCACGCTTGCGTCTGAACCTGCCGGAGAGAACTGAGGAAATCTCCATCGACTTTGAGACGACGGATGGGTCCACCGCCCTCGATTGGCTGGCGCCGGAGCAGACCGCCGGCCGACGTCTCCCCTACCTCTACAGCCAATGCCAGCCGCACCATGCCCGCTCGATCTTCCCGTGCCAGGACACCCCAAGAGCTCGCTTTAGTTTCACCGCGGCGATCACCGTTCCCGAGGGCCACACGGCGGTGATGGCTGCCGCCTCGACCGGCTCCATCAGGGGCCGTATCCCGAACACCACGACCTTCACCTTTGAGATGCCGCAACCCATCCCGTCCTACCTGACGGCCTTTGCCGTCGGCGACATCGTCTCGCGCGATCTGTCCGATCGGGTCAGAATCTGGGCCGAACCCGAGGTCATCGACTCGGCGGCGTGGGAATTTGGCGAGGTAGACCCGATGATCGGCGTCGCGGAAGGCATTTTCGGCGCCTACGAGTGGGACCGCTACGACATGAT
>JAIOSJ010000186.1 GCA_021107705.1 Thermoanaerobaculales bacterium | reverse complement strand
GCGGCCATCGTCGTCGGTGTGTGGGCGATGATCTTCATGACCGCGTTGATGCGCGGCATGGTGGACGACATGGTCTCAGATGGCATCAGCGCGTTGCCTGGACACGTTCAGATCCACCATCCCGCCTTCCGCGACGACCCCACGATCTTCAACGTCATGGCGCCCCCGGATGCCGCACTGATGGAGGCACTGAACCGGGAGGAGGTCGTCGCCTGGACCACCCGGATCAGGGTGCCGGCCGTAATTTCCTCGGAGCGGGATACGCGTGGTGTGACTCTGGTGGGAATCGATCCCGCAGGCGAACGCGATATCTCTTTTGTCGCGAACGACCTTGTCGAAGGGCGCTTCCTTGAGTCACCCGACGACACGGGCCTCGTCGTGGGCCGTAAGCTGGTCGAGAAGCTCGAGACCGGTCTGGGTAAACGCGTTGTGGTGATGAGTTCCGACCGGGAGAACGAGATCGCCGACCGCGGTTTCCGCATCGTCGGCATCTTTGACGCCAATCTGGACCAATTCGAAGAGGGCTTCGTCTTCGCCGGGGAAGGCGCCGTCCAGAAGCTATTGGATGTCGGCGACACCATCTCCGAGGTGGCGATCCTGGGCCGAGACTACCGCGACGTCGACGGCCTGTGCCGGATGGTCGAGCAGGCAGCCGGCCCCGATGTCGAGGTTCTGCCGTGGCAGGAACTCGACACCTTCCTGGGGTCGATGCTGGCGGTCATGGACGGTTTCGTCTGGGTGTGGATCGTGGTGGTGTTCCTGGCCCTGTCCTTCGGCCTGGTGAATACCCTGGTGATGGCGATCTTCGAACGGGTGCGAGAGATCGGCCTGATGCTCGCCCTCGGAATGACGCCGCGCAACATTCTGGCCCAGATCATGACCGAGTCGACACTGCTCCTCCTGATCGGCCTCGCCATCGGCAATGTCCTGGCATGGGCTTCCATCGAACCCCTCAAAAGCGGCATTGACATCTCGGTTGTCGCCGAAGGCATGGAGATGTTCGGCGCCGCAAGCGTCCTCTACCCGGCCCTCTATCTCTCCGACGTTTTATTTGCCAATCTGATCGTCATCGTGCTGGGGTTCTTCGCCAGTCTTTCGCCGGCCTGGCGCGCCTCACGATTCGATCCCATACGAGCTCTTTCAAAGACCTAAGATGAGCGATTCTCACCGGCGATCTGCACCAATCTCTTGCGCGCTGAGCACCCGCAAAAATGCTCGATATACCTCCGGGCATGCTTCCGCTTTTTGCGGGCGCCGGCGCATCAAGATCTTGGCACATCTCATCCGGCAGAATTGCTCACCTTAGGCAAGAGGTGTGACCATGAGTACCGTACGCTGTATCGATCTGTGCAAGACCTACCTCCAGGGTGACGTCGAGGTCACCGCCCTCGACCACGTGGACCTCGAGATCGACGAGGGCGGCTTCGTCTGTCTTTCCGCGCCCTCGGGCGGTGGCAAGACTACGCTGCTCAACGCCATCGGTGGTCTCGACACCCCCGATCGCGGCGAGATTTGGCTCGACGGCAACCGCATAGACAACCTCAGTAAGGGCGCCTTGGCGAACATGCGTCTTCGGCGAATCGGCTTCGTCTTCCAGGCCTACAACTTGATTCCGGTCCTCACCGCTCGAGAAAACATCGAGTTCGTCATGGAGGTGCAGGGCGTGGCTGCGGATCAGCGTCGAAAGCGCTCCCTAGAACTCTTGGAGGAGGTCGGACTGGGCGGTCTCGGCGACCGGCGACCGGCGCAGATGTCGGGCGGCCAGCAACAGCGAGTTGCCGTGGCCCGCGCCATCGCCTCCCGTCCGGCGTTGATTCTGGCCGACGAACCGACCGCCAACCTCGATTCACAGACCGCCGAGCACCTGATGGAACTCTTCGTCGAGCTCAATGAGCGCCACAAGATGACCTTTGTCATCGCCACCCACGATCAGCGGGTCATAGACTACGCGCGCCGGGTGATACGGATGCTCGACGGGCGTATCGTCGGAGACGACCGCCGGGATGCTGCGTAGGAGCCCGACGGCTATGTTTGGCCCACACTTCTCACCAGGTTTTGTGGCGAGGCGCCCGGCGGGCGGGACGCCCGTTGCCATAATAGGCACGACTGAAAATTGTGGTGGCAGGCGTCTCGCCTGTCTGGCCGCTCGTTCGAGCGACTGCGACTTTTACATCCTGCGATCCTTGAAAATCCGGGGGGTTTCTTGAGAGCGCGGATTAGACCCTGTGTGTTGGCGCCGGCTCTGATGCTGGTGGTCGCCACTGCGGGAACATCCCTCGCCGGCGATACGGATTTCGACATCGGCGGCCACGTCAAGCCGCAGCTCATGGCCACGACCTATCCCGACGACAGTCTTTTCCGGGGGGTCTTCGGATCAAGCTCCGAGGACCTCAACCTCGACGCGAGGGTCGTGCTCGGGATCGACCACGGTGGCTGGAGCCTTGACGTCGACTACCAATTCGTCGTGCTTCACGGGGATCAGGTGGAGTTCACGCGCGAACTCCCCCCGGAGCTTCAACTCCTCTACCCCCATCTGCCCACCGACCGAACGCGTCTCTTCGATCTCACGCATGTGTTCACCGACTGCGACAAGACGGCGGCCCTCAACCGCCTCGACCGGCTGGTGGTCGGCTACACCTCCGACAAGGTCGTGGCGAAGTTCGGGAGACAGGCCATCAGTTGGGGCAATGGTCTGATCTACACCGCCATGGACATCTTCAACCCTTTCGACCCGGCCGCCGTCGACAAGGAGTACAAGACCGGCGACGACATGCTCTACGGCCAGTACCTGCGCACCAACGGTGACGATCTCCAGGGAGTGGCGGTGTTCAGGCGAGACCCAATGACCCGCGAGGTGGAGGCCGACGTCGGCTCGCTGGCGCTGAAGTATCACGGCATGGCCGGTGGAGGCGAGTTCGACGGGCTGGTCGCACGGCACTACGGCGACACCCTTGTCGGCGTCGGCGGCAACCACGATCTTGGCGGCGCGGTCTGGAACGCCGATTTGGTCATCACCTGGACCGAAAACGACACCGTGGCGTCGCTGGTCACCAATGTGACCTACTCCTGGATCTGGGGCGGGAAGAACGTCAGCGGCGTTCTCGAGTACTTTTACAACGGATTCGGGCAGGCGGGCGGCTGTTATTCCCTGGAATGCATGGAGGACAACCCGGAACTCCTCCTTCGATTGGCCCGAGGCGAACTCTTCACCCTCGGTCGCCACTACACCGCCCTCAGCGCTCAATTCGAAATCAACCCGCTCTTCCTGCTCACGCCGAACGTGTTCGTTAATCTCGAAGACCCCAGCGCCCTCTTCCAGCTGGTGTTTCAGAACGACCTCAGACAGGATTTGGTGCTGCTGAGTTCCGTCAACCTGCCCATCGGCGCCGACGGCACCGAGTTCGGCGGGTTGCCGACCGAAATCCCCGGCCTCTCCCTCTCCACCGGCCCCAGCATCTTCGTCCAACTGGGCTGGTACTGGTGACCCAACCGGCTCAATAGCCCGGAGGACGCGACCTACTCCACCGGAATCACTCAGTTTAGCCCGACCTTCTCACCGGGTTTCGTCGTGAGGGCTGCGAAGGGTAGTTAGATGTTCGCTGGCACCGCTTTGCGGCTTGCGTCTCTCCGCCTCCGGCTCCGAGGTCAGGTTTTTCGGAAATCGGGCGACGCAGTCGTAGTTGTACTCCGTTGAGGAGAGCGATTTGCGAAAAGTACGACAGATGGCTGCCATGCGACGCCCGTAGCAGACAGCCGATGAGAAGGTCGGGTTAGGCGTTATACTCACCAACCGGGAGATCAGCCGGATCTTTTGGAGGGACTCATCGTGAAGTTGTTTGAACGGCTGTTGGGACCAAATATCAGCAAGCTCGAGAGCCATGGCAATATCGAGGCTCTGACAAATATTGTGGAGTCCGACAATCATCTCGATCTCCGCATCGCCGCGATCGAGGCCTTGTCCAGAATTGGCGGCCCCCAAGCTACTGGACCCTTGATTACCGCACTTTCCGATGACGATTCCGAGGTTGCTCAAGCAGCGGAAAAGGCGGTTGCCGGCTTCGGTTCCGCGGCGGGCGCTGCGCTCATCGGGGCTCTCGGCGACCAAGGGGGCGACGCTGCCATGAAGATCCTCTTGAGTCTCGGCGATGAAGCAATCGAGTTGTTGCGTGACGCCTGCGGGGCTCAGGACGAGGGCGTTAGGCGTCGGGCTCTCGATGGCCTCGTCGAACTCGACACCAGACTCCACAACGACGAGGTTCGAGAAAATCTCTTCAGAGCCTTGCTCGGCACTCTGGGCGATCGGTCCGCCGAATGCCGCGTGTTCGCTGCCACAAAGCTCGAAAGCCTGGGTGATGCCAGAGCAAGCCGCGCCCTCGCCGCACAGCTCAAGGACGGAGAGGACACGGTGCGCACCGCCTGCCGGCAAGCCCTGAAGGCGATCGCCGAGCCGGCGGTACCCTACCTTCTCGACGCCCTCACGGACCGCAATCCGAACTCCCGAAGGCTCGCCGCTGAGCTGCTCGGCGAGGTGTGCCGCGGCGAAGTGAGGATCGAAAGCCGCAGAGTCGCACTGTCGGCACTCGCGGACCGAGCCTCGGACTCGAATGCCGAGATCGCCGCGGCTGTGCGTCGAGCCCTCGAGACCATCCCGAAGGATGGAGTGATTGCCGCACGGCTTGAGTTGCTCGCAGACCCGGAGCGCTCCGATCACGAGGACATCCAGGAATTTCTCAATCAGATGCTGACGCACGGCGCGCTCACACCCGAGTCGAAGGCACGCATTACTGAGAGGATGAGTAGCTTGGTTTTCGCAGATTGAGCGAACTCAAGATAACGCCGAAGATTGTTTTGTGTTTCGCGCCGCTGCAGATACCTGGCGAGAAGCTTCCCACGAGCCGTCCTCGGCTCGACCCATCAGAAAGAAACTCGAGGCGCGGAGCTTTTCCCTGAATGAGATTTAACGTCCAACGCTCAACATCCAACGTTCAGCTTCGAAGTCCGGACCCGGGCGCGTTGGCAACGGCAGACTGTCCAACAGCACACACCCCTCAAATCAGCGGATCTGACTTCGACGTTGGACGTTGGGCGTTGGACGTTGAGCGTTCATTTTCACGCT
>JAIOSJ010000239.1 GCA_021107705.1 Thermoanaerobaculales bacterium | reverse complement strand
CCGCGGTCGGGGCACTCGTCCCACAAAATAACAACCATGCAAAAATCAATATGCCATGGGATTACTACTTTTACTCCCTTTGCTACTTCAACTGCGTCAGTGGTTGTATAATTGGGGGCGGGGACGATTGCTGGATGGATTGCGGCCCTACCTGTCACAATCTGTATCTCGACTAATGCAGCCCTCCAGCTGGCTGAAGGCCCCTCTTGGGATACGGGGGCTTCTTTTTTGTAGACTTGATTTCAATATGTTCCAACTGTATTTATAACCCCAAACGTAAGGAGGAAATGCTTGACTGGTAGTCTATCCGAGAGGGACAAGACCCAAAACACGCCAGGCTCCATGGCGCGTCGTTTTTTCGGGCCTGAGGTGTTTCAAGGCCTGGTCCGACCAAGCCTGCGCCCAATCGGGTTGCTGGCAGCATCGTTCGCAGTAGCCGCTTTGGTTTCGGTCCTCATCACTGCCGTTGCACCTGCAGCGACTGGAGGCTTCATCCGTGACCCATTTTCGGCTTTTGCCGGGGGGCTCGCCGCCAAGGCAATTTCGATCCTGGTGATCTTGCTAATCGCTCGTGACGACTTCGGGCTCCACAGGTTGCTGTCAGGACGATTGGAAAAATGGGCAATACCCGTTGGTGTATCCCTCGGGGCGGGCATGTACGTGATGGAAAACCTCATCGGCGCCGATGGTTCCGATTTATTCGCACCGTTCTCGGCTCTCAGTCGGCTGGACCCCGCACACGTCGTACTGGTTGCAGTTTCTGCGTCATTACTCGCGATGTCCGGGGCCCTTGAGGAACTCCTCTTCCGTGGGATTATTCAATGTTCATGCGAGGCGCACTTTCGGCCAGTTTCGGCGATTGTGTTCACCGCCGTAATCTTCGCTGCCCCTCATGCCGCCGCGGGTTGGGTTGCGGCAACGGAACTCTTCGTCGTCGGGCTGGCCCTCTCGTGGTACCGCCAGAAATATGGTTCGCTGGCGCTGCCCATCGCCGTTCACGCATGCCACAACCTGCTCTACGGCCTTTCCCTCGGACTCTCCGCGTAACACGGTTCTGCACCCCGACCCTGAATCCCAGTGTCCTCAACTCTTGTACTAATGAACTCTTGAACTATTCAACTCGTGTACTGTCCTCACAGCCGGGGAAGGTATCGGTGCCGGGAGAAACTTTCTAAACGTTATTGTGATGGAATTCCATTCAGAGGAGGGTTGTTGTGCCCAGGCGACCGCGATTGATGATCGAGGGTGGTTTGTACCACGTGTACAACCGTTGTGCTCGCGGTGAGGATGTCTTCGGTGATTTGGAGGAGGCTGCCCGCTTCGTCGAGCGCCTTCGCGAGGTCAAGGCTCGTGACGGGCGAGCCGGATTGCGTACCTGGCTACGAGGAGTGATGAGTATCGTGATACTGGATTTGGAGTACACGCCAGGCGACAGCGCGAGTATCATTTCGGATTAGGAGGGTTCCGTGAGAACTGGAGTCCGTGCGTGGACATTTTCGGTGATCGTTGTTCTCGCTCACCTAATAGCGTCACACCAGGCATCCGCCGGCCAATGGACCAATTGGGAGTGGATCAATCCGCTGCCTCAGGGGATGACACTTCGCAAGGCGTGCCATGGAGGAGGAATCTCGCTGGCAATTGGCCATAGGGGAACAATTCTCTTGAGTGAGGACGAGACAAGCTGGGAGATTGTCCAATCAGGACAACCCTACAGCCTCGTGGATGTGACTTGGACAGGGGAGCAGTTCATTGCTGTCGGAGGTTCCAGTGCCGGCATCGTATTGAGTAGCGCAGATGGCCGAGACTGGACGGAGCGACACAATGGCGAAGCAAGAAAACTGTGGTCGGTCCACTGGAACGGTTCCCAAGCGCTTGCCGTCGGAGAGGGTCGCATCATCTTGACGAGCACGGACGGCATCACGTGGACCAGTCACGAGCTCGCAGAGGAACTGCATTCGCCGCTCATGAGGGATGTGGCCTGGAGCGGGTCGAGGTACGTTGCCGTGGGCAGGGATGCCGATGATCTTATGGGACTAACGGCGGCATTTGTGTCCGAAGACGGCGTGAACTGGTCCTTGATTGATTTCGGCGACATGGAGATGATCGGGCTCGCCGGTTTGACCTGGGGGCTCGGGCACTTCGTGATGAGTGTTGCGCGCAACGACTGTGATCCGGTCATCTGGTTCAGCGAGGACGGTCTGGATTGGACCGTGATGCCCACTGACGTGCCCGGGTACCTTCTCGACATCGTCTTTGCCGACGGGCGATTCGCTGCGACAAGCTCTGCTTTCTTCGTGACGAGCACCGACGCCCTCCATTGGGTATTCTCCGACGGGCCATTCGACGACCGCTTGAACGGTCTGGCTTGGCTCGAGGACCGGTATCTCGTGGTCGGTGGCAACGGGTTCATGACCACCACAACCATCGACGGCTCGGGCTGGGAACAGATCAGCTCACGCAGCATAGACAGCAACAGCGGGGTCATCCAGGACATGGTCCTCGGCGACCACGGTTATGTCGGTGTGACCTCGCTCGGTAGGATTTTCAGCAGCCCCGACGGCAATGAATGGACAAAGCAGTTCAGTGTGCACGACAGGCTATTTTCTGTGCGATGGCTTGAGAACGAATATTGGGCCGTCGGCTCCAATGGGCACATCTTGCAAAGCGGGACCAGTGATGCTTGGGAAACACGGCATTACGATTACGAGATTTCGTTCTTCGACATCACGTCAAACGGGTCGTTGTTGGTAGCCGTCGGTTGGAGGAACTGGTCAACAGGAGCAGCCCTGATAGCCACCAGCCATGACGGCCACAACTGGACCTATCAGGAGTTTCACGATATTCAGGGACCGTTGAAAGCTGCAGTCTGGACGGGAAATATTTTTGTCGTCACTGGCGCGCGTGGCCTGGTGTTCACCAGCAGCGACGGTGTCTCATGGGCCACCGCCGAACTCGGGGACAAAATCAATATCGTCAGCATGGAGTGGAACGGGGAACGACTCGCCGCAGTCGGCGGCCTAACTCACACCGAAACTCAGGCCGGCGGTCTCATCGCAACGAGCAAGGACGGACTCGTTTGGGACCAGCTCATTATTCCCGACGCGGCATTTGACAACGTGACCTGGACAGGCCGCCAATTTGTCGCGGTTGGTGACGGATGGATGTTCACAAGCGCGAACGGCGTCGGTTGGACTCAGGAAAGACCCGGATTCGGGTCGCGGCCGATCTCCGCAGCCGGCGACGACGCCCACTTGTTCACCGCTGGAAACCACGGCATGATCCTCCGCGCCGACCACGTCCCGGTTGTGCCGCGCAGAGGCCATCTTCGTGCCAAGCCGGCTGATTACGACTCACCGTAAACGCCGATGAAAGGGTCGAGAGGAAAGGCCCCGCAATTTCCCAGCCTTTCCTGGAGGAAACATGATTCTCAGGAGAAACTTTGTAAACGCGTGTCGCCTGTGCCCATGCCTATGTTGGATGAATAGTGGAGAGATACCTGCGATTTCCCAGGAGCAACCCGATCGAATTCATAAGTGCCGTTACTGCTGACGACTGGTATCGTCTATCCAGGGCACAAATGGCGCTTCCGAAAGATAACAGGCCGAGCTGGAGTTCGGGGATCCCAGAGTTCGGGGATCCCAGGGGCCGGCCCAGACACAATTACCTGCGGCGCCGATTGGGCTATTCATTCCCCAGGCAGACTACTCGATCCTGAGTTCCAACTGTTCCTTCCAGTGGCGGACCGAAGTCCGCGTCATGGTAGTGCTATTGTAGGTAGCGCCATGACAACCGGTACTGGAGACCTCGCTCAGACCTTGATCTCGAGGTGGAGTCGTCCGGCTCGATTGGTGGGTGTCGCCTTTCTGGCACTGATCCTGTTGATTCCACTCCAAATGGTCCGATCGGTGATCCAGGAACGATATCAGACCTATTCAGGAGTCGTCAGGGAGATTGCGGGATCCTGGAGCGGTGACCAGCGCGTTGCCGGACCGATCCTGATCGTTCCCTACACGGAGAAAGTTGCCGTTCGGGACCAGTTCATCACACCCCAGGGTGAGAAGAAGGTAGGTGAACGGTGGGAGACGTACGAACGGCGCGCCATCATCCTGCCTGAACTCCTGTCGTACGACGGAAGCCTTGCACCGGAGATTCGTCGTCGAGGTATCTACCGAGTTCAGGTCTACAGTGCAGATCTCGAGATCTCCGCTGCCTTTCGGGATCTCCAGGCAACGATCGAGACGCTTAGTTCCAAGGAACGACTCGAGGACATCCGGTGGTCAGAGGCGGTGGTCGGCTTTGGCCTATCGGACCCCCGAGGCATCGTCGAGGTCGAGGGTTTCGAAATCAACGGCCATTCGGTGCAGGTGCGGCCGGGTACGACGTTGAGCGATGTGTTTCCCAGGGGGTTCCACGCCCCTGTCGGTGACGTGGCCTCCGACAGTCTCGACGTTCGTTTGCCGATCAATATTCGAGGGAGTGGAGGCTTTCGTTTTCTGCCGTTGGGCGCAACGACCCGTGCCTCTATTCGCTCAGACTGGCCGCACCCCAGTTTCGTCGGAGACGTTCTCCCGGCCGTTCGTGAGATCTCGGACGACGGGTTCTCCGCCGAGTGGACGATCCCGTTGTTGAATCGCTCCTACCCTCAAGCGTGGTCCAATTGTATGGCCGTGGGCATCGACGAGATCGAGGCCGGCGTTCGGCTTTTCGAGCCGGTGGCGCTCTATGATCTCGTTACCAGAGCGGTAAAATACGGTCTGCTCTTCATCACTCTGACATTCCTGACCTTGGGTCTGATCGAATTTGTCATGGATACACGGCTCAGTTTGGTTCAGTACCTGCTGATCGGCGTCGCTCTGGCGTTGTTCTTCCTTTTACTGATCGCGTTGGCTGAACACATGGGGTTCGCGACTGCCTATTTATTGGCTTCGGCCACTGTCGTCGTGATCAATACCCTGTACTGCGCGGCGATTTTGCCGAGGCGTTCGCTGGCGGCGGCCGTCGGAGGCGTCCTGACGGCAATCTACGGCATCCTCTATACGATTTTGAGGGCCGAGGACTATGCTCTGCTCGGTGGGACCCTGTTGCTGGTCGTCGCTCTGACGATCACGATGTACTTCACCAGACGAATCCATAACCCGCGAGGCGCGTAACCTGGTCTTTTCGCCGGAAACCTGCTGTGAGGCACGAACCGGACAATCCACAAGTTGGACATCGGAATAGTCAGCGCCCCATGCCCGCTGGGAAGGCTTGATCACGCGGTGTTTCGACCTCCCGAATCGCAGCCCGTAGATACTTGGAGCGACCTGCCCGTGGGTCGCACCGTTCGTGGCCTCAGCCTTCTGGAGTAGTCTTCGACACTCCAGCAACGCATTATCTGCGGGGCCTTTGACGAAACGATTTTCGTGCACGCTACTGACCGGTCAACTCTGCTCCGCCCCAACTTCTTTGAAAGCATCACGACGCAGCTCTCGCACCACGAGCCAAGTGCCCAAAGCCGCAGCTCCGAAAAAGACGACCACGGTCACCGGGTTGAGGATCAACCAAGGCTCGCGGAAAAGCCCCCATTTTGCAGCGATCTCGACACTGTTCCAGGAGACGATCGACGTGGCAATAGCGTACCGGATAGCCCTGCCCATCGATCCCTGGCGAAAAAGGCGCAGCCACAAATAACCCGTGCTGGCGAATGAACCGAAGAATATTGCGCACGTGAACCAACTGTCCACTCCGAAGACCGTCTCGTCATATGCCCACAGCAGGAGAACATAGAAAAACCACATCACGGTGACATACTGAAAGGCAGTCCGGGGGGCAAAGTTGTCGATGCGCCCCGTGGCAAGGGCCCCGCGCATCAGGTGCAGACGCCTGCGGAACCACATAAAGAACGGACAACGGTTCGTCTCCAGGAAGAGCAAATACATCACCACCAGCAGGATCAGCCCCCAGGTGTGCTTGAGGAGCACATATTCGCCAGAGGCCCCGACAAGGCGACCACCGTGGAGATCAAATGCCTTTGCCACACCGAGCAAACGGCTTGCGATCATCAGCCCGTATTCCGCCCCACCAGTCCACAAAAGCAACCCCGCAAAAATACCGATCACCGATTGCATCGCGTTATTGGCTGCGTAACGTGACAAGATCAGGAGGACGAACCCCGCCAGTATCAAGGTAAAGGTGGCAGCCACCAAAAATGAAGATACCGGAAGCATGTAAAAGGAGGGTGTTCGTCCATCGCGCACAGTCTGGATCGCTTCGTCAATAGTGTGTCGAGCGGCGTCCGTGGATGCCTGATCCTCCAGTACGGTCAGCTTGGCGAGCATGCTGCGATCGCCGAACCAACGTGCTTCGACACCATTTGTCTTATACTCCGCCCCACTGACGGCATTATCGAAAGCGTTGATCGCCACCATGAACAGATGACCGGCCGCAAGAGTGGTAAAGACGAAACCGAAAGCCAGGACGCTGCGCACGAGGGCGGACATCCGCCTCGAGCGTCGAGCCATTTGCAACGCCAGGGTATCTACATCCGAATTCGACGCCTCAGGCGCAGCAACACTCATCTCGTAACCCCCCGGCAGATTCTCTGACTCACTTCTGCCTCATCGCCCACATCAACCGGATCATATAACAAGAAGCGTTGATTCTCGCATTGCGCTTCCCGAGAGGATGCCGGACACGCCGAGGTTTACCTCGCCTATGACCTGCGGGCATCGATCGCCCAACGTTACTTCGGTCCCGAGAACATGGACGACATTGTGGTTGACGTGTTCGAGCTGGCGACTCCGGCCGATGCTTACGGGGTTTTCACCCATGACCAGGATGGCGAAGAAATCCAGATCGGCCAAGGTGCACTCTTCCGCTACGGCTGGTATGCCATACGCCGCCAGCGACGGATTTTCGTCACAAGGATTCCTGGCACACGATTTCAGTGAGAGCGCTGCTGAATACCGTACGACACGGCCTT
>JAIOSJ010000074.1 GCA_021107705.1 Thermoanaerobaculales bacterium | reverse complement strand
TCATTTAGAATCATGGGCGACGGCGAGGAAGCCTCCGGCGGGGGCTCTCGCAAGAAAGGTCGTCAAAACACAAACGCGCTATTCTTGGTGTCCACGAAATCGGGGGAACTCCGAGATGATGATTCCATTTGGGTCTTCATTTAGCGAGTGTTGTCCCCCGCAGAGCTATGTCCCAGCGAATCCTGGAGGAAAAGTGACGAGTACTCGACAGCGCGTGCTCGCGCGCGCGAGGACTGGATCTCCGTGCCAGTCTTTGGGATCTTAGGAAGTTAATCGAGGCCAGGCACTGCTCGAAGGGTTTATCGACCAGTTTACTAGGAGACGAGACTATTGAAAGCTGAGGATTTCAATGTGGAACAGGTGGAATTGGGGGCCTTGGGCACTCTTGGTTCTTTTCTTGGTTTTATTCGTACAAGGCTGCGGTTTGCCATCTAGATACTGTGTCACATTGCGGAACGAAACATCTGTCGAACTCGATGCTGTCGAAGTCGAATGGGAGAAGTATGCCTATAGGGCCGGACTTGTCTCGCCAGGAATGGAAAAAACGGAGGTTTTCCCGAATGCGTCGTTTCCTCGACGTGCTGTTATAAAGTGGCATACCACTGATGCTGATGCCGAGCTTCATAGGGTTGAGGTTGATGTTGTTTCGGCAATTGGCCGAAGGGGTCGATGGGCGAATGTTGAGCTTGTATTTGCGATTACGGAACAAGGATCGGTAGAAGTAAACATTGAAGCAGGCTTAGCTTAGGGCAACAAATTGATCGAGGGCGATGGAGTTGGCCGATCCGGCCCACGCTCCTATTTCAATCAAAGAGTTTGAGGAATACGATGTAAACGGTGAAATCTTCTGCCGGACCGGCAATCGGGATGCCGATGTCAAAGTTGACGATCGTTTGCCACGGGCCCATGAGAGTCCCGTTGAGGCTCAGGCCGGCGAGCAGTTCTCTCTCCAACCCAGTGGCCTGATCATCGGCCCACGCCGCGTCCCCTCGCAGTTCGAGGCGAAGCAACTCGGCGAAATTGAAGCCGTAGCTCAGGTGGACGGCATCGGCTTTCTCCGCTGTGATTCGGCCATGTTCGTACCCGGCGACTCGTGAATCGGCAAAAGGGCCGAAGCCGTACTTTGAGAAACGGTCGAGATCTGAGCCGTCCAAATGTTCGAGAGTCAGGCCGACCTTCGTGAATCCGTTGATCCACCAGGTCTTGCTGAGGGATACTTCCCACTTGGTGTAACTCTTGTGCGCCGCGTCGAAATCAGAGCTTCCGGGCATTCCCCAGGGATGCCAGTCCGCTCTGGCGAAGCCGAAAGCCTCGGCGCTGAAACGGTAACCGCCGCGGGAATAACTGAGGTCCGTTCCGATGAAGTGGGTCGGGGTGCTCTGGGGAATCATGAAATCTGTGTGGGTGTCATCAGCCCGGCCGAACCAGTCATACTCAAGGCCGAAGGTGAAATCGACCTTGCCGAAGCCTCCTATTGGGTGACCGAGAAAGACGGCCATTCCAGCGTCCCGTCTTTCAACTGTCTCCCCGGGCGCCTCTTCCGCGCCGCGGTACAGGAGTTCCTCTCGGGCCACCGCGAATCCGGACAGCTGCGCTCCGACATCCCATCGGGATTGGAGGAAAGACGGGTCCGCCCAGTTGGCCCTCAACAGCACACCGGCAAAGAAGATATTCAGTTGATTGCCGCTGCCGAGGAAATCGTTGGAGAAATAGTTCACACCGAGAAGTGGAAGCGGGTAATCGACGGAGGCGTCATAGAAGCTTCCACCAATGGCGAACAGACGGTCTTGATCGAAATCCTGTTGGACCTGACGGCTTCCGTCCTCGGTTTTCTCGAGGTAACGAAGGCCGTCCGGCGTGTCGCGGACCATGGTGTCGTCAGAAGCGTGAGCGGCGGCAAGGCGCTCTTCGATATCTTCCCGGTTGATCCGGATCTCGCTCAAAACGCTCTCTTTCACCACCTGAACCGAGGCATTCAGGATGGATTGCAGTTCCTGACCCACAACCCGGGTCGGCAAGACGAAGGCGCCTGCCTCCCACGGCGCCGGGCGCCCGTCGATATCGACCGGGCTGAAGTACGTGGTCTCTTCGTTGGACAGCACATTTCCCGTCAGGCCGACCTGGAGAGCTCTGGTCTTCACGCGCGTGTAGATTTTGCGGTCAATCCACACCGTGCCGTTCCACATTCCTTCTGAAGGCTTCAGGTCGGCCGGCTCGAAATCGACCACCCAGCAGTCGCGATCGGAGATGACGGCAGTTCCCCGGAGCCTGTATGAATATTGGCGGTCGAGGTGGATTTCCAAAGGAAGGGTGGCGGCACGTGCAGGCTGCAGCAACGGGAGTTCCGGTATTTTTCCTCGCCAGTGAACGCCAGCGATGAAGAGGTCCCGCCACATCCAGTCAAACCCCTCATCCCTACGGAAGAAGAACGGGCCCGAGAAGGTGGCTTCGATGGGTTCGAGACCCGAGCCGGGTCGAAACCTCAGATGCTGGGTGTAGGTCGCTTCGTAGTGCTGAAGGCGGCGCGCTTGATCCTCTTCGAAGACCTGTAACTTCTGCAGAATTTCCTCGACCGGCATCCGGCGGGTCCCGGCGACCTCGACAGCCGCCTCAAAACCTCCGAGGTCGATGGCTGCAAGGCGTCCAATTCGGAGGACCGCGACTCCCGCATCGGGAAGATCAATTTCGGTAGCGCCGGGAACTCGTCTCCACGGAAGTCTCTCTTCAGTACCGTCTTGGTGAATTATCGTGGGGTCGGCCAGACTTCGGTCCGGAATTCTGATCCGGGTTTCCGAGGCGTTTCGGAGATCGACAACGGTTCTCAGGCCGAGGTCTTCAGAGCGAACAAAGGACCAGTAATTCCGATCTTTCTCGGGGCCGGATGACGGGTCGAAGGAGAGATCACCATGGAACTCCCTTGCCATCAGGCGCAGGGGCCCGAGATGTGCGGCGATTTCGGTGGTGTGTCGCAGATCGAAGAGAGTCAGATTGATCCCGGCGGCGGCATTTTGAGCACTCTCGACCGGGATACGCTCGAGTGCATTCGTGGCGGTGGTCGATCCGATCACCATCGTCTTCCCGGGATCGAGTTCCATAAGCAAAATCAGGGTGGAGGCGATGACCCGAGAATCAGCCGGGGTCAGGCCGACTCCGTCAACGTAGGCGGCGATGTCGGTCGAAAAGAGTTCGCGCAGCCACACCTCGTCGTTCGGCAAAAGGCCCGTCAGAACGTCAGCGCTAGGGTTTGAGCTCTTCACGGCGACTGAAGCTCTCTTGAGGAGGAAGGCGTAGTCTCGAGCCCGCTTCGGGCTGTCGATCGGGAAGGACCATTTCACCAAGAACCGCGTTTCCGGGGGGAGAGCCCGGGCAATGCGAATAACCTCCGAGAGTTCCGCGGCCAAACCTTCCCCGACGTCTTCCGAGGGGGCGGATGTCGTGAACTGGAGGGCCACCATCGGATACGCGCCTGCCGCCCTCATTCTGTGGCCTACGGACGTGTCAAAGGATCCATCCAATGGCGCCGGCCATTGAATTGAAATGCCGGCTTCTTTAGGGTTTTGGTTTACGAGTCCGTCTTCGAGCAGGGTTACAAATGGAATGGGATCATCGACGATGACTCCGACGCACGGCAGACACTGCGACGACTCCGTGGTCACGGGCGCCAACAAGCTGACAAGAAACAGAAGGAGCAGGCTTTTGTTCATGGCTCATCTTAGCGCGGTCTTCCAAATAAAAAGCCCCTCCGATGGGGAGGGGCTTTCGTTTGATATTTAATTAGCGGAGTTACCAACGATCTCCGCCGCCGCCGTAACCGCCACGATCGCGATCACGGTCGCGATTCTTTTCAAGAGCGACGTTTACTTTGATGGTACGACCATCCAGATCAGTGTCGTTCAGGGCTTCGATCGCCTTTTCGGCATCTTCGTCACCCTCGAAGGTCACGAAACCGAAGCCGCGGGAGCGGCCCGTGTTGCGATCGGTGATTACCTTAGCCTCGGTGACCTCACCAAAAGGCACGAAGGCATCGCGCAATCCATTATCATCCACATTCCAACTCAGGTTTCCAACAAACAGTTTCTTAGCCATATTTCCTTCTCGTCTCTGGAGCCACCAGTCGTACCGGTGAACTCCTTTCTCAAGCCAGAGCGGACTCCCTGCCCGCCAAAACGGGAGTCGGCCCCAGTGGCCAACTCCAAGGCACAGCAGAATAACAGCACTTCGTGCAGATGTAAACCGGGACGGAGGAATTTAACGGTGTCGATAGAAAATCTGGACTATCGAAGCCTCTATGTCGGTGTTCCGCTGGAGGCGCTTCCCACCGCTGGGGACGTCTCCGAGGTCATGGCCGAACTCTTCGACTTCTGTGCCGGGTCCCTTTTCGCCGACGGTTTCGAGTCCGGAAATTATGTGAGGTGGTCGAGTTCGGTTCCGTAATTCGATACTCAAAGAAATAGCCACAAAAAGGCACAAGGATAGGATCAAAGAGGTCAAAGGGTCAAAGAGTCAAAGAGGTCAGACCCCTGAATACCGAACTGGAGCGCGATTGCCTGGCCCGCATTCTCGTGCGCTGTGTTTTGCTGGCGTCTAGCCCAGTGTCCACGACAAGAGAACTCGGGTAGTCTATTTGGGATGAGAGGTTTTGTCGGATGAGACGCGTTCTGGTTCTATTGCTGCTTCTGCCGTGGGTTGCACCCCTTGCGGCGAACGCAGAGGATCGGCTCAGCCTCGGTCTCAACGTCGGGATCTTCGACACCGCGGCATGGCTTGACGACAAGGGCGATTTCGACGCCATTGAGGGCGGCCTCACGCTGCGCTGGCCCGCCACTCTGGTCTGGGGCATCGGTCCGATGGCGGGCATCTCGGCCAATGACGACGGCGCCTTCTGGCTCTACGCCGGATTGCGGCGCCCGTTCAGTCTCGGAGGCGGCTGGAGTGTGGCCCCGAACCTCGCTGTCAGTCTTTACGAGGAGGGCGACGGTAAGGATCTGGGCCACGTGGTCGAGTTTCGCAGCGGCTTGGAGCTTGCTTTCACCTGCCGCAGCGGCTCGGCCGTGGGTCTCGAGTTCTACCACCTCTCGAACGCCTCGATCTCGGATGTCAACCCGGGCAGCAACTCGCTGGTCGTGTTCTACAGCCGGCCCCTGGGCCGCTGACCGGCTCGGCTGTCTACCGGCCGGCAGGGACATCGCAAAGCTCGACGCCGTCGATGTCCTTGATTGAGATCACGTGCAGAGCGCCTCGGTCATTGGCCACGGCAACACGCCTTCCCGGTACGAGGGCCGCTGCGGCTGAGATCCCGAGATCCCGGTGATTCGTAACTGCCAGGCGGTAATGCAACGCGCCGTCTTCCTCTCTCCGAAATCTGTAGTCCAGAATCTTGTGGTCGCCAAAGGCGAGCATTCGCCGGCCGGCGTCCACACTCACAAGACAGCTCACAAGTCGGTTCGCTCCTCGAAGTCGGAGAAACCGGTCGAGAGAGAGATCATAGACTGCGATACCGTATGGATGTTGGATCCCCGCCAACACCACAGCCTCGAGTGGACCCAGGTCGGCGATCGAATAGCCTCCAAAAGAGTCAAAGGGGAACGACTTCCCGGCCCAGCTGCCGTCGGTTTGATGTTCGTAAAGAAGAGCCGCTCTGTTCCAGGTTCCCAGGAAGATCCGGCGCCCGTTTGGCGACACCCATAACGCACCGAGGGACATGGCGGTACCCGTGACATCTTGGGTGCGAACGGTCTCCTGCTCTTCCAGGTTCGGCCAGGACCACTTTTTGAGGGAGCGGTCGGAGGAAGTCGACCAGAGGGCCTGCCTGTCGGCCGTGAGAAACAGTTGATTGATCAGGAAATCATGGGCCCGGCTGCGCCACTCGATCGTCAGCTCCGGCAGTCGCCACACGGCAATGGTCTTGTCGTCCGAAGCCGAGGCGAGCCTTTCACCGTCCGTTACCAGAGAGGTAATGCCCTGCGTGTGAATCGTGTGCCGGCTGACCTCTCCGGTCTCCAGGTCAACCGCATGCAACAGGCCGCTTTCAGTGCCGACCAGGACTCGCGACGACGTCGGATCGGCGACAGCCGTCCACGCCGAGTCGTCCGCGAATTCGATAACCTGTTCGGACGAGATCCCTCCCAGTGACAGAAAGAACACGGTGTGGCTCTTGCGGTCCAGGGCGACCAATCGCCCTGCAGCGGGTCTGAGATCGCTGATGTCGGCGCCCGAGCTGTCCCACCGGCCGACAATTCCCTCGTCGGGCCGCCATAGCGTGACTCCTCCAGCCTCTCCAATGGCCAACGTCCCACCGGCGGAGAGAAAGACCAGGTCGAGATCTTTAGTCGCCCCCTGACGTCGCGGTACGCGGCTTGACTTTTGGTCGGAGATATCCACCACAATGACGTGGTCAAACCAACCGCCCACGGCCACAAGATCCGCCTCATCATGCACCGCCAGTGCGTTCACGGAGTGTTCGCGGAAGGGCTCGTCAAACTCGAGAGACTCCTCTTCGAGCGACCATACCTGCAGTCTTCCGCCGCCGACCACGGCCAGAAGTCGGGTACCCACCGCTATGGCCTGGGGCTTGTATCCAAGATCAAGGTCGAACGCCGGTTCGAAATGCTGGTGGACCAGTTTCCGGATGCTCAAACCGCCATCATTGCGCGTGACCACGAACCGCGTGTCCGGCGACGCCATGATATCGACCCCCGACGGCACACCATCGGCCCACGGCGAGGACCGGCCTCCGGCAGGGTCACGCAGAAAGGCCTGATCTCCCTCTCGAACTATCAGGATGCCTTCAGGCGTCACACTGAGGACACTCTCCGGGTCAATGCCCACACGGGTCGGAGGACGATCCGATGCGCTGTCCTGCAAGATCAGGCCGTCCATACCCCCGAGAACCAGCAGGTCGTCCTGAAAGGTCAAAATGCGGGTGGCATCCAGCGGAACCGGGACCGCGTGTTCTACCTTTAGGATCTGTGCTTCGTTAATCGGAGGAGGGGCCGGCCCCTGTCTTTCAGCGATCATGGCCACCGCTGCGGTCACCAGACCGACAACAACCACAGCGAGGATCCAGCGGACGGTCGGCATCTTTGGCCAAGTGGGTTTCGTGCGGGTCTTTCTGGGGCGGTCAAATTCGGTCGGGGAACCGGCCTTGGCACGCACGCCGGGGCCTGTCGTAGCGGCGATGGTCAGCCCCTCATCAGACCCAGGAGACATCTCAGCTGCGGCGCCGATGCTGTTGATGAACGTTTCGACGTCGGGAAACCTCTCCTCGGGATCGGGCATCGTGGCTCGCTTTATCGCTTCAGACAGCCCCGGATGGATGTCGATCTTACCGAGAGGCGCGACATCGACCGGCTGCTTGATCTCTTCGCTGAAGATCCGAGCCATTGTCTTCCCGGCCCTCACGGCCTTGCCGGTCAAGAGTTCCGCGATCACCAGGGCCAGCGCGTATTGATCCGTGGCGGGGCCCACCGTGCCTTCCAGGATCTGTTCGGGCGCCAGATAGTTGACCGTTCCCACAACCAGACCGGTCTGGGTCAGATTGGTCTGTTCTTTTTCCGGGCCTGCGGTCTTTGCGATCCCGAAATCCAATACCTTCGTGACTCGACCACCGTCGAAGTCGGCGAGGAAGATGTTTTCCGGCTTGAGGTCACGATGAACGATGTCGTGCCGGTGAACGCTTCCAAGTCCGGCCGCGACCTCTTTCATGATCGGGAACAGTTGAGTCCACGTCATGCGACCCCGCTCCTCCAATATCTCTCGCAGGGTCTGTCCTTCCAGGTACTCCATCACGTAAAACGGTACGCCCCAGTCGTTGACGTCAAAGTCGTAGACCTCGACGATGTTGGGGTGGCGGAGTTCTGCCAGCACTCGGGCTTCCCGCAAAAACCGGCGCCGGAACACCGTGTCGTCGTGCTGGGGAAGCACGAGCTTCAAGGCCACTTTGCGCAGCAAGGTTCGCTGCTCCGCAAGGTAGACCACGCCCATTCCGCCGGTGCCGAGGACCGATTCCAACCGGTATTTTCCGAAGGACCGACCGAGGAAGAAGTCCGGGTTCGCAAGGCTGAGGGGCTCTCCGCATCCTGGGCACAGCGTCTCGCCGGGGACGACCTTCTCGCAGCGAATGCAGACCCTCAGTTCCATCGCTCTCCCAGCATAACTGAACGCGCAGTTGTCTGTCCTCGAAAATACGAGGTAAGCGTCCCCGGTTGGTCGTCGGTGACTCCGAGGGCCTGCCACCCATTCACCGCGACCCGTTCGACCGGATGTTGATAGTGCAGGCACTCGTCGAGCGCTTCACCATCGTCACCCGTGACGGCTCGATTCCCAGCTACGGGGTGGCAACCGTCACGGCCTGAACCCCAATGCCATACGGGTTGCAGAATGCTTCGCAAGATCCTGAAAGATCCCGCTGTCGGGCAGGAGAAAAAGGGCGACCTCAAGGGCGTTTTCGTCCACAAATTCAAGATCCATGCGACGCAGTATCTCCTCTCCTGTCGAAAGACCGAAGATCATCTCGAACTCATCATGATCGGGAAGGCCCGGTGACGGCTGTTCTCTATCTTCGAGAACATATTGAAAATAGACCCCGCCAAACACCGCCTCGGGGAGAGCATCCTCCGCCGGTGGATCTTTGTTGTCCGTTCGCCGGCTTGCCAATTTGCGCATTCGGTCCACCCAAAGTCGCTCACTGGTTGCTCGCCGAGCCTCAGCCCTGCTCGCCGATTGCTCAGGGCTGAAGCAGTCTCAGAGCAATACGGTTGCCTCCTTCATTTTTAGCCTCGTACATGGCGGTGTCAGCCTCGGTGACCAGTTTCTCCGTCAGTTCCTGAACGATGTCGCGCTGCAATTTCCCCGAGTAGCACCACACACCTGCGCCGACGCTGATGGCGATCTTCAGTCGATGGCCTTTATATGTGAAGTTGTAACATTCGATAGTCTCTCGCATCTTCTCAGCCACGACTTGCGCGCCTTCGGCGCCCGTCGAGGGGAGGATGATCGCGAACTCGTCGCCGCCATAGCGGGCCAGCGTGTCATTCTCGCGAACACATCCCCTAAGTGTCTCGACAAGCACTGTCAGTGCATGATCTCCCACCAGATGACCGTAGGTGTCATTGAAATGTTTGAATTGGTCAATATCCAGAATGATCAGGGAGAGACAGTCTGGGGTTTTCCGCCGTAGCATCGAAACGATCTCCTGCCGGAGCTTTTTCATGAACCAACTCCGGTTGTACGCGCCGGTAAGCCCATCCGTGATGGCCTGCACTGTGAGCAGCTTGGTTTTCGCTGCCACCAGTTTCTCCAGCCGTCTTTTCTCCCTTTCGATCCCTTTCAGCCTGAGAGTGAACCCCGCTCGAATCAGCAACCCCGCGGCGGCAACTGCCAGCAACAGGAACCACCACTTTTTCCAGAGTGGCGGGAGGATCTCGAACGCCACCGTCGCAGGTGTGGCAGACCAGTATCCATCGGCATTTCTGGCCGTTACCTTGAAGACATACCGGCCGTTGTCCAAGTTTGTGTATCGCACCTCCCTTTTTTCAGTAATCTCCGACCAGTCCTTGTCATATCCAACCAGCTTGTATTTGTACCGAACATCCTTCTCGTCCTTGAAAGACAGGCCAGTAAAGGCGAATCGCAGGGTACCGTGGCGGTAGGTGAAACTGTGCCCCTCCGTGATAGGAGCGTTGTCGAAAAACGCTTTCTCGATGACGACCGGCGGAGGGACCGTGTTGGGGATGTCGTTCTCCGGCAGATACTCGGTCACCCCACTGTAGGTAGCAAACCAAATGTGGCCCCGGCTGTCACGGTACAGGGAGGAAGCGGAAGTCGTCTCGTTTCCGATGAGCCCGTCTTGCTTGGTGTACTTTTTAATAACCTTCTCACCGTCGAATTCGAGCATGCCCATGTTGGTGGCGAGCCAATAGGTCCCGTTGGATTGAATGATCGAAAAGACATTGATGTCGGAAGAGTTCGACCCACCTTCGGTCGTGGGGAGACTGAAGACCCTGAACTTTTCCTTCTCCCTCGGTTGGTATCTGATCAGGCTGGTCTGTGCTCCCAGCCAGAGGGTTCCCTCACTGTCACGAAAAATACAGTTGACAGAGCCGGCAGGCAATCCATCGCCGGCACCAACTTTCTGCATCCTTCCCTGAGGGTGCTTGGGATCGTAGAGGTATGCTCCGGAGGGAGAGCCAAACCAGATCCTGTGCTCCTGGTCCTCGGCGACAGCCTGGAAGTAAGTGGAACCGGACTTGTTCGTATCGGAAAGCATCGCAAACTGATCTTTCGACGCGGCTTTCCGGTACATCCAAGCCCAGTTGGCGGTCCCAATCCACAAACAGTCGCCCACCGGGTGGAGCGACAAGATTCCCTTCGGAGCGGTCGAGGGAGCTTTTCCCGTGTGAGCATGAAATACAGCGCCGTCATAGCTGCTGAGTCCATCCATACCTCCTATCCACATCGCACCTTGAAATACCACGAGGGCAAAGATTTGCTGGTCACAGCGAAGGCCGTCTTTCTTCGTGAACCGGGTGATCTCGCCGTCTTTGAGCCTGATTAGGCCGTGTTCGAAGGTTCCGAACCAAAGAGCGTTCCGGTACTCGCATATGGACGTGATCACCTCGCCCTTCAGGTATCCATGGAACTTCGTGGACAGGATCTTGGTGACCCCTTGGTTCGTGCCGAGCCAGATCGAGCCTTCCCGATCCACCAAGATAGAGTAGATCTGGTTGTTGCACAGCCCGTTCTTGACGGTTACTTGGTGTTGTTGCTCGTGCTCCAGGGACGCCAGTCCGCCGTAGCGAGAGCCAAAGAGCATTTCATTACCCGCCTGGGCCGACGAGTAGATGTAGGAGCTTGGGAAGTACCTCTCCGCGGGCGCAGACCGGTTCTTGCCTTCGAGGGCGCTCAGGCTACAGCGGAAGACGCCGTGTTTGCTTGTCCCGACCCACAACGTGGAGTCGCCGGTCCGCAGCACGTTGGTCAAGATCATCCCCTCAAGGCCGAAGACCTTAGCGCACTCCAGAAACCGGTTTCCGTCGTACCGGTACAACTGCCCGCCCGCAGTGGCGATCCAGAGGCCATCCTCGGCCGACGCGAAGGAAAAGATGCTGTTGTCGGGTTTCAAGTCGTCTGGAACAATGATCTCCATGGGGTAATGTCCGTTATCGTCCTTTCGGGGATCGACTCTCAAGAGCCCTCGTGACTTCATGCCGTACCATATGTAACCCCCGAACCTCGCGACGCTCCATACGATCCCAAGCTCTTTCCCATCGAACCGTGAGAAGCTTTCAAATGCGCCGTTGTGATAGCAACTGATGCCATTGTCGGTCGCGATCCAGAACTTCCCGGCGTCTTCCACCATCGCAAGAACGACATTACTGACGAGCCCATCGCTAGCGCCGAAGGCCGTCATCTTCCGGCCGTCGTACCGGGCCAGTCCGTTGGAGGTCCCGAACCAAATGTAGCCCTGGCTATCCTGGAGAATGCACCATACCTGGGATGAGGGAAGGCCGTCGTCGGTGCTGTAGTTCCGTACATGCAGCGTCTGAGCGGAGAGGACCGTGGGAAAAAGCAGAAAAAACAACAACCACCAAACGGCAACACCGCGCGGCGCAAGGCTTACTTCCACTTGGCGGCTACCGAGATGCCCGCAGGAATCCCTGCTCGACTGCCCTTGGGAAGATATACAGCGTGTCTCGGTCCATGTCATTTTAATCCTGTCTCCATGTTATACCACTCGCCAGTCTTTGACCAATCCCTCCTCACCAGCGGTTTTACATTAAAGTTGGGAAGGTTAGTCCTGGCACTGGGTTGGTTCGATCGATTCCCCTGAAAGACTGTTCGTGCCTTGAATCAGACTGTTTCTTCCTCTGGCGGACCGTTGACGGCACAATCAGCGTTCCGTGCCCGTGGGGAGGGCGATTCATTGCTCGGTGGTTTGACGTCCCAGTTGCAGTGCGCCGATGCTTCGAAGGATCCTCAAAGAATCTGCTCTCCTGATTGTGCAAGCCCCAACAATCGATCGATCAACCCCCCCACCGTCAATGCTATCGTTGCAGAAGAACAATGCCGCAGCCTCACGCATCACCGATCGCCCTTGTCGAAGTTGTGAACAAGACCCCTGATGTTGTCAGCTGGTGGGTTGGCAAAGGCATGCGAAGGTGTCTGGACGAAAGCGCTGAACATCGATCCCGCCGGAGGGTGATCTCGTGAGGATGCCTGACAATCCAACCGTTAGCGGTGTTCCGACTGCATTCGAAGTGGACGGTTCGTTCTCGGACGTACCACCACCGCCTGCAGGATGGAAACGCTACGAACGTCTCGAGTTCCTCGGTCGCGGTGGCATGGGGCAGGTCTATCGTGCTTGGGATCCACGCCTCAAACGCTTGGTAGCCCTCAAGTTCCTTAACACGTCAAGCGGTCAGTCGAGCGCGCGATTCCTGCGAGAAGCGCAGTCCCAGGCAAGCATTTCACACCCCAACGTATGTGAGGTCTTTGAGGTAGGCGAGGTCGCCGGCCGGTTTTACATCGCCATGCAACTCATCGACGGCCCCAGCCTGTCTACGAACGAGCAACAGCTCGACCTGGGCGAGAAGGTCGCCATCATGCGCGATGTCGCGCTGGCCACCCATGCCGCGCACACCCGAGGGCTCATCCATCGCGATATCAAACCGTCAAACGTGATGCTGGAGGTTCGCGATCACAGATCACATGCGGTCAAGGTTGTCGATTTCGGCCTTAGCCGTCCTCTTGATCGGCCCGGGGGGGAGGGTGCCGCGCCAGATGCTCTGCAGGAGTCGCGACCAGACCTGACCGCTCTCGGCTTGGTCACGGGCACACCTTCGTTCATGGCGCCCGAGCAAGCCCTTGGCGCAAACGAACAGCTCGACGCTCGGACTGACGTCTACGGCATCGGAGCTACGCTCTACACCCTTCTGGTTGGGAAACCACCATTTACCGGCAGCAATCGGGCCGAACTCTTGTTGCGAGTGGTGACTGAGGCGCCCCGAATGCCTCGGCCGATCGAACCCGAGATCCCCTTCGATCTCGAGGCCATCGTTATGAAGTGCCTCGCCAAAGAGCCGAGCCGACGTTATCAGTCCGCCCACGACCTGGCCGAGGACCTTGCCGCCTTTCTCACCGGAGATCCGGTCGCGGCGGTTCCGGCATCGGTTGTCTACCGATTGCGCAAGGCGGCGAAGAAACACCGGGCGCTCTTCGGCCTTGGTGGAGCGGCCGCGGTTGTCGTGCTGGTCATCGCAGGAATGCTGATCCACACACGCTGGAGCGCGAATCGCCAGACGGAGACGGCACTGCAATTTGGGTTGCTGGTCGATCGGGTTGAGAATACCTTGTGGCGGGTCCGGTCGCTGCCGCTCCACGACGTGAGGCCGGCTCGTGCGCACGTCACGACCATGCTCGACACTATTCGCTGCGAAATGGGGGAGCTCGGCAACCTCGCCGTCGGCCCAGGCAACGTCGCGCTCGGCAGGGGATTTCTTGCACTGGGTCAGTACAAGCAGGCTCGAGAGCACCTCGAACGGGCCTGGACCTCCGGATACCGCCCACCGGAAGCCGCCTATGCCTTGGGTCTGACGCTTGGTCGGCTGTACCAGGAGGCCCTGATCGCCCTCGCGCAGGCCGGTAGCGAAGGGGAACGGAAGCAACGGAGAATCGAAGCCGAGAAAAGCCTCCGTGATCCAGCACTCGACTTGCTGCGTGCGCTGCCCGCATCGGTGATCGAGGCGCCTGAGTATGTCGAGGCGCTCATCGCTCGATACGAGCGGCGCTACGAGGACGCTCTGACCAAAGCACGAGAAGCCTCAGAACGGGTCGAGTGGCTGTACGAGGCACACATTCTCGAGGGCCAGGTCCTGACGGCGATCGCCGACGACCATCGTCAGGCCGGGCGCTACGACCACGCGCGGCAGTCCCTGGATGCCGCCAACGGCGCCTACCAAAAGGCGATTCGAGTCGGCGAGAGCGATGTCCGGGCCTACGAGGGGCAGTGCTCGATGTGGTTTGTTGCCTGGCACACGGAGGTCGTGCATCATCATAACGCCGACCTTGCAACCCTCGAACGGCTTGTCGAGTCGTGCGAAAACGGTCTCGTCGCCAATCGAGACATTGCCAGACTCCACGAGTTGATTGCCATCGCATACTCGGTTTTGGCCGACTATCGGATCACCCACCGCGAAGATCCGGCTGATGCTGCCCTCGCCGCATCAGCCGCCGCTGATGCAGCGCTCGCTATTGATTCGGGCAGCATATTCGCCTTGACCAGCAAGGCGACGGCACTGTGGCACCGCGGCCAGTATCAGATGATTAGAAACGATGACCCGACGGAGACGTTCTCCACGGCAATAGATGCGGCCGAACGAGCTCTGGGCCTCGATCCCCGCTCGGCACGCGCCCACGCGACGCTTGCGATCATCCTCACCGATCAGGCTATCTGGGAACATGCTCAGGGTGTCGATCCACGTCCCTGGCTGCAGCGGTCGGTAGCGGCTTCGACCGCAGCCGCTGAGATCGACCCGGATTCACCGTCGAACTACGTCAATGCCGGAATTGCCTACAGGAGATGGATGGAGTACCTGGTCCACACTCTCGACGAAGACCCATCGTCCATCGCCGAGAAAGCTCACGCTGTGATCGACCGGGCGCTCGTCCTCAACACCGAATTCTGGTGGTCGCATCGGGTCAAGGGGGCGTCCCATACGCTTGTCGCCGAATGGACGGCTACACATGGTCAGGACCCCACGACCGAGGTCGCTCATGCTCTCGCCTCACTGCAACGTTCCCTCAAACTCAATCCTCGCAACCCTCGTGCGTACGCTTATCTTGGTCGCGCCTACGTGGCGCGAGCGTGGTTTGAAATCGAGTCGATTTGCTCGCCGTTTGAAACGATTCGACTCGCTGAGAACGCCTGGAGCAGAGGGACCGAGATCTCCCCGAACAACGGCGACCTAAAGGATCTGCGACATCGTCTCGACACATTGATAGCGGAAGATCGGAGTCGTCAATTCCACTGAGGTGGTCTTCTGGGGTGGCTTTGGCCACCCCAGCATCGCCCGCGTAGCGGGGTTGATGCGATTCTCGGGGGATCCGCACGCAGCGACGGACCGGATTTCCAACCCCGGCCTTCGGGAGCGCGAGCTTGAAGATGTTGCAATTCTCGCCGCCGGCCGCCGATGGTCAGCTCCGACCGTCACACCTGGTTCAGGAGTTCGAGCACGGCCTCCGGGTCAATCGGTTTCGGTAGGATTCGGGTCACGCCCAGCGCGCGACACTCGTGCTCGGCAACAAGCTCGGGATCGGTCGTCAGAAGTACGATTTCCATCTCTGAACGAGTCCGGAGGGCTCTCAGCCGAGCAAGCGGACCTTTTCCCACGAGCATCGCTGCATCGCCGAGAATGAGGTTTACAACCTCCGTTGTTTCGAGGTCATTCATCGCCTCCGCCAGGGAGCACGCGGTTCGCACAACACACGGTCCTTCGTCTTCGAGCAGGATCTGCAACCCCCGTGCAAAAGCTCGGTCGTCGTCGATCACAAGAACGGAGGTCTTTGAACCCTTCGCCATGTGGGGTCCTTACGCAACCTCCATGCCAGCGGAGACTCCCAAAACCGACCGCCTTTTTGATGCAATCACACACCCGGCCGTATTTCGATGTACGTCGGGGTGCATCCTGGTGGGACTTCAGGTCCGCTTCTGCAATCCGTGCTCCTTGATCCGCAGCTCGAGTACCCGGCGATTCGTGCCGAGGCGCTCGGCGATTTCCCGATTGGCCAATTCGGGCCATCTCTGAAATGCCCGTTGGATGAGTTCGGCCTCCGCTTCGGCGAATATGGTGTGCAATGCCGCAAACCCGTCCTCCAGAGGGACCGTTTCGAACGTGTTCTCGGTCCTGGTATCCGGAGGAAGAGTCAGCCCATGGGTCGTAATCACGTCGGGATTCCCGGCCACGGCGCCGAGCACCAGAGCGCGTTCGAGCAGGTTTTCCAGCTCACGCACGTTGCCGGGGAATGGGTGAGACTGAAGAGCATGCAAGGCTTCCGATGTGACGGGACGAGGTTTGCATCGAAGGCGCAGGGAGATCTTAGCTATCAGGTGGTCGCAGAGTTCGGGCAGATCTTCGAAATGGTCCCTCAGAGGAGGCACCATCACCGGAATGGTGTTCAGCCTGTAGAAAAGATCTTGCCGGAACCTGCCGTCGGCCATCCTCTGCTCCAGATCGCAGTGGGTGGCCGCCATGACTCTGATATCCGCTTTGAGGTCACGGCAGCCGCCGACCCGGCGATAGGTGCGTTCTTGAAGAAATCGAAGGAGCTTAGGCTGGAGTTCGAGCGGCATGTCACCAATCTCATCGAGAAGAAGAGTGCCTCCCTCCGCCTCCTCGATCCGGCCTCGGCGAAGAGCCGTAGCGCCCGTGAACGAGCCCTTTTCGTGTCCGAACAGCTCACTTTCCAACAGGTCTTTGGGGATTGCCGTGCAGTTGACTACGATCAGGGGAGAGGCGCCGCGATGGCTGTGGCGGTGAACCAGACGAGCCACGAGTTCCTTGCCGGTTCCGGTCTCGCCGCGGATCAGTACGGTCGAGTCCACCTTGCTCAGGCCTGCAATCGTTTGTCGGAGATCTGCAGTTCCTGGCCCGTTGCCGACCAACACATCCATGCTGTCGGGATCTCCGGTACGGTCCTTGAGAGATCGGTAGGCGGTGTTGACCAGCGCAACTTGAAATGCCCTTTCCACCTGCACGAGAAGCTCGTCCGGATCGACTGGTTTTGTAAGGTATTGAAAGGCCCCGAGACGCATCGCTTCGACTGCAGTGCTGACGGATCCGTGGGCCGTCATCAGAATAACCGCGAGCTCCGGTCGGGTCTCCTTGACGGCTCGGAGCAGTTCGATGCCGTCCTTACCGGGCATCGAAAGGTCGGTCACCACGAGATGCACAGCGTGCCCGCCGTCGAGCACATCGAGAGCCTCATCGACCGATCCGGCGCACTCGACCGCATATCCTCCCTCGTCTTCCAAGAGGACTTGCAGGCTGATCAGGAAGCTCCGATCGTCATCCACGAGCAAAACACGACCGTGGGAACGGACGATTGTCCTTTGATTCATGACATCACCTTTTCTTCCGATGTTCGGCGGATCTAACTCCAGGTGTACAGGGTAGGAAAAGACACACTTCAGCGCCGCTCCCTGGGCAGTTGCGAACATCGACCTGGCCGCCGTGCTCTTCGACGACTTGTCGAACGTTCGCCAGCCCCAGTCCCGTTCCGAGCCTTTTGCTGCTGACGAACGGTTCGAAGGCCTTCGGCAAAATGTGCTCGGGAAAGCCTGGGCCCGAATCGACAACTCGAATCTCGACACCACGAACCCCATCGGTATCGTCCTGCCACGGTCGAAGCTCTACACCGACGACTCCCCCCGAGGTCATTGCGTCACGAGCGTTGAGCAGCAAATTCAGAAGTGCCTGCCGAAGCCGCTCCGCATCTCCGAGGAGAGCCAGCGGCGGCAGGTCCGTTTTGAGCCGGACCTCGACTCCGGATCGTGCAAAATCGGGCCGCACAACTCCAATCAGTTGAGTTACGAGTTCGACGAGAGCTATAGGAGTCGGATCGACATTTTTGGGCCGCGCAAAGGTCAAGACGTCGAGCGCCGATTTTTCGAGCCGATCGACCTCCTCCACGACGACATCGGTCAGCTCCTGGCCTCGCGGGTCCTGATCGAGCCTGCGGCGCAGGATCGCGGCGGTGCTCTTGATTGCAGCCAAGGGATTCTTGAGTTCATGGGTGATCGCCGCCGTCGCTGTGCCGACCATGACAAGTCGCTCCCGATCCGCCCGCTCTTCGATCAACCTCGCATTGTCCAAGACCGGCGCCGTCTCGCGAGAAATCGCCGCCAACAGGTTGAGATCGTCAGCAAAATAGGGCACGTTCGACTGTCGGGCGCCAAGGAGAATCGCACCGAGAACCTGGTCACCACGGACCATCGGAACGACGACCTCGTACTCACCAAATAGATGGCATGACCCTGAATCCGGTTGGAATGGTTGGCGGCGACTCAGCAGTTCCTCTGCAAGGCCCTTCGCCTCATCACCACTGCAGAGCATCTCTTGGGCGCCGTCCCGATCGATGGTCCTAATGGTTTCCGGGGGTGTTCGGTACGAGGTAACGACAAGGGTTTCGGGCTCGAGGGCCGCCATGATGCGAGTATGCAACAACATGGCAATTGCCGGGAGGTCCAACATGGCGGCGAGCTGCTCTCCAATTTCGGCGATGAGAAGGTGGTGACTGTAGTGTTTGCGGTAAAGAGACCGATCGACCCATCGCCGGGTTCGCTTCTGAATGGGCTGGAAGAGCAGTACCGCAACCGCCGTTGCAGCGGCAATCACAACGATATCCGGATCCGGCCACACGAGCTTCGCCAGCGACCCGAGGGCGATAACAGCGGCGGTGAAGGTCATGGCCACCACCACTGAGGCAGCTCCGTAAATGAATCCTTGCCGAACGAGCAGGTCGATGTTCCAAAGTCGGTGGAGCAGGATCGCCGCGACCACGAAGGCTGGGACGATGAGGTCAAGCAACATGTAGCTTTCGGCCGAAACCAACATGCGGCCCAGAAATCGAAGCGGCAAGGTGTAGAGGGTCAACTGAAAGGTCGTGAGCAGAGCGAAACCGAAGAAGAGCAGCCGGGCCTGCTGACGGACCCGTTCTTGGTCCCGGCCGATTGCGACGGCGGCCAAGCTCAATGCGCTGAGAGCTGAGCAAATAACGACATTTGCGTTGAAGAGGCCAAGAAGTGTGGGATGAAGCTGCGGGTTCGTGAGCTTGGCTGCCCATCCTGAAGAGACCGCCGGCAAGAAATACGACAGTCCAAGAATCGTCTGTATGCCATACGCAAAAGGAAGCCACGCAGTGAGCCACCGCTGCACCCCGCTGCGAGCCGGAAAGAGTATAAAAAGATGAAGGCCGAGTGCCGGGCTCTGAATGCTGAACAGGGTGTAGGCAGCCATGATGGTGATCTGTGCAGCCGAGGCCCCGCCGACCAAAGGGAGCTGGCATGCGTCGTTGACGGCCGCGGAACAGCAAAACAGCAAAAATAGAAAGGTTGTCCAGGATCGCGGTGCAGCGAAAAATACCCCTCCACCCGCGAGAAGCAGGACAAGAATGGGGAATCCGACGGCGACCAGTCTGGATGGTTGCAGATTGGCACTGGCAATTGCTTGGAGATTGAGTTGCTCATCGTCTCGCCCCACCTCAAACCAGAGGTGGTCGCCTGGACGGATGGAACGCATGTAGTCGATGTAGGCCTTGCCGGTTTCAAAGGTCACACCGTTGATCGAAAGGATGCGATCTCCGGCTTCGAGACCGGCTTGGTCAAAGATGTCGCCGGCAGCAATGGCATATACGGTGACCTCCCCGTCGATCACGCGGGCGTTCGAGTGGGGTGGCGCCGCGACGCCGGCTGCTTCGGTCACGCACAAAGCGACAACTACCGCGGTCAATATGAGCACGGCGCCGGCCGCCAAAGTCAGCGCAACACTCCTGGTTGGGGAAGCCTCGGAGGTCGAGTTCACGTGTCCATTATCCCGGAACCACACGTTTTTCGCATCGATTTAGAAGACCTGGCCTAACCCTCACTTCTCACCATGGTTTTCCCCAAACATTTAAAAGGAACATTTAAAAGGGACACTGTTTTATTCTTATTCACGACACCCGAAAGGCGCCGCTGATTCAATGCCCTACACCCTCCCAGGTCATGTGATAATGCCCATTCTGCTCGATGGAGGTGTTCTTGGGGACGACGGCTCGAAACAACAGGCGGGTCCTGCATGTTGCGATCATCGTGGCTTTTGCTGTTCTGGCCGGGGTCTACTTTGCGGCACTCGCGATCGACTGCACAATGCTCGACCGGCTGGAGAGAGAGGACGGTCTCATTGAAACCGCGGGCGCCATTTTTTTCCTTGCCGCAGCCGTTGGCTTCTTCGCTCTGTGCCTGTTTCGGTTGAAGGGAGGCCGCAAGGCACTCAGAGGCGACTTCAGGTTTACGCTGGTTTTTGGTTTGCTCGCAATGCTGATGTTCGTCTGTTTCGGGGAGGAGATCAGCTGGGGTCAGAGAGTGTTCGGTTGGAACACCCCCGGGCTGATTTCTGACCTGAATGCCCAGAACGAAGTCAATCTCCACAATCTTCACTGGGTCCATCAGTGGAACCCGGACGGCAGCGAGAAGGGTTTTGTCGGAAAGCTCGTCAACATGAATCGGCTGTTTTCTATCTTCTGGTTGGTCGTTTTTGTTTTGCTTCCGGTGACCGCCCGTCTCTCGGAACGCGCCCGGAGATTCCTCGAGAACGTGGGGATGGTGGTTCCGCCTTTGTGGACTGGATGCCTTTTCCTCACGAGCTATGCCGTCTACAAGGTGGTTCTGTTTCTTCACGCGGGCTCGATCCGGGCAGACGCACTCGACGAGATCAAGGAAACCAGTTATGCAGCCATCTACGCGTTCATCGCTCTCGTGGCCGTGGTCGCGGAAATCAAGTATCGAGTACGACCTAACTCCTGATAAACTCGGCGAAATCGGCGACGGTGTCGAAGGCGGCAATACAGTTCTGCTCCATGAAGCTGCGGATGGCCGGGATGTTGTGGCTCCAGGCAGCGGCTGCCACATCCACTCCGGCGGCGACGGCCATGTCCACACCCGGCTTCAGGTCGTCGAGGACCAGGACATCTTTCGGGTCCAGCCGCAATCGGCGAAGAGTTTCAAGGACAGGGTAGGGGTTGGGTTTACGCTGCTCAGGACCGAGTTCCCAGCCGAAGACAAGGTCGGGCGCCACCGGACGTCCGTTGGTGGCGGCGCTATAGTGGGAGCGAATAACCCCCTCCTCGGAGTGGGAGGCAACGACCACGGCGCCGCCCCGGTCCTTGAAATCGGCGATGACGTCGAGAAAGCCGGGGTAGAACTCCGGGGTGAGGTCGGCCGTAAACTCCCGCCACACCAGCTCCTCGACGGCAATCTCTTCCTTGCTGAAACCCAGCTCATCCGCGAGAAAGGAAATGATTCCAGGATCAAAGTTCTTCTCGAACCAGGTGTCGGGATCTACCGGCCGGCGGCCGGGGCGAAGGAGTTCCATGGCCCTGACATGGGCGGGATAGTGCACCACTCGGGTGCTGTCGACGGCAGTGTCGTCGTGGTCGATGATCAGGCAACGATAGCGCATGGTCCCTTTCCTCCGCGGCAGCCCATCATACGGGACCGGAGATCTACGAACACTGTGCGGGTCTGGTTATCGGCGTCGAGTCCGAGTGTGCCGCCGCAGCGGTGGTGGGGGCCCGCCTCGGACTCGAGGTCGGTGCGTTGCTGTTCTGTACCGACAATGTGACTCGGGCACAGAAGCAGGACCAGGTCTATGGCGGCCTGGCTGACCCTCGAGTACGGCGTGCGTTCGACGCCGGTATCGAAGTGGTGACGTCTCTCGCGTGACCCAGTCAAGCGCGAAGCGCGAAATGCTAGGAGTGTGGGCCGGATTGGCCAATTCCATCGCCCTCGATCAAATTGATCTCCTCAGGGGCCAATGCGGTACACCCTCCTAGGCCGGGAGGAAGCTGGCCACGGCGGTGTCTTCATCGTCATAGACCTCGAGGAGAGGAAGAATCTGGGTCACCTTGAGGGTGCGTTCAACCTGCGGGCGCGGGCGAAGAAGTTTGATTTCCGCGCCGAACCGGTGGGCCAGCTTCCAACTCGAGACCAACTCTCCCAGGCCGGACGAATCCAGGATCGTCACCTTCCGGAGGTTGAGCAGAATCTTCTTCCAGTCCTCAGCTATGAGTTCATTGACCACATCTCGAAGCAGTTCATCCCCGACTCCGATGACCAGCCGGCCGTCAAGATCCACAATGATCACGTCGTCAGCATGCCGCACGTCAACTTTCATGAGGCGATATTACCGGAGTCTTCGACTTTTGGTGGCAATTTGTCGGTCATAGCCTGGTTGAGGTGCATCGCGTATCCTTGCGAGCGATGAGGAACGAGAACTCTTGGATCGAGTGGGGAGGCGAAGGGAGAATCGTTCACTTCGCCCACGCCAACGGCTTTCCTCCCCTGAGCTATCGTGATCTCCTGACCCCGCTCACGAGCGACTTCACCATGGTCTCCTGGGAAGCTCGACCTCTCTGGCCCGGCGCCGGTCCTGAGCAGATTCAGGGTTGGGAAGATCTGGCCCAGGACCTTGTCGAAACATTGCGGTCACGAGGCATGAACGGGATTATCGGAATCGGCCACAGCCTCGGCGGGGTCTTGAGCCTGATGGCGGCGGTCCGCGCGCCGGAGCTCTTCTCGGCGTTGGTACTGCTTGATCCGGTACTTTTCTCCGGAATGAGAGCCTTGGTCTGGCGGATGATGAAGGCCACCGGCCGCTCACAGAGGATGCCTCTTTACGACGGCGCGATGCGCCGCAGAGATCAGTGGCCGGATCGCGAGACGGTGGCGGAGACGTGGTCCAATCGTTCGATTTTTGCGAAATGGCAGGCTTCTGCGCTTGATGCCTATGTCGAGAACGGAGTTTTTGACGATCCGGGGAATGGGGTTCGGCTGCGCTATCCGAAGGCGTGGGAGGCGCGAATTTTTGAGTTGACACCACATGATGTGTGGGCCGATGTCAAAAAAGTCGAGATCCCGATTCTGGCCTTGAGAGGGGAGTTTTCGGATACTTATATGCGGGGGGCTCATCGGCGTCTGAGGCGAGTAGCCCAGCACGCCAGGTGTGAAGAGGTTGCCGGCGCCGGCCATATGTTCCCGATGGAAAAGCCCGGGGAAATCTCACGGCGCATTCGGGACTTCTTGGTCTCCTGTCGCTGATTTCGTTCCCACAAACAAGAGACCCACACCCCATTTGGCGCCGTCGAAGAGATAATCGACGGAGAAGAAGAGCCGCACGGCTCTCACCAACCAACGGCGTTTCCCGATCTTGGAAATGCGCCGAAGCGTGTCATCTTGCTCAACAGTCCCTGCGCTCCTGTGACGCCGTCGATTCACCCTTTTGAGGAAGAGATCGTCATACAGGCGCAAGATCGGCCATCCCCACACTCGGACCATCGGATCGAGTCCTGCCCGCCGCAAGAGTTCTTCCATCGACAATCTGGTGTATCGCCGTTGGTGGTCGGCCCAAAGATCCCAATCGGACCACTGCCCTGGGTCCGCCGGCACGGTGCCGACCAGGGAGGCGCCACCGGCAAGGACCCGAGCCAGGTCAGAAACGGCCGCCAGGTCATCCGGAATGTGTTCGAGGGTCTCCGCCGAAGTCGCGGAGGTGAAGGTATTTCCCCGAAAGGGGAGCCTTGCCATGTCGGCGACGACGAGGTGGACCTGATAGCGGTCTGTGAGATGTTTCTTGATGACTGCTAGGGATCGCAGGGAAAGATCCGTGGCGACAACCTGCCGTCCTTCCGCCGCGATTGACATCGAGAGTGATCCGACTCCGGCTGCACATTCGATGTGAGGACCGGGCGCAATTGCGATTCGGGCCAGGGATCCGAGGATTCGACCTTCCCGATGGGCGTGACGGGGGCCGAAGAACCCCGGATCAGCTCCCCACTCAGCTGCGCCCATCAGATCCTCCCGAACGATTGAACAGTCGCCGACCAATCCTTTTTACGGGCAGAAGGCGCTCAACTCTATGGCCCAACTGAACCAGACGATCCTTGAAAAGAGCGCTTCCGGTTGCGTTGCGGTGGCATTCACCACAGCGGGGTAGGGTCTGCCAATCTCGAGCCTTGAATGCGTTCATATAGCGATCGATTGTGGCGCCTTCGACAATTTCCCGCACGGTCTGATTCATCATGTTCCCGATCGGTTGTAGTCCGTCCGAATCGTAACAGCAGTGAGTGACTCTCCCGTCTGCCAGTACGATGAACCAGCGAAAAGGATAGCCCTGAAAGCACCCGTAGAACTCTTCGTGAAGATCGGTTGCGTCGGTTGTGTCGATGCCTTCACAGGTCTTCTCGATGATGGTGGCTTGCGGATAACGGTCAATTTCGAAGAACTGCTCGAAATCACGAATCGTTTCCTTTGCCGTGGGTTTGGAGACCATTTTCTGAATCTCAACCTGGATGTTGGATCCCTTGGAGAGCCCCAAGAACTCCCGGATGTTCTCTACCGTCTTGGAAAACACTCCGCCGCGCCGAATTATGGGATAGACCTCGGCATTGACCGTATCCGGGCACAGGCGCAGCCGTCGGAGGGTCGAGTCAAGGAGTTTCTGACCGATCTCTCGATCAAGGGCCATGCCATTCGTCGACACCGAACATCCCGGGAAAAGATCGATTGCCTCGGCCAGACGGGGATAGAGCAGGGGTTCGCCCATTTCATGAAGCCAACGCACGCTGATTCCATTTTCGGCAAAATCTGCAGCCACCTTTTCGACCAGTGGCCAGGGCATGTCGGCCTCAGGTCTCGTCAGGGTATTGAGCGGGCACATCGAGCACCGCATATTGCAGCGGTTCGTGAGTTCGATGCCGACTTTCGCGGTTTCGAGATCGAGGAGTTTCTTCATTTTCTCAGGTTCGCACTTTTCTCAGTCCGGGTTATTTGAAACGAAAATATGCTCTGGCGCAGGCCAACGGTATCACACGGGAGGGGGCAACCTGCTACCATCCGGCGATGATCGAGGGACTTCGCCCACAATGGATCGACTCTGCATCCGGGATCGCCGACTTGGCGGACCGATGTTGTGCAGCCGGACAGTTCGCCCTGGATACTGAAGCCGACTCGCTGCATTCATATTTCCACAAGGTCTGTCTGATTCAGGTGACGGTGGGTGATCTGAACGCGGTTGTGGATCCGCTCGCTCTCGAGCCGGTGGATCTCGGGCCGCTGTTTGACGTCTGTCGCCGGCCTGATGTGAAGGTCTTGATGCATGGAGCGGACTACGATGTCAGGGTCCTCGACCGGGATTACGGCGCACAGATCAGAGGTCTTGTGGACACGCAGATCATGGCACAGATCCTCGGCGAGCCCCGGACCGGGTTGGCGGCTCTACTCGAGGGCGACTTTGGCGTGGTCCTCGACAAGAAACACCAACGGGCAGACTGGGGGCGACGGCCCCTGAGTGAGTCGATGTTGGCCTATGCGGCGGCCGATACGGTCTTCCTCGCAAGACTTGCGGCCAAGCTTCAGCGACGACTTGAAGAAATGGGCCGATGGACCTGGGCGGAAGAGGAGTTTGCCAAACTGGAAGGCGTGCGTCATGTCTTCGTTGAGCCCGACCCCTACGCATTTGAGCGTGTGAAGGGTGTCGGGAACCTCAGGGGCCGATCGAGGGACATCGCTTTCAGCCTTTTTCAGTGGCGGGATTCCGAGGCCCAGCGGAGAAATGTTCCTCCTTTCAAGGTGTTCGGGAACCGCAGTTTGATCGTTCTGGCGACGGATCCTCCGACCGATGGAAAGGCCCTCGCCAAGGTCGAGGGGATGGGACCCCGATTTGTTGCTCGTTCGGGTCGAAAGGTGATTGCCGTCCTTGAGCGACCTCAATCGAGTCCCGACCGACGAAGATCACTTCGTCGCCCGATCGTCGAACCCGAGGTCAAGAGACGGATGAAGAAACTGCTCGAAAAGCGCGATCTCATCGGGAATGAACTCGGGATTCCAGGTGGTTTCTTGTGTCCGCGTGCGGTGGTGGTGGAAGTCGCCGCCGCTAAAGGGCCCTTATCCGAGCCCGAGGCCCTCTCGAACCTGGGCCTCGGCGGGTGGCGGTTGGGTGTATTGGGTGAGGCATTTCTCGAGGAGCTGGGTCAAGAGAACGAATCCCAACTCTAGAGGCCAAGATGGGGTTTTAGTCCGGACCTCTAGAGGTCCGGCCGAAAACCCCTCGCGAAGCGAAAATTGTGAGGAGGTGCGAGATGTGCTTCCGGAAGGCCGCAGGCGTAGTCGTTCTACTTCAACGACTTACGGGAACACAGATTGCGCCTCATTCGCGATTTGCAGCCGTGAGGGGGTTTCCGGCCGGGCCCCTAGACCCCAGGCTGACGAGAATGTCATGGCGGCCGCCGTCGTCCACCAGCGGGAGGATGTTGGCGGGCGCCGGCTGATTATCGATTGACAGTTGACGAACACCTCGGCAGACATGCTCGGGGTTCTCAACCTGAATGCGGTAGGTCGTGTCGCCGAATCGATAGATGATTTCGTAACCCTCCCAAGACCTTGGGATGCACGGATCAATCCGCAGGTCTGAGCCCTGGCGGCGAAGACCGAGAATGGCCTCCAAGCCGACCCGGTACATCCAGCTGGCCGAACCGGTGTACCACGTCCATCCGCCGCGTCCGGTGTGAGGTGGCTCGGAGTAGACGTCCGCTGCCACGACATACGGCTCGACTCTGTAGCGCCATACGCCGTCGGGGCAATCAGCGTGGTAGATCGGATTGAGCAATCGGAACAACGCCTCGGCGCGATCG
>JAIOSJ010000384.1 GCA_021107705.1 Thermoanaerobaculales bacterium | reverse complement strand
GCAGATCGGAGAATTACCCTTTGATTACAGGAGGTTACAAGCCGTACTCAACATAATCCGTCGCGCTACATATCCGCACGTCCCGATGGAGGTGCCGATTCGTGGTGTCGAGGAACCGCGGCCTCGACCATCACCCCGGCCTGAAGGGCCGCATGCAATCCGTCCGACGGATTGCCCAGAAGGCCGGGGCTCAATGCCACACCTCAGCTGCACTCGCAGCATTTGACTCCAGCGCCCAACCTGAGGATACTGATTAGGTCGAGGATGCGTACCGCATCCGCGACATCCAAGGGGGTGCCCCTGGCAATGACCGGGGGCTGAGAACAAACCCTTGGCTCGGAGGCCACACGGTCTGTCGTGTCCTCCGAGCGAGAACCTGATCCGGGTCATGCCGGCGGAGGGATTTGGACCATGGATATTTCATCTGCGCGAATACTGTTTTGTCGTACCTCAGTCTTTATCGTGGCGGTCGTACTCGCGGGCGCGGCGCCCCTTTCGGCCGGGGAGGTCATAAACGGGGTGGTTCTGGGCTCGGACGGGGCACCAATCGTCGGAGCGTCAATCACACTCGCGGGAGGCGGTGCTCCAACGATAGTTACCGGAAAAGACGGCGCCTTTGTCTTGACCCTCCCCGAGCCGCTCCTCTTCCCCATCCACCTGTCCGCACAGGCGCCCGGATACCAACCGGGGACGCTCGAATTGGATGGCATCCCGGAGTTTCTGGAGATTCGGCTCAAGGCGGCGCCCCTCTTTTCCGGCGAGGTCGAGGTGACCACCAATCGTGCGCGGGTCGGGGAAACGCCGGTTACGCTGACGAATGTCTCCCGAGAAGAAATCGTCCGAAACAATTGGGGTCAGGACGTTCCGCTGCTCCTGCAACATGTCCCTGGCTTCTACGCCTTCAACGACAACGGCAACGGCATGGGGTATTCGTACTTTTTCCTGCGTGGCTTCGACATGCGCAGGACGTCGGTCAGTCTCAACGGGGTCCCCCTCAACGACGCCCACTCCCACGGGGTCTACTTCGTCGACCTGGCCTCTTTCCTTTCGACGACCGAAGATATCCAGGTGCAGCGTGGCGTCGGCACAAACCTCTACGGTGGGTCTGCAATCGGCGGCGCCGTTGACATGAGGACCCGAGCGCCTCTGGGTCAACCCCGTCTTCAGGTTTCCGCCGGCGGAGGGTCCTGGGGCACGAGAACCTCCCAGATCGAATATGACAGCGGCCTGGTCAACGAAGAATGGGCAGCAACTTTCCGGTACTCACGATCGAAGTCGGACGGCTATCGCGACCAGAGCTGGCTGGAAGCATGGAACTACTTCGCGACGATCGAGCACTACGGTCGCCGGAGTACGACTCGCCTGGTGATGTTTGGCGGTCCCGAGGATACCCATCTGGCCTACGAGGGAATCACTCAGGCCTACCTCAAGGGAGAGATCACCGGAAACAGACGAAAGGACCGGCGCCACAATCCCTTGACTTACCCGGGAGAGATCGACCACTTCTTCCAGCCCCATTTCCAGCTGATCAACAACTATCAGCTCACAACGAACCTCGCCCTGAACAATACGTTGTTCTATTTCGAGGGAGACGGTTACTACGAGCAGTACAAGAGAGATCGGTGGCTAGCCGAATATGACCTCGAATGCCACCCTGGTCCCGGCGGCGAGTTGATCGACACGTCCGACCTGGTGCGCCGCCGCAGGGTCGACGAGTGGGACGGTGGCTGGATTGGGTCGCTGGAATGGCGACACGGAAACGGCCGAGGCCAACTTCAAACCGGATTGGCCGTCCGACTACACAGCGGCCGCCATGAGGGCACGACCATATGGGCACAGCATTACCCACCGGACACTCCCCCCAATCACCCCTACTACGACTACCGGCTCGACAAACAGACCTACCAACCGTTCGTTCAGGAGGAGTGGAAAGTTTCCGGTCGGTGGCGACTCTTCGGCGGTTTGACCTGGACTTCCCATCGCTACCACATGTACGACGACCAATTGAAGGGTGTCGATTTCGTCGAGAAATTCGACTTTCTGCTGCCCCGCCTGGGTGCGACCTTCAGCCCCTCAGCGGGATGGAGCCTGTACGCCAACGTATCTCGCGGAGGGCGCGAGCCCGCATTCCGAGACATTTACGATCCGCAAGACTACTGGTTCGGCGATCAGCCCCACCAACTCGACCCGGAGGAACTGACGGACTTTGAATTGGGCGTCCAACATCAGGGGTCCGAGGGCTATGGACGCTTCAACGTCTACCTTCTGGATTTCGACAATGCAATCGTCTGGGCCGGCGGGGTGGACAGCGGCGGTCTACCGATCACGGCCAATGGTGCGAAGACCACCCACAAGGGGGCAGAGCTGGAACTGGGCTGGACGCCGAGACCCCGCTTCGGCGGACGACTGACGGCATCCTACACCAAAGCCACATTCGACGATTTCAAGGAGTTTGGTTGGGATGGGACCTATCAAGACCACAGCGGAAACCGAATTGCCGGAATCCCCGATTGGTTGGCCTCGTTGGAGCTGACGGGAGGCTGGGGACCGCTAGACGTGCTGGCCTCCGTCCGATACGCCGGACGATTCTTCTTGGACAACACCGAAGACCTGCGCAAGTACCCCGAGTTCAAGGATGACCCGTCCTACATTTCCAGAGTCAATGAGGCATTTACCACCGTCGATGTCGGGGCAAAGATCGATGCCGGTCCGAGTCTAGCCTCCTTGATCGGAGCACGACGCATGGTCGTCGATCTCCGGGTCAACAACATTTTTGACGACCTTTACACTACATTCGGTTATGTCTGGGGTCCCGAACCGACGTGGATTCCGGCGGCAACTCGTAGCGTGTACGTCGGGTTGACGGTGGATTGGTGAAGAAGCTCTCAGTTTAGGTTAAGGTATCCTTCTTGGAGGTTTTGGAAGACACCGAATGATTCAATCGATATTCGCCTTTTTTCTTTTGTCGAGCATCATGATCCTGAGCCGGGTTTTCTACAGGCATGAGGGTCAATGGTTGGGCGATATTCCTGCTCGAGACTGGGGAAGGCTCCGGGCGCTCGTGGTGCTCAACCATACAAGCCTTTTCGAACCACTTTTGGCCGGCTTCGGCAACTGGCGCCTCTTCTGGCTTTTCTCTCGTCACGGGCTCCTTCCGATTGCCGAGAAGACAATGAAGCGTCGCATCGGTGTGCTCTTCCGGTTTTTGGTGAGGCATCCGATCGTCATCACCCGCCAACGAGACCACACCTGGGAAAGCGTCCTCAACAAAATTGACGACCAGTCGATCGTGATCATCCTTCCCGAAGGGCGAATGAAACGGGCGGACGGCCTCGATGCCACCGGGCGTCCATTGACTGTTCGTGGAGGAATCGCCGACATTCTGGAACCCCTGGAAAACGGCAGAATCCTGATGGTGTACTCGGGAGGCCTCCACCATATCCAGATCCCAGGAGAAAGCCGGTGGCCGAAGCTTTTCAAGACGATTCGAGCCAACCTCGAGATTTTGGAGATTGATGCCTACAAAGCCAGTGTCGCGAATGAAGCCGGAGACGGAGATTTCCGCAAAGCCCTGATCCAGGATCTCACTCGTCGTCGTGATCTGCACTGTCCTCCCCTCGAAGACCCGTCGCTGAGGACCCAGGAGGGTGTAGGGCATTGAATCAGTAGCGCCTTTCGGGTGTCGTGAAAGCCCTTTTTCGTTGCATCCTCGGCCCGTACAGTGAGTACTGCGTCTCGAATGCGCCTCAAATGGCACTTCACGACCCTCCGAAATCCATCCGCCGTCAATGCCCTACACCCTCCTAGCGCTAAAGGCCCGGCCGACTTCGTCCCGACACTCTGCGTGATGTGCAGGTTAGAATCTCTTCCATGAAACCGTGGATCGCCACCTTCCTGCTCATATGTGTGACCGCAGTTTGGGGCT
>JAIOSJ010000433.1 GCA_021107705.1 Thermoanaerobaculales bacterium | reverse complement strand
GGTGAAGTCGGCACGAACACGGCCACGAGCTTCGACCCGGTGTGTTGGGCCACCCCCCGGAGCCCTCCCGATGTGGCGAACCCGAGCGAGTAACATCCGCGCCGCGGGTACTCGACCCCCACGACCCGCTGGAACTGCATTTCCCCCTCGGCGAAGAGAAAACCCGAGATCTGCTTGGCGTGCGGGTAGATCGACCCGATGACCGGAAGACTCGCCATGCCGTTGTCGATCCGTGCAAGGAGGCGGCGTCCGACGAAGGTGGTGAGCACTTTGCCAAGTAGGTATACGGCCAGAATCGCGAGCACCAGGGCCGCCCCGATCCCGATCCAGTCCGCCCAGGCCGGGAACTCTTCAACCGGAACCAGCCCGGCGACCAGATCGGTCAGTTTCATTCCCAGTGGGACACTGATCGGCGACAGCACGAGGCGCCAGATCACCCGGAGCACGAGGACGGTCAGAACCAACGGGAAGAGGGCGACGAAACCGGCCAAGAGGGCGCGGCGATGAGGGTGTCGGTGCTTTTCGGACTGCATGGGCTGCTCCCTGACGGCCTTCAAACAAAGCTCAAGCAAGCTCCGAAGGATCCGTCGACCGGTGGATTGTACCGTTAGCCCGCACTTCTCACCGGGTTTCGTCGCGAGGACTGCGAAGGGTAGTTAGATGTAGGGCTTTTCGGAAATTGGGCGACGCAGTCGTAGTTGCACTCCGTCGAGGAGAACAATTTGCGAAAAGCACGACAGGTGGCTGCCATGCGCAGTCCGCAGCAGATACCTGGTGAGAGGTGCGGGTTAGCCCGGTTTCTTAAGAAACTTCCGAGATAAATTTCCTGGTAATGAGACCCCCTGGGAAAAATGGGGATAACGACTCACCCGCCCGCCTTATGTAGACTTGTCTTAAGGAAGTTGAGGAGGTAGAAACCATGATCCGCATTCAGGCCCTGATCGCCGTCATCGTCTGCAGCATGGTCTTTCCCGCCGCGAGTGAGGCCATCGAGATCACCCCGCCCAACGAGGGCGACACCGAGATCGAGATCACCGGTTACACGCTCCCTGAGGACTTTTCCGGAACAAGCAAAAAAGTCGAACCCTATGCCGGCTGGGTGACAGTGATCCACACCCACCATCTGGGTCCCGGGTCCGTCACGATGATTTATCGCTTGACCCCCCTCCAGGCAACCGTCCTGGCAGCGCCGGCTTATGCTTTTGGCGCTGGGGACACCCTCGTGGCGATCGACAACTTTACCGGGGATATCAGGATTCACACCTCGGGTTTCAAGAACCAAAACCAGAATAACTCGGGTATCACGGTTGAGGGTTTTGAGGCGGGTGGAGCTTTGGAGACAGCGCCGTCAACGGACTTCTCCTTGGATGCGGGTGAGTCGAAATCCTGGACCGATGTGGTGCAGAGCGCTTTCGGAATCTCCACCAATGTCAATCGAGCTTGTGGTCGAGGAAGGCGGCATTGCCGCGGCGATCTCCGTGGTGGACGGCAGCGCCGACGACGCGGCCTACATCACGGCGCGACCGATGTTTCCTTAGCATCGACCCCTGAGATCGGTCTTCAGACCGTGAGCGGGGGCGTTGGCGTGCGTGGCGCCGATCGCGCCGATGAGTTATTGACCTTCGGACGGCGCACTGATCTCGTCACCACGTTCATCAACGATGCGCCGGTACCAACTGTCCGGATATCGGGGATGAGTGGCTGCGCCCGTCTCGTCCTTGATGTTGCCGTCCAGGTACTTGACGAGCAGATCTTCTCCAAGGCGGCGCCACCTCCTGGTGACCTTTTCGCCCTGCTCGACGCTGTAGTCGGTGAGGTAGTCACGAGCTGACGCCTGCGATGTCTCGTGCAGGATGACGGCGGCTGATTCAATCTCGTGCTGCCGGGCAAGAAAGGCGCCCTCGAGTTCGTTCTGGACCTGCTGAAGATCGATGATCATGTCGCTGTATCGCGAGTAGACCTGGTTCGACACCCAATTGAAGACCCAGAATGCGGCGTCCCAGGAAAAGGTGTCGAGGGCCGCGACACCCGCACCGAAGGTCGGCGGCACATCGTTGTTGCCGCAGTACATCGGCGTGTAAACGGTCATGAAGGTGTCGTCAAATCCGAGCCAGAGCACACCGCCCACAGAATCCGGCAGCCAGGCGCGCGCCTGGGCGACAAACGAATAGGCCGTCTGCTGGGTCGAGATCGCACGCTCGTGGACATATGTTTCATCGCCCAGCTCCCAGGACATCGGACGCCAGCGGTAGGGACAGGCAAAGGGACCGGCGCCGACATCCTGAGTCATATCGAGGGGCGTGCCCTCAAAATGATCCCGCATGAGACTGAAAACCCGAACGGTGTCGAGTTTTTCGTCCGGCGTGATCCACAAAGGCAGGCGGGGTTCTCCCGGCAGACCCATGACTGACTCGACGGGTAGGTCGAGGGATGGAGCGGCTCTGCGGAATAGGCTCCATACCCGGCTTTCGCAGAAGCGAAGATCGCCGAATTCGACTGGGGCATAGGTATCGACAAAGCTGAAATCCTCGTCCTTACCGTTGAACAAGTCCCTTTCGCGAGCAAAAGAAATGACATCCGAGGAGTACATAGTCGTATCGGGCTCGTCGAGAGGGAATTGACGAATGCGCGCATAGTTGGCGTGGGCTGAAATCGAGCCGTTCGGAACCTGGCGTGCGACCCAGACGGCGCCGAGGGTCTCCGGTCCCTTACCGATCATTTCGAGGATCCAGACCTCATTGGGGTCTGCGATCGAGAACGATTCCCCCTTGGAAACATAACCGAATTCTTCAACCAGAGATGTCATGACCGTAATCGCTTCGCGCGCACTCCGAGAACGCTCGAGGGCGATGAACATCAGACTTCCGTAGTCGAGTTTTCCCGGGCCGCCGTGCAGCTCTTTGAGCCCACCAAAGGTCGTTTCGCCTATCGAGACCTGATGTTCGTTGATGTGACCGACCACTGAGTATGTTATTTCGGGCTGTGGAATCCGACCGTAGAAGGTACCGTCATCCCAATCGAATATTTCGCGCATCGCTCCGGGGCGGTGTTGCCTCGCCGGCGTGATGAAGAGTTCACCGTAAGAATCGTGATTGTCGACGGCGTAGGTGATATAGGTTGATCCATCTTTGCTCGCTCCTGATGAGACGAGCAGATTCGTACACGCATCGAGACGATCGATTGTGGGGCCGAAGGCGGCCAGCAGTACGAGCAGACCTGCCAGGGCGGTTTTTTGAATCATGTCAATCCCTTCGGTAGATGCAATATTGAAGGAGCTTTCGAGTCCTGTCGGATGATGCTGGGGCCCTTCAGGTAATCCGCCTGATGGAGGGTTACGGGCTGCCGAGGGGGCACTCACGATCCCGCTGAAAACCGTGTCAGGCTCTTCAGCAGAGTCTCTTCGTTCTCACTCCCGGCGACCCCGAAGATGTTCTCGCCGGTACGAATAACCCCAACGAGCCCACGATACGGCACCTTCTTCGCGAGCACCGGCTTGGGCTCATGCGACACGGCCTTCCACTTGCTCGCCAACGACTGCCACACGGTATCGACGGTCGTACCTTCGGGCGGCAGCATCACGAAGAGCTGGGTCACGGCGCCGGCGCCGGTGTCGTACTCGGCCGAGATGCAGTGCTCGAGTTCGCGCACGCCGAGGAACGCCTCGCGGGTGAAGCGCTGTGAGCCGGGCACTTGGCCTTCGGCCGGCAGTTTCGCAAAGACTTTGGGCAAACCGGCATCGCCCGGCAACGCTGCGGCGATAGCTTCGAGCATCGCCCGGCCGCCGGCATCGTCGATCTCACCCTCGTAGACGTCCACCTTGACGTAGAAGCGGTCCTTGACCAGCAGGGCCTGGTAGGGCGCCGAGATCAGCGCCTGGCCGCCGATCTTGACGGTGGCGGCGTCCTCGGGCAGTTCAGTGCGGTACATCCCGAAGGCGTTAAGTGGCGAACTCATCTCATAAACACCGACAGCGACCGTGACACCGTCGTTCGACAACTCGGCCGTTTTGAGCTCCTGAAAACCGTATTGGAGAAAGGTCTCGGCGGCGCCGTTGATGTGTTCCCACAGAGTGTCCGGGGTGAAGGTCATGATCTCACCGGACGGATTCCACCCTTTGATTGTCGGGAAATCGGCGGCAGACACCGGGGTGATCACGAAGAATAGGGCGATGAAAAGCAACACTGTTTTCATGTTACGCAATCGTCAGCAGCGAGTGCGCAGTGATGAGATTGGCGCGGATGTCGAGGCCATGGGGGCAGGCGCCTGTACAGGGCGCATTGCAGCTCATGCATGTTGATCCGTTGCCGTGTGCGAGCCTGGCGTACTTGCTCATGGCTTCTTTCTCGCGGCCCTGGCCGGAGAAGTAGTAGGCATATCGCATGATCGTGCTCACCGGCAGATGCTCACTGCACTGTGACAGGCAGTCCGTGCAGCCGTGGCGGCAGTAACTGCTGCTATACGCTACCCGGTAGTCGTCGATGAAACGCGCTTCGGCGACCTGCATCCTGGAGCCGGAGAGAGCGACGAAACGGTCGACCTGCTCGAAGTCGCGCATGCCGAGGCAGACGGTGTGCATGTTGGGATTCTGCAGCACCCACTTGGCTGCGGCGACCCGCAGCCCGGCCACACTCGTGATGCCGTGCTTGTCGCGGAATTCTTTGGTCTGTTCGTAGGCTTCTTTCTGGCTCGCCAACCAGCCCTCGATCTCCTCGATCGACTTTGCTCGTTCCTGACCCTCTTTCTCCTTGCGCTCGATGTACTTGAGGAGGTCGCCCGTGGGGTTCTTGGGGTCCCAGGACGGCAGCTCGACGGCGCCGGGGGCGGTCTTCATCGCGGTCGTCCCGATATCGGCTTTCTTGCACGCCGCAAGCACTCTTTCGGCCTCGTCTTTGTTCATGAAATTGTAGGAGAGCAACATGAGATCGAAGCGGCCGTCGTTGACGGCGGCGAGCAGCACCTTCTCCATGCTGTCTCCCTCCTCTCCCCGTGGGCCATGGCACGAGACGCCGGCGTGCTTGACGCGGCCGTCCTCCTTGAGCTTCTTGATCGCCGCGTGGAAATGCTCATTCGTGACGACGTCGGCTGAGGAGACGGCGTGCATGTACAAGGCGTCGGCGTAGGACGTCTTGAGACGCTCGAGGCACTTGGCGTACCGGTCGAGGATGGTCTGCTCGGTGTCCTCGGCTTTTATTTCCAGCTTGGTGGTGATGAAGATTTTCTTGCGGTCCATGTGCTCCATGGCGCCGCCGATGACCCGCTCGTGCTCCCCGTTGCCATAGGACTCGGCGGTGTCGAAGTAGTTGATTCCAAGATCGTAGGCATAACGGACGAGGTTCGAATCGGACGCACCGGCCCCGGCCGAGACATCCGAAGCTCGAAACCCTGTGCGACCGAGCCTGCGCCACTGCACAATCCCGCGTGGCTTCTCTTCATCGCCTTCGCCGGCGCCGACAGGCAGGGCAGTCGCGGCTGCGGCAGCGCTGCCGACGGCCAGGAATCCGCGGCGCGACAGGTTTCCAGCAGCAATTCGATTTTTTTCGTCCATGGGATGCCTCCTTCGGTCTGGTGGTGATGTAACCAACGCCCTTCATCATACGGGCGCCGATCACTTGAGTTGCGGCTAAAATAGACTGGTTCTCAATAACAACGGTTCTCTCAATTGAAAATCTATCATGGCGCGTTCAAGGGCGATAAAAGGGGAGATCTTTGCAGACGATATGACATTGATCTCACGTTCCTCGTGACGGGAATTGGTGAAAGGTGCGGGCTAACGTATTCTCGGATCAGGAGGGCGCCGTGAACAAGATCCCTGACCCGACGATGGACTACACCGCAGTCAGCCGGCGAAAGTTGATCGGCACATGGGGGCCCGCCGCGATCGCGGGCCTGGCCCTCGGAGGCGCCGGTTTTGCCCTACACGGACGGGAGGGCCGCCACACGCCGCCACTGCCGGACAGTGCCTTGCCGCTGACCGACTGGCGAGTGGATGTGAATGATCGCCGGCTCGCCGTCGCAGGGGAGGGAGGACCGGTCGAGAACCTACGCCGTGCTCTCGGCGCCATGGGCGGCATCTGGGCCTTTGTCAAGCCGGGTGACAAGGTGGCTATCAAACCCAATTGTGCATGGGACCGACGACCTCAGCAGGCGGCCAACACAAATCCTGACCTGGTCGCCGAGCTGGTGCGCCAGTGCCGTGCTGCAGGCGCTGCAAAGGTCACCGTACTCGACAATAGCTGCCACGACCCGGGGAGGGCTTTCGACCGCTCCGGCATCGCGGCAGCAGTCAAAGATGCAGGCGGTATTTGCGCCCACCAGAACAACGTGAGCACCGAGGTGCGAAACCTCGGGGGCTCGGTGCTCGGCCCCTGGGAGGTGCTGAGACCGATTGTCGAGGCCGACCGGGTGATCAATGTACCGATCGTCAAGCACCACTCCTTGAGTCGAGTCACTGTGGGTATGAAGAACTGGATGGGTGCGATTGTGGGTTCGCGGCCGAATCTCCACCAACGGCTCCCACAGGCCTGCGCCGAACTCGGCGACGCCTTTCGCCCGACTCTCACGGTGGTCGATGCGACCCGCATTCTTACGGGCGGCGGTCCGACCGGGGGTTCGCTCGCCCATGTCAAACACACGGACCTGCTCGCCGTGGCGACCGATCCGGTCGCCGGAGATGCGTGGGGCGCCTCACTGCTCGGTGTCGAGCCGCAGGACATACCCCTCCTCGCCATCGCCGAACGGCTCGGCGTAGGCACTGCCGATTGGCGTTCCGTCGAAATCAGCGTGTGATGCCATGAAGATTAGACCTCGCCACGTTCGCGTCCTTTCGCAGTCAGTTTTTCTCGTGATATTCCTGGGTCTCTTCTTCAGCCTCTCCATGTCGCGGGTCCCGGGGGCGTTGGCATCCGCCCTGCTGGCCCTCGATCCCCTGACCGCCGTCTCGACGGCCCTCGCCGACTGGACGATCCCCCGTTGGAGCTGGCTCGGGCTGGTTGTGTTGCTGGTCACCGCCGTGCTCGGCCGCGTCTTCTGCGGTTGGGTCTGCCCTTTGGGTACTCTGCAACACCTCATGTCCTGGATCGCTGGGCCCAACAAGCGCAAACGAGCCAAGATCAATCGATATCGCCCGTATTTCGCCCTCAAGTACATCGTACTGACGGTGCTGCTCGGTCTGGCGATGCTTGGTGAAAATCACACGGGCTGGTTGGACCCCATACCGCTGTTGCATCGCGCATTCGCAGCCGGTATCAGACCTCTCTGGCTGGGCACGGCGGTTCCCGCGGGATGGGTCGCTTTCGGTCTGCTCGCGGCAATCGTCCTGTTGTCGGCCTGGATGCCACGTTTTTTCTGCCGTGTTCTGTGTCCGCTCGGCGCCCTGCTCGGTCTTTTCGCCCGCCTCGCCCCGCTCAGAATCCGGCGGCTCGACGAGAGCTGTACCGGGTGCACATTGTGTGTGCTGCCGTGTCAAGGCGCCGACGAGCCTCTCGGCGACCATCGGGTCAGCGAGTGTCACGTCTGCCTCAACTGCCTGGAAGTGTGCTCCGAGAAGAGCCTCTTCTACCGCATGGCTGGCAAGACCGATGTGATCACACCGATGCCGAAACTCGATGTTGGACGTCGCAGATTTCTGCTCACCGCCGCGGCAACGGCGGCCGTAGCGCCGGTACTTCGGGTTGCAGGCAGCGGTTTTGAGGGCAGCAGCCACGACGCGATCCGGCCGCCGGGCGCCTTGGACGAAGAGGCCTTCCTCTCACGCTGCATCACCTGTGGCGCCTGCTCAGCAGCCTGTCCGACTGGGGTCATCGTCTCGGATTTCGGCAAGACCGGAATCAACGGCCTGTTCACGCCGGTGCTCAGTATGCGTCATGGCTGGTGCGAGCCCTCCTGCATCCGTTGTGGTGAAGTCTGTCCGACCTCGGCTCTTCGTTTGCTCGAGCCGGAGGCGAAACAGACCATCGGGACGCCGGCGGAGGTCACCATCGGCACGGCATTCATGGATCGCGGCCGCTGCCTCCCGTGGGCTATGAATACGCCGTGCATCGTCTGCGAGGAGATGTGCCCAACCTCTCCGAAGGCAATTATTTTCGAGACGGCGCAATCAGAAGACCGTGAAGGAAAGACGATCACGCTGCAACGGCCGATCGTAATCCCCGAGCTGTGCACCGGCTGCGGCCTGTGCGAAAACCGCTGCCCGGTCGGCGGCCAAGCGGCGATTCGCGTTTCCTCGGTGGGAGAGAGTCGTAACCCGAGAAATCAGCTGTTGCAGCGGGTGATGTCGACGGAAGGGGAATGAGGCGGAAGCTTGCGTTTCTGACCCTGTTTGTGGCGGCCGGAGCGGCTTGGGGCTTACGGCCATGAGAAGGTGACAGGTGTAGTCATTCCACTTCAATGCCCTACACCCTCCTAGCCACCACCCCCACTGAGGCTTCCCTTGATCGCCGGCAGCTCGCCGATGCCCTTGAGCGAAATGATCAAGCGATAGTTGCGGGCGGGAAAAGCAGCCGATTTCAGATCCTGATACTCCGCGCGAATTCCCCAACAGCTTCCCTTGTAACCGATGCCGTACCGCTGCTGTTGCAGGGCCTCCTTCTCCATGTCGTAGGCGATGTGGAAATTGAAGGTGAGCGGAAATTCCTTGTTGGTCAAACCGAAGCGAACCTGCGCTTGCGACGAGTTGCGTTCTCCGGTCGTCGGAGAATAACTCTCGTACCATGTCATACCGGCGTTAAAAGACGGTAAATAGGTCGATGCCGAAAGGGATCTCGACCGCAGATTGCGGGTGAGAGCATCGTAAGATGCCCGGGCATCGATCGCAGTTCCTCTCGTGGGCACGATTCGAAGAGCAACACCAATGGGGCCTTTCGGTGAGGTGACGCCACCACTGCCATGGCTCAACGGATCGCGAAATGAGTATTCTTGAAAGATGTCGAAAGTCATAACTTCGCGCGCGCCGAGACTGTTGTTCGACTTCACATAGAGTTTGTTCGAGAGCGTCAGTCTCATCCGATTGACATCAGGCGTTGAATCCACTTCGTCAAACACCGGAATGAGGGAAGCCTCCTCCTCCGGCTCGGAAAGATAGCGATATTCGAGACGGGGCTCAATCAGGTGCTTGAAACGGGTTCCCTTGAGATTGTGGGTGTCGAAGATCCGAGAAAAAGACGGTCCAACGATATCCACTCCGCCCTTGACGTAAGTACGCGAGATCGGCTCTTCTTCAAAGGTCTGGCGATCCTCGCTGTAACGTGAGCTGTACCAGGTCGCCCGGGCGCCGAGGGTCGGCGTCACGGTCAGCCACGGCGACCCCGGCAGAGTGTAGGAAATCTCGGGGAAAAGATCGGCACGACTGTAGATTCCTTTCAGGTCTCCACCCCGATCCACATTGAAGACATTCGCCGAGGTGATGAGGTTCCAGTAAACCGCACTTTCACCGATACGATTGGAGCGGACCCGGTATTCGGCTTCGGGTAACTGGTGAAGAATGACGTCGTTACTGTCGAGAAAGGTCACTCGGCGGTCTACCCTGAAATTGATTGTGGCCGGCCCCCTGGAACGGGTTAGGTAGATCTGCGAATAGAGGGACCGCCGCGTATTGGCGTTGTAATCATTTTCGAATTCCCGAAAAAAGTCATTGTCGGACAGCTCGTGGACTTCGGCCAGCATCTTAAAGCCGAAGAAGTTGTTCTGGCGGTGCCTGCCGTCAATCTTCCACTGCCAGACGCCGTCATTCGGATCGCGGATCGCATAGCCTAAGATCTCTCCAAAGGCTCCCTGAACCGGCGCCCAACGAAATTCGGTCCCCACCCCATAATATCCATATGAGAAATAGTCGAGCCGGATGGTCGTGTCGTAACTTCGACCCAGAGGAATGAAGCCGCTGGCGCCCACATAGAAGCCGCGCCGGTCCGAAAAGCCCAGGCTCGGCGGCAATATTCCGGCGGCACGGTCCGTCTTCACCGGCCAAAGCAGGTAGGGGAAGTAGAGCAGCGGGACTCGCTTGACTCGAAAGGCCGCACCTTTGATGTGGGCGTAACCCCCTTCTTCCACCAGGGCCTCCCTCAGGTGGAGGTCCCACGGTGGCCTGTCCTCCATTTCGCAGGCGGTGAATGTTCCGTCCACGATGCGGAAGTGGGTGTCATCGATACGCTCAAGCAACTTACCCGTAAAAGAGTAGGTCGGCGGAGCGTTCCCGGTTGCGTTTGTGAAGGTTCCGGTCTTGGTCTGTAGATTGTACCGCATCTCATCTGCGGTGAATCGCTGCGGCCCCTTGTCGACGATCACGCTTCCGATTGCATAGACATCCCCCGTGGATTGGTTCAGCTCAACCTCGTCGCACTGGATACGAACGTCCTGATAGGTGATCACGACTTCGTCTCGAGCGGTCCAAATCTCGCCGATCAACTCTTGGGTGCCCTTGGCACGGACGGCAACGGCGCCCATCTGTGCCGCTACCGGCGCCGCCGCGGTGAAAAACATCACCGCGGCAGCCAGTAACCAATTCCATCTCTTCAAAAGTAACCCTGTCCGAACCTATCAGAGTCGTTCGACAATCATCGCGGCTGCCTCCCCGCCCCCGATGCAGAGGGCGGCACAACCGAAACGCTTGCCGCGGCGCTCAAGGGCATTGAGCAAGGTGACCATGATGCGGGCCCCTGAGGCGCCGATCGGGTGCCCAAGGGCAACCGCGCCGCCACCGACGTTCAGTTTGTCCATCGACAGCTCGAGTTCTTTGATCGCCGCCAGGATGACCGCTGCGAAGGCTTCGTTGATTTCAAAGAGGTCGATCTGGTCAATGGTCATCCCCGCACGGTCAAGAACCTTGCGGATGGCTCCGATCGGCGCGGTGGTGAACCACTCCGGTTCCTGGGCAACTGAGGCCTGGGCCACGATGCGAGCCACCGGCTTTGCACCCAGGGAAGAAGCCCGGGAGGCCGAAGTCAAAACAAAAGCCGCAGCTCCGTCGTTGATCTTCGACGCGTTGGCTGCCGTCACCGAGCCCTCTTTGTCGAAGGCGGGTCGCAGTTTCGTCATCTTTTCAAGATTGGCTTTTTTGGGCTCTTCGTCCTGATCGACGATGGTGACGGCGCCCCGGCGGCCAGGCACCTCAACCGGTACGATTTCGGCTGCAAAGGTGCCGTCCTCCATCGAGGCAAGGGCACGTTCGTAGGAGATGCGGGCAAAATCATCCTGGGCCTCGCGGGTAAAGCCGAAATGCTTGACGCAGGTTTCGGCGCAGTTCCCCATGTGTTTGTCATCGTACGGGTCCCAGAGTCCGTCGAAGACCATGTGGTCCACCACCTGACCGTTGCCCATGCGATAGCCGGAGCGACCCTTCGGCAGAAGATACGGCGCGAGCGACATGCTCTCCATCCCACCGGCCACCGCGACTTCATACTCACCGCAGCGAATGTCATTGGCGGCATACATCATGGTCTTGAGGCCCGATCCGCAGACCTTATGGACCGTGACCGCCCCAGCCTCGTATGGAATGCCGGCGAAGATCCCGGCCTGACGAGCCGGCGCCTGGCCCATCCCGGCCTGCAAAACATTACCCATAATGACCTGCTCAACCTGGTCGGGCGCGACCCCCGCCCTTTCGAGGGCCGCCTTGATCGCCACGGCGCCAAGCTTGGGCGCCGGAACCGACGACAGAGAACCGAGGAATGACCCGATCGGGGTCCGAGCACCGGAGAGAATTACAACGTCTTCCATGATGACTCCTTTACGTTTTCGAGCCGGACAGGCGAAAATCCGCGGCCCTTTTGCGACGACGGTCACGCCCACCGTGCCTCAAGGCATTGTACTCCGATCTTCCTTGACCTACATTAGTGGTTGAGATGAAAATTTCAGGCCCTCCCCCAACGGGTGATTGTAAAGACGGCCGGTTGCCGTTGGACAAGCTCGTCGAACGTCTCGACGATCCGGGCTTTCGCCACCACCACCCACGGTCCAGCGGCCTTCGCGAAACAAGCGCCCACGCCAACCCGCTGATGTTGGCCTCGGCCGAACCTGATTCCGCCTACGTCAAGGCATGGCGCAACCACGCCGAAAATTGCCCCGCCTGCAGAAAGCTGTTCGAGTACTTCGGTCTCGATGTGCCGGGGTGAGGTCTGAAGCCCCGCAATCGGTTGGACGGATTGCATGCGGCCCTTCAGGCCGGAGTGATAGTTGGGGTCGCGGGTCCTCGAAAATACGAAGCAAGACCCCCCATCGGGACGTGCCGATATGTAGCGTGGCCGATTATGTTGAGTTGGACCTCCAAGTAGCTGATTTCCCAAAAGTTGACGTTGCAGTACTTCACATAATCGGTCACGCTACATATCCACCGCGTGCGTTACAAACACGACGCGGTGGTCCCCGATTGTGTCCGAGCCGATCTTCTTATGAGAAGGCGGCAATCGCCTCTTCTTCATTGTCAAAGACATCAAAAACGGTGATCAACTGGGTGACCTGAAGAATGTCATTGATTTTGGGTGAGAGATTCATCAGCTTGAGCTGCGCATCCCGGTTTTTGGCGGAGGTATAGCTCGCAACCATCTCGCCAATCCCCGAAGAATCCATGGAATTCACCCCACGAAGGTCCAGGAGGAGCTTCTTGTGGTTCTGTTCCAGGTTCTCATTGATCAATTGACGCAACATGACATCGCCGCTCCCAATGGCGATCTTGCCCGTAAGGCTGATCACACGAACATCTCCAACATCACGAATCTGACTTTTCATTTCTTGTCTCCTTGTCTGGTCCTCGCTCAAGATTTCGACTCATGGTAACCAGGGTACCTCCACCCGGGGCCTGTGTGAAATCTACCGCATCCATGAAACGACGCATATAGAAAATACCGCGTCCACTTGGACGAAGTAGGTTTTGCTGTTCGGTTGGGTCCGGAATAGCTTCCGAGTCGAATCCCGGGCCCTGGTCCCGAACAAATATAGTGAGTTTAGTTTCACAAAGGTTAACACCAAGCCTGACACGATTCTTGAAATCGCCTCTGCTCCCATGTCTCACGGCATTTGCGACCGCCTCGCGGAGGGCCGTCAATAGCCAATATTGCTGGTCAGCATCGGTTTGACTCCCGCGGAGGATCTCCAAGAGGACCCGTTCGGCCACCTCGATGTTCTCGAAACGGCTCTCAAGCGAAAGCCGTGCCTGGTGGTTCAACAATCCGGCCGGCATGAATCGCCCGAGGACTCAGCCGGGCTCGTCGCCAGGCATGTCCGTGCCGACGGGCTCTACCATTCGAAGGACCCATTCGTGGAAGGCTGTCTCGGCGGCCTCGATCGGGAGGGCAAAAATCTCGGGCAATTCGTAAGAATGAAATTCTCGTATGGCTTCCGAAACACCGTCAAAGAAGCGTCGTGGTGTCTTGATGATGAGGAGGTACTCAGTGTCTTCGCACACTTTTCCCTTCCAGC
>JAIOSJ010000033.1 GCA_021107705.1 Thermoanaerobaculales bacterium | reverse complement strand
CCACACCGGAAGCCTATCGCGCGGAGTTCCCGGATCGGGAAATCAGCGATGAGAAGGCCGAACGACGGGGAAAGAGGCGCCGAGTTTGGGCTCTTCCTCTGCGCGGTTGGGCATTGGCAAATGAAGGACTCCACAGCGAGGCCGAAGCGGACTTCATCGAGGCTGATCTGTTAGCCGAAAGGAACTTCATCGGTCTCACCGACGCCGGGTTGGATTCTCTGCACGGAAGGGCTGCTCTGCTCGCCGGGAAAGCACAACAGGCGGTTGACCTCCTCGGTCTGCCGGCGGTCATGGGCGGAGATCTTGAGGCCCTTGAGGCGCTGACTCTCTCGCTCGAGCAGGTCCGCGAAGCACCTGTGGACATCGTCGAATGGTCCCGGGAAATCCGACCCAAGCTCGCAAGAAACAGCGAAAATTTCAGCCTCTCGGATTACTCGGAAAACACCCTCGACCTCTCCGATCTTGCCAAAGGAAAGGTCACCCTCCTCGCCTTTTGGTTCCCCACGTGAGGCGGGTGTCGCGTGGAGTTGCCACGCCTTCAACCCCTGTTTGACACCTACAAAGACCGTGGATTCGAAATTGTCGCCGTCGAGGCCATGGGAGACACCGAGAAGGCCACCAAATTCATCGAAGACCAAGGACTCACCTACACCTTTCTTGAGGACAATGATGAAGCGAGTGTTTCCCGAGGTCTTTATGGAGTCGGGGCCTTCCCCTCTTCATTCCTGATCGATCGCGAAGGAAGAATCCAGTTCTTCCACCTCGGATTTGAGCCCGGAGACGAGGAACACATCGCCGAGGAGATCGAAAGTCTTCTTTAGAATCTCCGTAAATGTAAAATAGTCTCGGGTATATATGAAGATTACTCTCGAAGTCGTCGAGGGACCGGAGACGGGGCGCGTCTTCGAGTTTGCTGAGGCCGACTCGTTCCTGGTGGGACGGTCGCCAAAGGCGCATTTCGTCCTCGACCCGAGGGCTGATCAGCAGATTTCTCGTCACCACTGTCTCATCGATGTTCGACCGCCACGATGCACCGTTCAGGACCTGGAAAGCAAAAACGGAACCTTCGTCAATCACCAACGAACACGGCAGAAAGAACTCGCGAACGGCGATGAGATTCAGGTTGGCAGAACAACGATGCGGGTCCTGTTCTCGGATGTTGACGACGAAGAGCTGCCGCCGGCTCAGTGTTATAGATGCGGCCAGGAATTGGATCTTTCCTCCCCAGGAAGAACTCTGATGTGCAATGCGTGCTCCCTCGCAGACCTGGCCCGAAAATCCAAAGAAATCGAGATCCTTCCATACCCAAACGGCACAGTCCCTCCGAGTCAATTCGCGTGCGGTGGATGCGGCAAGGACCTTTCCGATCATGCCGACAAAGATGGAAGGGCCACGTATGTTCCGGACGCCGCCTACCTGTGCACCGATTGTGCGAAACGGGTGTTCGTGGGTGGTGCGGGCGGAACCCAACTCGGCCACTATCGGATTCTTCGGGAGATCGGTCGCGGTGGAATGGGTGTGGTCTACAAAGCGGTACACGAGGAGAGCCGCCGAATCTGTGCCGTTAAACAGATCTTGCCGGACGTTGCCAGAGATGACAAAGCCCTTAAACTCTTCGACCGGGAAATCGGCGTGCAGTCGATGGTCGTTCATCCGAATCTCGCCCGAGTACTCGAACGCAGCCTCGATAACAACACCTATTTCTTCGTTGTCGAATACCTGCCTGGAGGCGACCTGAACCACCTCATCTCGAAGGTTTTTCGCGGTCCTTTGGAACCTGGCCTGGCCTGTCGTTTTATCCTCGATGTCCTGGAAGGGGTCGAGGCCCTGCACCGCCACGGTTTTGTTCACCGTGACCTCAAGCCGTCTAACTTTCTCCTCACCCGATCCCATGAAGACCCAACAGCCCTCGCCAAGGTCACTGACTATGGTCTTGCCAAGTCATTCGAAGAGGCCGGAAATTCACTTTTTACACGAGTCGGCGAAGCCGGTGGTTCTCTCATGTTCATGCCTCCGGAACAGATCCTCGACTACCGCTTCGTCAAACCACCGACGGATGTTTACGCGGTCGGAGTCAGTCTTTATCTGATGCTCACGGCGAAATACACCGCCCAATTCGCAACTCCAGCTAAACAATTTCCCAAAGTTGGAGATGCGCTCCGCCCTCGCCACCCGATCAAGGTCATCCTGGAAGACCCACCGATTCCAATTCTCGAACGAATGCCGCAACTTCCCAAGAGCCTTGCCAGGGTTGTAGACACAGCCGTTCAAAAGGATCTGGAGAAACGCTTCACTTCAGCGGCTGCATTTGCCGAGGACCTCAGAAACGCTGTTGCGAAGGAAGGACTCAGTCTTCAACATGCAGACTGACCAACTCGGCAAGAATCTGGATGAAGCCCTCGGTCGAAGGGATTGGAAAGGCGCACACTCTCTGCTTGAAGAGTGGTGTCAGAATCGGCCCGAGAACCCGGAAGGTTGGTACTGGAAGGCACTCTGCCTTTTTCGGCTCGGTCGTTCCGAGGAAGCGCTGGCGGCAGCCCGCCGAGCCAAGACTCTTGACCCGAAACATGAGAGGACAGCGCAACTCTTGGCAAGGCTCGAGGGAGACAAATCCTCCCCGAGATCCAGGCCGCCCGCAACGTCAGGGTCTGGTCCACCGGATTCGGAACCGCCGCCAACCCTTGACGTCCTGAGCCGAGAAGATTCCAACGCCACCCCGAAAGTGCCACCAACCGAGGTCGCTGGAGCGTTCCAACCACCCGCCACCCAAACAGGCGGAACTACCCCAGATCAGGCGCCGACCTCCACGCAGTTTCATCGCTGGAGCAAAGGTTCGATCATCCAAGGCCGATACCAGGTATGGGAGGTCGTTAGCGGCGGCATGGGGGAAGTCTTTTTCGTCTTCGACCGCGAGCTGGCCCTTGATGTGGCGATCAAAACTCCCCTCCCCGCAGCAATGGCCACCGAAAGTGGACGGGCGCGGTTCTTCCGTGAAGCCGAAGCCTGGATCTTACTTGGACTCCATCCCAATATCTGTGCTGCCTATTACGTTCGGGAGATCGGCGGAACCCCTCGCCTTTTCATCGAATACATCGACGGCGGGAGCCTCGACAAATGGCTCACGGCACATCCTGATGTCGATATTCTCGAAGGACTCGACCTGGCGATGCAGATCGCGTCAGGCATGCTACACGCTCACACATTTATCTGGAGTGATGAGGAAGGCCGGGAGCACCGGGGTGTCGTCCACCGCGACCTCAAACCAGCCAATGTACTGATCGGAAGCGACGGGATCGCACGCGTCACGGACTTCGGCCTGGTGGGCCGCGGCGGAGATTCTGAAGAGGAGTCCGACCCGGCCCATGTCCCTTCGTTCCATGGCGCCCTCAGGACCGGCGGTGTGTGGGGAACCATGACCCTCGGAGGCAAGGCCATGGGAACACCCCTTTACATGCCTCCGGAGCAGTGGGATGGGGCCCATTTGGCAGGAGAGCCCGCCGATATCTACGCCTTCGGCTGCACTCTCTACGAGTTGTTCTGCAGACGCCGCCCCTTTTCCGTCAAACTAAGCGACACGAAGGCAAGACCCGAAATCCAGCTTATGCGCTGGGAAGAACTTCACCGCACGGCCCCACCACCCAACCCAATGGACTTCAACCCGGAAATCGGCCCGGACCTGGCCGGCCTGATGAAACAATGCCTCGCCAAAGACCCGGCAGCCCGTCCTTCCTCGTTTGCCAACCTTCGAGGCACGCTCGGGGAGATTTACCTGAGAATCGCCGAGAAGCCTTACCCAAGACCCGAGCCGAAGGCCGGCCGCCTCCTTGCCGGCGCCTTCAACAACCGTGGCGTATCTTACGCCAATCTCGGCCGGGAACGCGGGGCGGAGAATGCCTGGTGTGAGGCGCTCGAAGCGGACCCCCACCATCTTGAGGCAAGTTACAACCTGGCCCTTTTTCGCTGGCTGGCTCGAGGCGCTTCAGACAGCGACACCCTTGCCAGAATGGATGAGGTTCAAAAGAGTCAGCGTGGAAACTGGCGAGCACAACACCTCTCAGGCCGAATCTCCCTTCGGCTCGGAGATTGGAAGGGCGCCGAAAAGGTTCTTCGCGCCGCCGTGACCGACTCCGGTCGGGCGCCAAATGTGGCCCGAGATTGCGCCCTTTCCCTCCTTGCTCACGCGACAACACAGGTGGAAGACGCTCTTTGGATTGAAGCCGTCCAACTCATCGCACGCTGCGGCGGGCCTCTTCGCCAGGATCCAACGCTCCTGACCGCCTATTCTCTGGCCCAGACCCGCCTCGGAAAGATCGACGACGCGATACGCCTTTACGACGAGGCATGTAAGCGAGACACAACCCTCCCTCAAGACCTCGATCGCGGGGCACGGCTTCTCCTTCCCGGCCAGAACCAGGCACAAAAGCTCGAAGGCTCGGTGGGCCGCGTACTCCATTCTGCTGTGAGCAACGACGGCCGCATAGCGGTAGCGGTTCTCCAGGACGGGAAGCTGGCATGCTGGGATCTCTCCAACGCCGAACTGATTCGTACATTTTCTCCCCCCGGCGGGAGACCACGATGTCTCGCCATGACGCCGGATGGGAAGTATGCCCTGGCGGTCGCGCAGGAGAATCCCGTCAATGTCTGTGACCTTCAAAAGGGCCTTGTCAGTCACAGCCTTCAGCCTCATCCGGGTTTTCTGAATGCTCTTTCTGTCACCCTGGACGGCCGTCGGGCGGCCGGAGTCGGCACCACCGGAACGGTCTTCCTGTGGGATCTTGAAAGCCGTTCTCTGGAAAGAAGCCATCACATTCACACCGGATACCTCACCACCTTGGCAGTCGCGGCAGACTGTCGGTCCGCAGTGATCGGCGGCAACGAAGGTAAGTGCATCCTGGTGGATCTTGTTGACGGCGAGATCCTGTTCGACCTCAAAGGACACGATCATCTCGTGACCGCTGTTGCGCTAAGCAGAGGTGCACGCCACGCCATTTCCGGAGGAGAGGACGGCGTGATTCGCGTGTGGGACCTCGTAGACGGCAGTTGCCGCCACCAACTGTCCGGTCATACCGGGGCCATTCGCTTCCTCAGCCTCTCCGAAGACGGGGATCTCTGCATTTCGGCAAGCACCGACGGCAGCCTGCGTCATTGGAAAATGGACACTGGTCGTCCTGTTTCGTCACAACAACTGGTCGGGAAGGCATTCTGCGGCTCGGCTACACCGGACTGGAAGGTCGTGCTGCTCGGCCACAGCACCCATCTCTCCCAGTTCAGGTGTGATCAGATTCTCGGCTACAGGGCCGGTTGGGCCGTATCGTCACCGGTGAACGTCGACGAAGCCGAGAGGCGCGCCTCAGAATTTGGGGAAAAGCTGGAGGCAGCTCGGACTTTCGCAACCGAACAGGACTTCCTGGCAGCCCTCGACATGATCGAACAAGCCCGGAGTGTCGCCGGCTACGAAAGAATGAACGAGGTTCTGAATCTGGCCGGCGAGATTGCCGCGACCTTCCCCCGAGAGGAGCTGAGAGACGCCTGGGCGGAACAGAGTCTCGAATACCACACGAGCCGGGTCACTTCGATCGCTGTAGGGCCTGGCGGCAAAAAGCTCCTCTCCACCGGCGCCGACCGGAAGACCCTGCTCTGGGACCTCGAAAATAGCCGCTTCGTTCGAACTCTCGGGGGGGATTGGAACGAGAATTCGATAGCTGTCTCGCCCGATGGGTTGACAGCCCTGAGCGGAGGACTCGACAACAACCTTCATCTCTTGGACCTTGAGAGCGGAGATTGCCTTCGGGTCCTTTCCGGTCACGAGGCTCAGGTCAACCGCATCAGGCTGAGCCATGACGGCCAACGTGCACTGAGCGCCGCCGCCGATGGTACGGCTCGGTATTGGGATCTCGAAACCGGTGTCTGCCTCCTCAATCTCGGCGGCCACAGCGGCGAGGTCTTTGACGTCGTCTTCAGTCCTGAGGGTCGGCTTGCGGCCACCTGTTGGGACAACGGAATTATCCTGTGGGACCTCAAGAACGGTCGAGAGCTGGCATGGCTCACCGACCACACCGGGGCCGTCACCTCCCTTCATTGGAGCCTCGACGGCCGCAAGCTCCTGTCCGCCGGGCGGGACGGAGATGTCCGCCTCTGGGACCTGATGAGAACCGTCTGTGTTCGAACCCTTCATTGTGGCCTCCAGGTCAATACGGCCTCTCTGTCCGGCGACGGTCGTTTCGCTCTTGCCGGTTATGAAGACGGAACCGTTCGGCTCTGGGATATTCAAGGCGGAAAATGCCTCCGAGTCTTCTCGGGACATCGGGGAGCGGTCACAGCGGTCGATTTCACACCCGACGGTCGGCGAGCCCTGTCGGCCGGCGCCGACAATGACATTCGTGTATGGCATCTGGACTGGAAGGTTTCGGTCGTACCGTTCGTCGAATGGAACGACCAGGCTCGTCCCTATCTGGAGGTGTTCCTTGCCCGCCGAGACGACGGCACGGGAAGGCCCCGCTGGAGCCGGAAGGAATTCGACGCCCTCCTCCATGATTTCGGCAATTGGGGTTTGGGATGGATTAAGGACACGGGCATTCGCGAAGAACTCCGAAAAATGGCAAAGAGCTGGGCCGGCCTGACTCGGCCCGTGGCGAAGGTACTGGAAAGGGCGAAAAGAAATCCACCGGCGACTCCCGGACGGCGAAAAGAGGTCCGAATCCGCCGTCGCGGGGCAATCATCGCTGCGGCCGTCATCCTCCCGGTCCTGTTCTTCGTGTCACACAGAATCTCCCTGGGACGTCTGGACTTCAACGATGAACGAATGCTTGCAAGCAGGTTGATGGTCTTCGAGAACACCCCGCCTGCATTCCACGCCCAAATTCTGGAAGACCCCTGCAGTACCGGAAATTTCAGGAAGTACCTCGCGACCTTCACCAAACGTCCAGGCGATATCCAAGAGACCGAGCATGCCCGCCACTGCCTCGAGGTCCTGGGCGACCCGGCCGCGGTGGACCCCGTTCTCGACATGCTTCGACCCCAAGAGCGATCACTCGGACCGCAGGAAACCACCGTCTTGGTGCGTGATCATGGTTCGGCGCCGGACGTTCTTGCCCTCTTGGCTCGCATGGGCGACGCGGCCTGTCCTGAGCTTGCCGAGGCCCTCCTGGACGACGATGCGATTGTTCGCGGCACTGCCGCCAACGCCCTCTCCTTTCACGGATCCGAAGAGAGCATTCGGCTTCTAGTACACAAGGCGCAAGACCCTGAGCCGCTGATCCGGATCGCCGTGTCGTCCACCCTTGAACAGATCGTCAGCAGCGGCAAACTCGATCGCCAAGAGGCATTTGAGCTCTTCGAAGACCTTGCACGGGATCACTGGCCCGAAGTGCGGGCCAACGTCGCTCGAGCCCTGCCGATTCTGAGCGGTTCCTCACCCCGAAAACTCGCCGAAAAACTCTCGGAGGATCGTGAACAACAGGTGCGCGAAGCCGCCCAACAGGCCATGCTGCTTCTTGATTGACGACCACAAGGGGGGCTACTGCTTTTCAGACCCTAGCCCGCATTTCTCACCAGTGATCTACTACGAGACCCGATACACCGTACCCTGCCGTACCTTTCGCAACTCGCCCTCCTCAACGGACTGTCAAGTACGCCTACGTCGGCCAAGCCACGAAAAAACCAGCATGGCACGGCGTCTCGAGCATCTCGCTACGAAAACCGGTGAGAAGTGCGGGCT
>JAIOSJ010000336.1 GCA_021107705.1 Thermoanaerobaculales bacterium | reverse complement strand
TTAGCCCGCACTTCTCACCGGGTCAAGATCGGGGCATGCGGGGGCCGAAAATGGCGGTTCCGACGCGAACCATTGTGGCGCCTTCGGCGATGGCCACCTCGAAGTCATGACTCATTCCCATCGAGAGGTGAGGGAGGGGCGTCCCTAGGTCCTGACTCAGGCGATCGCGCAAAATACGGAGTTCTCTGAAATAGGGGCGGCTTTCTTCGGGGTCTTCGCCGAAGGGGGGGATGGCCATTAGCCCATCCAGCCGCAGAGCCGGACAGTCCTCAAGGACTCTCCGTGCGAGATGGATGGTCTCGTCAGGAAGGACCCCGGCCTTCTGTTGTTCCCGGCCGAGGTTCACTTCGATCAGGACGGGGAGGATGCGCTCGGGCCAATGTTCGCTGAGGAGGTACTGCAGGCGGTCGGCCAGTGATTCTCGATCCAAGGTGTGAACGACGTCAAAAACCTGCAACGCGGTTGTTACTTTGTTCCGTTGGAGGGGGCCGATGAGATGCCAGGTCGCTTGACCTTTGACCAAAGGGCCTTTGTCCTTGGCTTCTTGAACACGGTTTTCGCCGAGGTGCTGGACGCCGGCTGACAGGGCGTCGGAAATGACTTCGGCCGGCTGGGTCTTGCTGACGGTGATCAGGGTTACGCTGTTGGGGTCGCGGTCGCTTGCTATGCATGCTCTGTGGATTTGCTCACGAACAGTAGCCAGGCGCTCAGAGGTTTTCGTCGCGAGGGTGGTGCTTTCCGTGTCTGAATTCAGATCAGTCGGACTCATCTGCCTTCCCAGCTACGACGTCGTGCATATAGAGGATGCGGTGGCAGTGTTCGCAGGTAATGATCTCTTCACACCTTCTGACTCGCTGCTGAAGGTGGGGACGAAGGTTGAAGTGGCACAGTGAGCAGCAATTCTCCGCAACCGCCGATATTGCAGTGCCGTTCTTGCTCGAGAGCAGCCGCAAGAATCTTGCGCGGTGTTTCGGATGGAGCTGGTCCTCCAGAGCTTTTGCCTCAACCGCAGCCTTGTGGACCTTTCTTTTTAACTTGGCCTTAGTTTTTTCCCAGTTTTTGGTGATGGTCTTGTGGGCCTCTTCCTCTTCCGGACGGGCGCTTCGGCGGCTTTCAATTTCGGCGTGCAGGTCTTGGACCGATTTCTCAAGTTCCTGATACTTGGATGTCGCTTCGTCCAGCGCTTTGGTTGCGTAGTCAATCTCAGAGATAACCGCCGTAAACTCTCTTTCGTTGGTCACCTGGCTCTTTTGCTTCTGAAAGTGTTCGAGTTCGAGGCACCATTCCTCCGCACTCTTGTGGAGCGCGCGAACTTCCTCTTCCTGAGCGGTGATGGTCTTTTCCAACTCGTTGAGTTCGATTATGCGCCGCTTGTTCGCGGCTTCGAGTTCTTTCACTTCCGGGGGCGGCAGACGTCGTTTATTGAGGTTCTCCGCAATAGTGTCGTACAGCTTCTGAAGTTGAACCATGAGAACAAGATCGTGATGTTGTGTGTTCACTAACCCCCCCGCCAAGAGCCGATCTTCGGAATTAAAACAATCAGCCGTCAATCTCGGCCGGGTTGTTTCACCCGAATTCTGTGGGCCCACCAGGATTCGAACCTGGGACCGACCGGTTATGAGCCGGCGGCTCTAACCGCTGAGCTATGGGCCCCGCAGCGTATGGTAGCGCGCAGGACGGAGTCCAGCAAGACCGTTCCTTCATTTTCGACGAATTTCGCCCGATTAGGAGCCTGTTGGGCAGAGGCATCCATCATGCTCCACTTCTCGATCGTGGGACCGGCCTATGCCCTATAGGCTCCTAGTTCTCGTTTGCGTCGGAAAACGGCTTCAGGAGTTGGGCGCGAGTCGGGTGGCGGAGCTTTCGCAGAGCCTTGTATTCGATCTGGCGAATTCGCTCACGTGTGACGTTGAAGGTCCGGCCGACCTCTTCGAGGGTGTGCTCGGTACCGTCACCGATACCGAAACGGAGCTTCAGAACCTGCTCCTCCCTCGGTGTCAGAGACTTGAGGACTTGTTCGGTGTGATCCTTGAGAGTGCGCATGATGACGGCTTCGATCGGTGAAACCGAACCGGTGTCCTCGATGAAATCGCCAAGGTGTGAATCTTCCTCTTCGCCGATTGGAGTTTCAAGGGAAATCGGCTCTTGTGAGATCTTGTGGATCTTGCGAATTTTGAAAACCGGGAGTTCCATCCGGGTTGCGATCTCTTCCACAGAAGGCTCTCGGCCCAGCTCCTGAACCAGCATTCGCGTGGTCCTGGTGAGTTTGTTGATGGTTTCGATCATGTGGACCGGAATGCGAATGGTTCGCGCCTGGTCGGCGATGGCGCGGGTGATCGCCTGCCGGATCCACCAGGTGGCGTAGGTAGAAAACTTGTAGCCGCGCCGGTATTCGAATTTGTCAACCGCCTTCATGAGGCCGATATTGCCCTCTTGGATCAGATCGAGGAATTGTAAGCCTCGGTTGGTGTACTTCTTGGCGATGGAGACGACCAGACGCAGGTTGGCGACGATGAGTTCCTGTTTGGCCCGGTCCGTAATGCCTTCACCCCGCCGGACCTCTGCCAAGAGTGCCTTCAGGTCGTCGAAGGGGATGTTGAACTTTTCCTCGATCTCGTTGAGTTCCTCTTCGTAGCGTCGGATGCGTTCGGAGTAGAACCTTCGCCGTTCGACGTTCCTTTCCTGTTGCATCGTCTTCTGATCTTTGTTGATCGTCATCACCGGAATGGAAAATCGCCGATCGACCTCTCCAAAAAAGGTGAGGAGTCGATTACGGGTTGCGGTCGTAAAGTCTGCTCGCCGAACGAAAATGGCAATATCGGCGGTGTTCGCGTCGATCTTGTTCGACAATTCCTGAAAACGTTTTCCGGTCTTTTTGCACCTTCGTAGGCGCCGCTTGAGTTCTTTGGACTCTTCATCCAGCGTGTTGATCTTGGTGAAAAGCTGGAGGCCGGAGCGGACTCTTTCTTCGGCCTTCTCGTCGAGAACGGTCCTTTCGGTCTGCAGCAGCTCACGCACGCCTCTGCGTTCACGGCGGGCCTGCTCGTTGGTCCTGAGGAAGAGTTCGAGAATGCCTGGTTCCTTGGATAGGGCGATGAAGACCTTGGCTTCTCCGCCCTCGATGCGTTGTGCGATGTCCACTTCACCGGCCCGATCGAGCAATTGCACGGTACCCATTTCCCGGAGATACATGCGGACCGGATCGTTGGTCTTTTCCAGCTGTTCGCCGGGGGCGCGAATGACAGGCTTGACCTTCTCTTCTTTTTTGTTTTTTTCCTTATCGGCGGCGGCGCCTGCCTCGGTTGAAGAGTCACCATCAGCGGTGGCGCCCTCCATCACGTCGATATTGAGCTCGCCGAGGCGTTGGTAGATCTCGTCCAGCTCTTCCGCGATCCCGGTAACCTCCTCCGGAAGTTTCTCGAAAAGTTCCTCGTAAAGGATATATCCGCGGTCCTTGCCGGTCTGAATCAGAGAGTTGATCTCCGGATACTTTTCTTCGATCTGCAAATTAGGCCTCCAGCGCCGTTCATCGGGAAGTACGGTGGTCATGGGTTTCTCGCTTCTTCCGGCGGGTAATGCCCGCACCGTAGGTTATGCAACAGCGCGATGCTCGACTTCCTTCCGTCTATCCTGCCGGCGGATTGTCTGTCACGGACGACGGTGAACCCGTCCCGCGAGACGAGGGAGAGGCGCCACCAAATCCTCATCGGAAGAATATGGGTCCTGAAGGACGAATTGGCAAGGGCTGATGACCGAATTCTACGAAATTGGCGGAGTTTTCCCGATATCTGAGTCTTTTCGCTGATTTTTGTCCGGGTTAGGCCCCCTGTTTCCGGAACTCGATTTTCTCCATTTGGAGCTGGGCAAGCCTTTCCATGTCCCCTTCTTGAGAGGCATTTTCGATGGCCTCCTGAAGAGCGCGGGCCTGATCCCTGCGTTGACGGCGGCCCAAGGTCTCCAGTGTTGTCCGGGTCGTGTCCTCGGTGACGGGTGGGAGTCCGGCGAGGCACAGGGCGGCGACAAAGGTTTGTGTCGCCTCGTTCTCGCTTTCGGTCATCACCCAGCTCAACAGCTTTTCGCCGAGACTTCCGGCCGCAGCCATCTGCAAAAGCTCTCGTACTCTTGGGTCATCGACCAGTTCAGGCCGGATTTCTTTCACCGCGCGCTCGCCGGCTGAGGGAGTGCCCAAAAGGAGAATTCGTGCCAGGTCCCTTTCTCCAGGAGCTGTTGTCGGCCGTGGTTGGATAGTCGCGGAAGCGGTGGGGGCATCCCGCCGCCTGGGCTCTCGTCCCTGCGCTTCGATTTCCCGTGGGCGCAGGTTCAGCCGTCTGGCCAGTTCCTCGATCAGATTTTGGCGAATGGCCGGGTCTGAAGCTGCGCACACGAGGGCGGAAAAAGCGAGACCGGCTCGTCGCCTGTCGGCAGGGTTCGGTGGCAGATCCTCGAGTAGGAAATCGAGAATCCCGACAGGATGGGCGGCCATCTCCATGAAGGCATCGACTCCTTTGTCGCGAACGATATCGTCGGGGTCCTTGCCCCCCTGTAAGTCAATGATGGCGACGTCGACGCCGGCTTGGAGAAGAACCCCGACCCCGACACCAGCGGCCCTCCTCCCCGCGGAATCTGCGTCATAACACAGCAGGACTCTTCCGTCAGTGCCCAGGAGCCGGCGCAGGATTCGGGCGTGTTCCGAGGTCAGAGCGGTGCCGAGGGTGGCAACCACGTTGCCGACGCCGACGCGTTGAAGAGTCAGACAGTCGAAATACCCTTCAACGACGATAACTTTGCCTTTTGATGCCACCTCTCTTCGCGCTCGATCGAGGTTGAACAGAGTTGACCTCTTGTGGAAAAGATCACCTTCGGGACTGTTGAGATATTTGGGTTCGCCATCGCCGAGGATCCGGCCTCCGAAGGCCACCAGCCGGCCGTCCCGTGCACGGATTGGAAACATGAGCCGATTGCGGAAGCGATCATACGGTGGCTTCCCGGCATCAGGCTGGATCGCAAGACCGGCCTTGACGAGAACGCCTTCCGGGTGTCTTCGGCGCAGGTGTTCGAGGAGTTGTCGCCAGTCGTCCGGCGCCCAGCCGAAACCCACATCCCGCCACGATGAAGCCGGGAATCCCCGCCGCTCAAGCTCCCTTCGGGCCGGAGCGCCGTCGGCCTCCATAAGCTGTTCGACGAACCAGTGTTGCGCCTCCTCGAGCAGAGATTGTTGGCGTTCGTTCTCGGTTCGTCGGCGTCTCGCTTCCGGGCCGGCGGCGGGTAGCGGCACGCCGAAGCGCCGTGCGAGTTGCTCAACCGCTTCGGGGAAGCTGAGGTTTTCTCGTTCCATGAGAAATTTAAAGACGTCACCCCCGGCGTGGCACCCAAAACAGTAGTAGAGACCCTTTTCGGGATCGACCGAAAAGGAAGGGGTCTTTTCTTCATGGAAGGGACACAGACCCTCCCAGGTGCGTCCTCGTCGCCTCAGTCGAACGTGTTCGGAAATGACCTCGACGGCATCCGTGGCGTCGCGGACGCGGGAAATCACATCGGGTCCGAGGTCGAAATTACTCATAAGGGCATAGTAGCGGGTTCAGTCAGAACGGTGGGGTACAAGAGTTTAATAGTTCAAGAGTTCAAACGTATAGCAACTCCCACTCCAACAACTTCGAAAGGCGAGGCAAAACCTCAGGTCTCAGGGTCCAGCGCGTTGTGTTTCCTGAAACCTGGTACCTGCAACCTGGGACTTCTATCCGGCGGGCCGGCCTGTTGCATTTTGGTTCCGGCTCCGCCGGGTGGATCCTTTAACCCCTTAGACCCTCAACTTTCCAGTGTGACCTCGGTCGCACCCGTTCCACCTCGGTTTTGCGGCGGGTGGGCAAAGGACCCCACTGCAGGATGGCTGCGAAGGATCTCAGAGACGATTCGCCGCAGGGTCCCGGTTCCGTGGCCGTGCACGATGCGTACGAACCCGACTCCACCTGCGTGCGCCCGGTCGAGATAGCGCTCGACCTGTTCCCGGGCCTCTTCGCCATCCAGGCCGAGAAGGATGAGTTCTTGAGGTGGGCCTTCGTCAACGTCAACGTGAACGCCATCCATTTTCTGAGCGGGCCCGGCTTTCTTCACGACCTCGAGATCGGTCACGGAAACCCAAAGGCTCTTCCCCTGAACGGCCACCTTGGCCTGAGAACCGCGAGTTTGTTGCAGGACCCCGACTGAACCCAGAGAATTCAGACGGACGGAGAGTCCGGGCTCAAGAGCCGTCGGCGTGTTTCCTTCGGGTGTGGTCTCGCTCTCCGACCTGAGATCGAGAGCCTTCTCCCGCACACGCTGCCGCGCCCTTTTTCCGAGGTGTTCTCGGTCTTTGGTGGCGGCTTCCAATTCTTGAAGGGCTCGGTCGAGGCGTTTCTTGGCTCGCTGCCGGAGACGGTCCCTTTCCTTTTCGAGTTCGCCCGGCAAGGCGTCGCGGAGCTTCTCGAACTTCTCTTGTTCCATCTCGGCCCGGCGCCGTTCAGCCATAGAGCGACGATGTTCGCGGGCGGCCTCTTCCTTCTCCCTCAGGACTTCGGTCTCGAGGTTCTCCAAGCGTTCGAGCCACCGTTCGAGTTCGAGGTGTTGGCCTCCGAGCAGGTCTCGCGCGTGTTCGATGACGCCTGGGAAAACGCCCATTGTCGAGGCGATTTCGAGGCCTCGGGAGCGACCGGGCCGGCCCATTCTGAGGGTGTAGGTAGGCCGGTTGTGGTCCTCGTCAAACTCCATCGCGGCATTTTCCATGGCCTTGGAGGCCGCAGCCGACATCGCGATCGCCGCGAGATGGGTTGTTGCCACCGTGCGGCATCCGCGATTGGTGAGTTCCTCCAAAAGGGCACAGCCGAGGGCAGCTCCTTCGAGGGGGTCGGTTCCGGCGCCCAATTCGTCGTAAATCACCAGGGATCGAGGACCGGCTTCTTCGAGAAGCTGGGCGGTAGCCGACATGGCGCCGGAAAAGGTGGACAGGTCGGCCGAAACGTCTTGGTCGTCGCCGATGCGGCACCAGAGGTGTTCGAACCACGGTACGGTCGATCCCTCGCTCACCGGCAGCGGTATGCCGTTGTAGCACATGAGAACCATCAGGCCGAGGGTCTTCAGCACGACGGTCTTGCCACCGGCGTTGGGGCCGGAGATGACGAGAGTCTGCGTTTCGTCAGGCAGGCGGAAGTCGAGCGGTGTGACCGAGTGTGCGCTGCTGCGCCCTTCGGCTTCGCCGAGAACCTGGCGACGCAGCTCGTGAAGCCTCTCGTCAAGCAGAGGATGGCGCGCACCGTAAAGAATGAGTTGTTCCCCGATCCCGGGTTCTATCATTTGGCCTTCAACTCGTCGGCCGAAAAGCACGCGCGCCTGGATGGCGTCGATCTGTCCCAGAATCTCGAAGGCGTCGGCAAGGTCGGCGCGAACACTCATGAAAGCTGTGGCAATCTCATTGAGAATGCGTCGGATTTCGTCCCGTTCACCTGCGGTCGCTTCGGCGAGGTCATTGTTGAATTCGACGATCGTGAAGGGTTCCATGTAGGTGGTGGCGCCGCTTCCCGAACTGTCGAGCACCAGGCCCTTCATCTGTGACCGTGCAGAAGCGTTCACCGGCAGGCAGTAGCGGTCGCGGCGCAGGGTCGGGGGCGCATCGGTGACGATTCCCTTGTGGCTCCGCCGCACGGCCTCCAATTCGCCAAGGAGATGGTTCCTGGTTCGACCGATCTTACGGCGCAGGCGGGAGAGCTCCGGCGACGCGTCATCCGGAACCTTGCCGTCTCGCCCAAGTTTCGGAGCGGCCCACGCCACCAGTTCGGCGGTGTCGGGCAGTTCTTCACCCCGGTTTCTGAGAGCGCCGAGGTGCTCTGGAGCGGAGAGAAGACGCCGACGGACTGCAGCGATGCGCCGGGCCAAGGCGATGAGGACGAGGAGATCGGCCGGTTCGGTGGGCATTGGAGAGGCCGGATTGAGCCATTCAACGGCATCGTCCACACCGCTCAAGGCGATGCGATTGCCGTCCTCGATCAACTCGCTGAGTTCCCGGGTGTCGAGAGCGTGTCCGGCAGCAGCCCGGCGATTGGCCTCATGTGCGGCTCGAGTCACAAAAAGGCGGCCCACGCGCGTTTGCGCATGGGCCGCCACGAGTTTCAGAACAGTGTCGAAATCAAGCTCTTGAGCGGAGAATGAACTCATTTCGACCCAAGAAATTCTACAGAAGACCCGCTCGGCGTTGTTTGGCCGCCTTCCTGAGCATTTTCTTGCGTGCCTGCGCGAGCTGGCGTTTTTTCAGCTCGGAGGGCTTTTCATAGAAACGTCTCCGTTTCACCTCGGAGAGGATGCCTGCCTTTTCACATTTTCGTTTGAAACGGCGCAGGGCCTGTTCGAAGGACTCGTTGTCGCGTACGACGACACCTGTTGGCATGGGCTTCACCCCCTCCTCTGCGAAGTTTGAGCGCAATTGCACCCGGCGCAGGAAAGAGAAGGATAGCGGAAAAGCAAACCGTCGTCAATCCGGCAAGGATGACGAAAGGATCTCATTAGGATTTTTTCCGGCTGTCTGCAGCAAGAAAATCGGGGCGCCTTCCGGCGCCTCGAAAACACAGGATGCCGGTATCTTCAGTCTGTGACGACCTTGATCTTCACGGCGTCAAAGTTCCAGTCGTAGACCTTGGCGGTCTTGGTCTTGAAATAGACGGCAGCCGCTCCGCCCCCATCCTTCTTGTACAACCAGGATTCGACGCCTTTCTTGGTATCTTCCTGGATGTTGCCGTAATAGGGAACACCGATCGCGGCCTTGACCTCATCTTTGGTCATGCCCTTTTTCAGCTGGCCGAAACGTTCCTCGGTGACGAGCCGCCAGTCTTCGAAATACGCGATCTTGTCCGTGAGGTCCTGGTAGGGCTCGAGTCCGATTGCCTCGTAATAACCCTTGGCGCCCATGAGATGGTCCGTGGCCTTCTTGTAATCTCCGGACTTGGCAACGATGTCCTCAGCCACTCCAATGGCCTCAATGGCGTAAATCTGAAGTGCCTCGGCGGTCTCCGGTGCGGACGGGAAATTATTGAGGGCTACGGTAAGGAAGTCGGCAAGCTGCACCTGGAGTCCTTCGTAGATCTCTTCCACAGATCCTTGGAGGCCTTCCAATTGGCCGGAAACCTCTTCGAGTTGGGCTTTCTGCTCGTCTGTACGTTTGCGTTCTTCGATGGCTTCGATTTCCGCAATTGTGGCTTCGGCTGCTGCGAGGTCGGTGCGGAGCTGCTGCAGTTGATTGTTACCTTCTTTCACGGCTGTAAATTGTTCTTGGGCCTGGGAAAGGGCGAGTTCCTCTTCGGAGGGACCTCCTTTGCACCCGACGATCGCCCCGATGGCGACGATGAAGATAAGAAACAAGGGCAGAAATTTTGTCTTCATGATGACTCCTCCTCCGAGGGAAAACTAGCAGAAATGAGGGATCGTTACAATGTTCATGTGGGAATTTTCACGATCTCGATCCTTGAACTCACCAGGCAAGACCCATCGGCGGGACGCATCGGGGCTTTCGGCCGGGCTTCTAACCCGCACTTCTCACCGGGTTTCGTCGCGAGGGCTGCGAAGGGTAGTTAGATGTTCGCTGGCACCGCTTTGCGGCTTGCGTCTCTCCGCCTCCGGCTCCGAGGTCAGGTTTTTCGGAAAGTGGGCGACGCAGTCGTAGTTGCACTCTCGTCGAGGAGAACGATTTGCGAGAAGCACGACAGATGGCTGCCATGCGCAGTCCGTAGCAGATACACTGGTGAGAAATGTGGGCTAAGATTATGTCATTCTTGACTGGGCGGTTAATACGCGGCGATAATGGTCTAATCGACTCGGAGGCACCATGGATTCGTTCGACACAATTCTCGAGCAGCTGAAACAGGCCCAGGAACACGGGAAAGATGCGGTTTCGGGCACTTTGGAATCGATCGCCGAGAGACTCGGCAGATTGGTAGAGGAAGCGACAGCCGAAATCAAGGAGACTGTCTCCGAACAGACAGGTGACTTTTTTCCGGCTGATGACCTCAAGGTGGCTCTTGAGGAATACCGTGGAAAGGTCGCCGGGGTGGCGGAGGAAAAGGACAGGCTCGCCGAACGGATTCAAGAGCTTGAGCGGCGCCTCGAAGTTGGAGAGGGAAGCGGCGGAGGCCCCTCGCTGGAACTCCTTCGTGGTCTCGATTCAGCTCGGTCCCAGTCGGAGCTGCTTCGGCACCTGTTGCCGGCCCTCTGCGACTGTGTGACTCGGGCGGTAATTCTGGTCATCCGTGATTTCCAGGCTAGTGCGTGGAGCGGCGTCGGGTTCAGCGATGGTGAGGGGCTGCGCGATTGGCGCTGCGGGGTGGCTGAAAGTCCCGCGTTGTCTCGTCTTGTGGCGGATGAGGCGCCGGTGATGTTCAATTCTCTCGAGGATTTGGTGTTTGGCGGCTGGCTCGGTAACGAGGCCCCTGCAGAAAATGCTCTCCTGATACCCGTGGTTCTGCGCGGAAATCTCATGGGATGTGTTTACGTGGATAACGCCGGGGAAGGCTCGTGGGCCCCGGATGTCGCCCAAGGTCTTGTGGCCGTCGCCTGTTGGATGATTGACACTCTGAGCGTTCGACAGACAGTTCCGTCGCCGATGTTGGCCGAGCCGGTGGTACTGGAAGCTTTAGGCACTGAGATGCCTGTCGTTGAAGAGCCGATCGCCGTCATCGAGGAGGGCGTACCTGACGAAGGGGAAGAAGAGCCGGCAGAAGAATATATGGCCCCGAGTTCCGAAGAAGCCGCTGAAGCCGGCGCCGAGGAGGTGGAGGTTCAGCCCGAAGCGGAAATTGAGGTGGGGATCGATGTCGGGGCGGCCGATGAACCACCTCCGGTGAGTGTGGATGTCGAACCTGAAATCGAAGAGCCGGAGGTTGATCCTTCGGCAACGATGAGGGTCGAGATCACACCGGATCTCGTTCAGCCGCCGCCGGACATCCCGGTCGAGGAACCGATTCCCGCGGAGGCGCCGGCGCCCATCGTGGAAGAAGAAGCCCCGAGCGAGACGCCCCCGCCGGTCGGACCGGTTGTGCCGCCACCGCCTCTGGAAGTTGAGGTCGATCAAGAACCGGATTCAGGGTTGTCGGCCGAACAAGAGACGCATCATGAGGAGGCGCGCCGTTTCGCCCGTCTTTTGATCTCGGAGATCAAGCTCTACAACGAGGAAGAGGTGGAGAGAGGGCGGGCTGCCAAGGATCTCTACCAGAGGCTCAAGGAAGACATCGACCGCAGCCGTGAAATGTATGAGAAGCGGATCTCTGAGGACGTGCGTCAGGTGACTGACTACTTTCAGGAGGAACTCATTCGGATCCTGGCTGAGGGTGACGCGGACGCCATCGAGATGTGAAGCGTCTCCTAAGAGCGTGTAGGGCATTGAATCAACGGTGCCTTTCGGGTGTTGTGAAGGCCCTTTTTCGTTGAATCCTCGGCCCGTACAGGGAGTACTGCGTCTCGAATGCGCCTCAATTGGCACTTCACGACCCTCCGAAATCCATCCGCCGTCAATGCCCTACACCCTCCTAGTCGTGGCGAGTCTGTGCATCGCTGCATGTGCTCAGCACTCCCCGGAGTCGACTCAAGAAGAGAGCCGGTTCAATCGTGACGCAGCCCTTGACAGGGGCATCGCCCTTCGGCGAGAGGATCCCCTGGCGGCGGCCGATTTCCTGCGGGACGCTGGACCGGGACCTGATCTCGAGAGTATTCGCCTTGATGTATGGCTGAAATGTCTTGAGGACGGAGGGGCCGCTGTCCAAGATTGGCGTGATTTCTTGGCCCAACATCCGCCGCCCGATTTGGCCGATCAGGCGAGAATCGCTCTCGCTCGAGTCCTGCTGCAGGGAGAGGATTTCGGAAAGGCATTCGATGTTCTTCGGGAGGTCGCCTCAGAACGTCAGACGGCGGCAGACACGGTGCGTCTTGAGTGGCCTGCCGAAAGGGCCGTTCGGATTGGAGCGGCCCGGCGCCTCGCCATAAATGCGCCCTCCGTCTTGCGAGCTGAGGCGCCTGGGCTGGAAAATGAGGTATTCGCGGTTCTCACAACGGAGGAGAAGATCCAACGGGCGGTTGCGTGGCGCAGAGTCGGTCATCCGCGGCGAGCGGCAGAGGATTTGCGGCGGCTGAGGGCTCAGGGGGATTTGGGAAAGACCCGCCGATTGGAGCTGGCTCGTTCTGAACTGGCCTCCGGTTCAACCTCACGAGCTCTCTCGGTCCTGCCTCAGCTGACGAGGACTTCCGGTGATGAAGCCTTGGTGCACGCTGAGGCGTGGCGGACTCGCGGATGGGCTCGATTTCCATCTGCGGGCGCCCGAAGGGCCTTCGATCAGTGCCTGATCGCCGCGGAGAGAGCGAGAACCCAAGGGACTGAAGACCGGATTCGCGCCTACGAGTTGGAGTTGGAGTGCGCAACCGAGACGGGTCGTCTGGATCTCGGCATCAGGGCTTGGCGAAATCTGGCTCACGAGGGTTGGGATGGATCGCTCCGTTCTTGGTTGGGTCGTCGCCTGGGAGTCGCCCTTGCCCAACAAGGTGGCAACGAGGCTGAGGTCGGTCTTCTTATGGATTCACTGCCCAACGACGCTCGCTGTCTGGAATACTGGAATGCCGGCGGATCGACGGCTTCGAGAAGGCGGGTCTCAGTCCAGCTCGCGGCAGCGCCTTTTGCCGATCTGTACGCCATCTGGGCGCATCAGGATCTCGGGCAATCGCCGCCCGAAAATCCACCCTGGTCGGTCGGTTCGACCGTGCGAGCGGATCCACCCCCTACGGTCAGTCGCCTCATTGAGCTGAGGGAGGAAGGACTGGCGTCGGTCGAGTGGAGGCGCCTGCGCTGGGGGCGAGGTGTTCGCCCCGCCGAGGCGGTCAGTGCGGCTGCCTTCGAGCACGGTCGAGGCCGGGAGGACCTCGGAATTCGGTGGCTTCGACGGGCTTTTCCCGACCTTGGGAGTGTCAGCATGACACGTGTGCCTGAGGATGCCGTTCGTGCGTATCTTCCACTGAAGTGGACGCAGGAAGTCCTGGACGCGGCTGATGAGGCCGGAATTGAGCCGTGGCTTTTGGCCGGGCTTGCCCGCCAGGAGAGTATCTTCAATGCCCAAGCTCGGTCACCGGCAGGGGCCGTCGGGCTGGTTCAGTTGATGCGCACAACGGCCCGCGGACATTCCATCGCTTTGGGTTTCGGGAAGAGCCCTGATCTCCGGGACCCCGTGGTCAATCTTCGTCTGGGAGCGAGAGAGCTCGCCGGCTTGATTTCAACCTTCGGTGCGGTGGAACCGGCCTTGGCCGCCTACAACGCCGGGGAATCGAGGGTGAAACGCTGGTGGAGGATCTGGCCGAATCCTCGGGTCTTTACCGAAAAGGTGCCGATCTTCGAGACCTACACCTATATTCGCCGCGTTCGATTTCTGTCCGAAGCGTATCGAGTGGAATGGGCTGAAGAAAGGGAGGGGGAGAAGAAGGATGAAGGATGAAGGGGGATGAGGGATGAAGGGTGAAGGATGAAGGATGAAGGGGGAAGATAGGTAACTGGGGTCAGCCAATTGTCGGTTGCGACCACTGACTTAGCTGTTGAGTAATTCAACGGTACAGTGTTGAATTTTTAACTTGAATATTCATTCAACTATCGAAACTGTGAAAACAAAAGATTTATCACTTGACATGCATATGGAAATACGGACAATGGCCGTCGGAGGGTTTGTCATGACTGTGTCACCTGCTCTTGAAAGTCTGAAGCGGTTCACCCGTACGCGGGTCATGATTCTGGCGGTGGCGTTGGTTATCCCGGTGATGCTTCTGGCCGTGTCGCCTTACGCAGCGGCGGACGAGGACTATGAACCGATCGACTCCTCAATGTGCGGCGACTGCCACGAGGCGAGTGAACACGGTTCGTCCTTCGACGATGATCTGAGCCACTCGGTTCACGATGGCATGGAATGCCTGGACTGTCACCAGTTCAAGGACACGATCCCCCACAAGGAAATGGATGAACCTTTCTACGTCGGGTGCGAAGGTTGCCGAACCTGTCATGAAGACGCTTCGGAACAGTATCAGGCCCATGGTCGTGCGGCGATCGGAACCTGTGAGGATATCCCGCATTGTTCGGACTGCCACGGCTCCCATGACATCCTGCCGTCCACCGCTGCCCGCTCACTGGTCCATCCGACCAATTTGAACGAGACGTGCGGGGCTTGCCACGAGAATCTGGACATTACGACCAAGTACGAGACGCTTTACGACCATCCGCTGGCGATGTACGAAGCCAGCGTTCACGGCAAGGTCGGTACCGGCGGGGCCTACTCTGCGGCCGACTGCGTCGATTGCCACGGCGTCGCCGGCTCGGCCCACAAGATCCTGGCGCCCAACTATCCTGAGAGTGCGATCTCCCACGAGAACATTCCGGTGACCTGCGGTCAGTGCCATAAGGCAATCGAGCAGGATTACTGGGATGGTATCCATGGCATGTTGGTCAAGAGTGGCGTGGCCGGATCGCCGGTCTGCACCGATTGCCATGGCGAGCACGGCATTCTTTCGCCCAGTGACCCCAATTCTCCGGTGTCCAAGGCCGAGGTCGCTGAAGAGACCTGCGCCCGTTGCCACAACGCGATGGTCCTCAACGAGAGGTATGGCATGGAGGGCGCTCGGAAGGCGTACTTCATCGACACCTACCACGGTCTGAAATCCAGCGCGGGAGACTCAAGTGTCGCCAACTGTGCATCGTGTCATGGGGCCCACCGCATCCTGCCCAGTTCGGATCCCGCGTCCTCGGTCAATACCGCCAACCTGAAACAGACCTGCGGAGAGTGTCACCCCAAGATCACCGACACAATCGCCCAGAGTCCGATCCATGGCGTCGGCGATGTACCGAAGCGGGCGCCGATCGCCGAGTGGGTGCAGAAGCTCTACATTCTGTTGATCATTGTCGTCATCGGCGGGATGTTCCTTCACAACGCCTTGGATTACATCAGCCGAATTCGCGCGATGATGGCGCGCAGGCCGCGGGTGCGTCGCATGCGCATGGACGAAGTCTGGCAGCACACGATTTTGATGGTTAGCTTCATCGCCCTGGTGATCTCCGGCTTTTCCCTGACCTACCACCAGAGTTTCATGGCCAAGTTCTTCTTCGGATGGGAGGGTGGCTTTGCCATGCGTGGCACGATCCACCGTATTGCCGCCGTCATCATGACGATCGGCTCTTTCTGGCACCTCTTCTACTGCTTCACCGCTCGCGGCCGGAAGTTCGTCAAGGACATGTTGCCGACGTGGACCGATCTTCACTTTTTGGTCAACAAGATGTTGAATTTCATCGGCAAGGGTGATTCCAGGGGTTGTACACAACGGTTCAACTACGCAGAGAAGGCCGAGTACTGGGCCCTGATCTGGGGAACGATCGTCATGGCCGCCACAGGGGTTCTCCTGTGGTTCGACAACTTCTTCAGTGCCTTCTTCGGTCGTGAGGTATTCGACGTCGCGGTAATGGTTCATTTCTGGGAAGCCTGGCTGGCCAGTCTGGCGATCCTCATCTGGCATATGTACGGCGTGATGTTCAACCCTGAGGTCTATCCGATGAACCCTGCCTGGATCAACGGAACCATGTCGGAAGAGATGTACAAGCACGAGCATCCCGGGCATCTCGAAGAAGCCCGCGCCGAGACCGATAACCTGTTGCAGGAACATCTGCAAAAGGTTCGGCGAGACCTTGGTGAGGATGAAGACAAGTCCAAACCGACAGGCTGATATTTTCAAGCCTCAACCCAAAAAGCCTCGCCGTCAGGCGGGGCTTTTTGTTTCTGAGGTCGAAAAAAGAGGATGGCCAAGGACTCCATGAAAACAGGAAGGGAAAAAAAGAAAGAACCTCTTTTTCCTGGCTTCATGGATCCTTATTGGTCATCACCCCGCGTGCACCAAAGATGCGTGCCGTTCCACCTTTGGTTGTGGCTTCGCAACCTGGGAACCTGGAACCGGGTAGAATGGCCGGCGGAGGGAGAACATCATGAGTGTGGACCCCAAATTGCTGGAGATCTTGGTTTGTCCGGTCGCGAAAACACCCCTCGAGGTCATTGAACTTCCCCAGTCGATCTGCGATCGTCTGGTCGAACACTATCGTGAGCAGTTCAAAGACGAAGAGCCGGTGGTCGAGGTTGGCCTGGCCTCTCCTGAAGGCCGGGTTTACCCTGTCGTCTCCGATATTCCGGTGATGCTGGTGGATGAAGCGTTGACCCTCGAGGAGGTCCAGGCTGCCGCGAAGTAGATCTCGCACCGTCGGTCGCCGACCGATCTCCGAGTGTGCTCTGACATGAGGGAGACTGTGTGGTCGGTCGGAGATCTCCTGAAGGAGGTGGGTTCTCTTCTGGAACAGGGCTTCTCCGGCCTGCGGGTGGAGGGGGAGGTGACCAACGTAAGCCGATCTGGGCGCGGTCATCTCTATTTCTCCCTGAAGGACGAGGCCGCTCAGATGGACTGTGTGATGTGGGCTTCGGCAGCCCGTCGGCTGCCATTTGACTTGGAAGACGGACTGGCGGTTTTGGCGGTGGGATCCTTGACGATCTACCCTGCCCGCGGCAGATTTCAGATGGTCGTCACCGGCCTGGACCCACAGGGCCAGGGCGCCCTTCAACTTGCGTTTGAACAGCTGAAAAGAAAGCTTTC
>JAIOSJ010000325.1 GCA_021107705.1 Thermoanaerobaculales bacterium | reverse complement strand
TGGCAACATTCCTTTTACAGCTTTTTCAACTACTGCAATAGGTTTTTTTGCTAATAATGCTTCAGGGGTAATAAATTTTTGTCCACCTGGATAACCGGAATGACTTACGTATTGTGATCTCTACCAGTAAGTCCTTCATCGCACTCAAGGGGAACTCCTTTCGAGGCCAAATGTTATTTGTCTGAAGCCTGCTTGTGGTTTCGCTCAGAAGGGAATTATCCCTGCTTGCGGGCCTGTGAAATCAGTGTCTTCACTGTCTCCGACACACCAGCGCCCTTGGCGGTCCACTCATCAACCTTTTCGAGGTCGATCCGAATTTCAGGCGGTTCGATATTGGGATTGTAAACCCCAACCTGGTCAAGATATCTTGAGGTTGGTCGCTTCCGTGAATCGGAAACCACCACACGGTACATGGGGTGTTTCTTGACACCTCCACGTCGAAGTCGAATCATCAACATTGCTCTTTCCTCCTTGCGCGATCCCCTGAGGGAACGGCTCTCATGAAGTTCTCGTCATTTCTCAGCGCTGTTTACCAACGCTCGTTCTCTGAATTATCAGCCGATTCCCAATTGTCGTTTCAGCTGCCTGGGGTCGGCCTTCCCCAGACGTTTCATCAGCTTACGCATTTGACCGTATTGCCGCAAGAGGCGATTGATCTCCTCGACCGACGTCCCGGACCCTTTGGCAACCCGCTTTTTGCGGGAACCATTCAGGATCTGGGGATGTCGGCGCTCCCGAGGAGTCATGGAATCAATGCACGCCTCCATACGCCTCAACTGACGTTCCTGCGCTTCATTGACGCCGCCGGTGGGCATCATCTTGTCCATGCCCGGCATCATTTCCATGACCTGCTTCAGCGGCCCCATCTTCTTCAGGCTCGAGAGCTGGTCCCGCAAATCTTCGAGGTCGAAGCGGTTTTTCCGCATCTTTGCCTCAAGACGCTTGGCTTTGCTCTCGTCAACGGCATTCTGGGCCTTCTCCACCAACGTGAGAACATCGCCCATCCCGAGAATTCTCCCGGCCATTCGATCCGGGTGAAACTGTTCAAGATCCCCCAAACGCTCTCCGATTCCGGCGAAGACGATCGGACGACCAACAACTTCCGAGACCGACAGCGCCGCACCACCACGGGCGTCACCATCCAGCTTGGTCAGAACGACGCCGGTGATATCCAACTGCTCGTGAAACGCCTTGGCCGAGCGGACCGCATCCTGGCCGGTCATGGCGTCCGCGACAAAGAGGATGTGCTTGGGTTTCAGTATCCCCTTGAGACGCTGTAACTGACCCATCAGCTCATCGTCGATGTGGAGTCGACCGGCTGTGTCGAAGATCAGGACCTGGTAGCCCTTGATTGAGGCCTCCCGAAGGGCCTTGCGAGCGATCTCCTCCGGGTCGTCCATGTCACGCGAGTCAATTGTCGGAATTCCGGCCTGCTCCCCCAGAATCAACAACTGTTCACGCGCAGCGGGCCTCGAAGTGTCAGCAGGAACCAGAAGGGGGAAAAGCCCCTTCTTCTCCTTAATCCAACACGCCATCTTGGCGGCATTTGTGGTCTTACCGGAGCCCTGCAGACCAACCATCATCACGACCGCCGGGTAGCCCTTGAAATCCAGATCAACGGTCTTTTCGCCCAGGAGCATCCTCAGCTCTTCGTGAACGATTCTGGTCACCATCTGAGCGGGAGTTACGGACGAGAGGACCTCTTCGCCAAGGGCTTGCCGACGTACCCGCTCGATAAACCGAGCCACGACATCCACGCTGACATCCGCTCCGAGCAGAGCAGTGCGAATCTCCCGCAGTGCCGCATCAATGTGGAACTCGGTGAGGTGCCCTTCGCCGCGAAGGGTCTTGGTTACGCGGGCAAGCCGTTCTTGGAGACTCTCCAACATAGGAGCGGAAGTCTAGGGAATACGGCCTTTCAGGTCAAGCTCAGGCCCAGCCTGGTTTCTCACCAGCCTCCGGCTGCAAGACACAATACACTGTGCTATTCCTGGGTCGGAAGCCTGTCTTATTGAGCAGGAAAATTGAGGAAACGTTCTGTAACTCCCTTTGCGGAAGCATATTTGAATCCGAGCCAAAAATCGAAAACCAGGGATGGAGTCGTTGGTCTTGAAGGAGAAGCGTGGAAGGTCGGGCGATATCCGAAAGAGTTTCTCTTCTTGCCGAAAGCGGACGCAGTCCGCGGTGGACGGGCTCGACCGGAATACTCTCCTACTTTCGGTTATAATCGCATTGAGCCTGGGGGTGAGACATGAGACGTTTCGTGGTTGTTCTTTGCGCGGTTGTGGCGCTGGGTTTGGCGGTAAATGCCATCGCCGACGGTTATGTCGTGTTTCTGAAGGGCGGTGAACGAATTCGCTGCAAAGAGCCTCTCAGTATTGACGGCAAGCTCGCCATTCTGACGCTGGTGACAGGTCAGGTCACGTCGTACCCCCTTGATCAGATTGACCTTGTGGAGACTGAGCGATACAACAAGCTTGGGCTGGGGGATGCCTATGTCATCGAAGAACTCGAGCAGGGTCGGAAGCGCAAACCGACCCCAACGCCCCGCCAATCTCTGGGAAATTATGCCACTCTCTCCGGAGACGCAACCCCCTCGGATCTCGGCGTCAACGTAGAACCATCCCCAACTCCGACACCAGGAATCAAACTTCAGGGCTATGGCTATCGAGAACAACGGGTTGACATGGCTTTTACCGAAATCCTCGACAAGAAAAACCTCTACCTCTACCGAACGAGCGCCGGAACGCGTCCCGAATATTTCTTCGTTCAAGCCGTAACCGATACCCAACGTGAGGTTTTCCACGCTTTGAAAACGGTCGCCGAGGCGTTCACGCTGATTGCAAAACTCCATCCCGACCTGGCTCCAGTCGCGGTGGAACTGAGGATGATCGAGACCTCAGGAAGGACTGCCGGCACCTTCCGCTTCAGCCAGGAAGACGCTGACCGGCTAACATCAAACAAGATTTCTCCGGAGAAATTTTACGTCGAAAACGTCATTTTCTGAGACCCGGGTCTCAGGTTCTTAATGAAAGATGTCGTAGTCATCGGCGCGGGGCTATCAGGCCTCACAGCCGCACTCCGTCTAGCGCAGGCAGGTATCTGCCCGCTTGTGTTCGAGCGCCATTCAAAACCAGGCGGGCTGGCTCGAACTCTCAGAATTGCGGACGAGCCAATCGAGGCCTTTTATCACCACCTCTTTACAACCGACACTGCCTACATCGACCTTGCCACAGAATTGGGGCTCGCGAACAGGATTGAATGGCTCCCGTCTCGTATGGGCATTTTCACCGCCGACCGCATGTGGGATTTCGGCACCCCTCTCTCATTGTTGAAATTTCACCCCCTACCTTGGCCAGACAAGCTTCGCTTCGTTCTCAGCACGCTTCGCCTGCAACGGACCCAGGATCCTACCGAGTTTGAACAGATCACCGCCGCCGAGTGGATTCGTCGCCATCAGGGCGAGCAGGCTTGGAAGATTATCTGGGGCCCCCTCCTCTACCAGAAATTCGCCGAAATGGCGGAGGATGTCGCGATGGTCTGGCTGTGGCGAAAACTCTCCCTTCGAGGCCGTTCCCGCTCTGTCTCGGGCATGGGTGAACGACTGGGCTACATGAAGGGATCATTTGCGGTCCTTGTCGATCGACTGACCGACCGCATCCGAGAACTCGGGGGCGAGATCAACCTACAAGACCCCGTTCGGCGACTCGACCGCCAACCCGACGGTAGCTTTACGGTGACAACGGCCGGGGGAAAGACAACTGTTGGAAAAGTGCTTGCCGCCGTTCCGGTCCCCGACTATCTCGAGATTGCCGGCCACCTCCTCGAGGCTGCAGACCGAAGTAATCTCCAGACCCTCAGAGCAACCGGCGCCATTTGTACTCTTCTCGAGTTGGACCACTCTCTTACACCCTATTATTGGCTCAATATCGCCGATTCGTCCCTTCCCTTCGGAGGCCTGATCGAACACTCGAACTACATCGACCGAAGCCGATACGGCGGCACACACCTGGTGTATATCTCCAACTATTTGTTTCCGGACCATCCGCTCTTTCGCGCCCCCAAGTCCGAGGTCATGGAGGCATATCTCCCCGGACTGAAGCGAGTCAACCGGAATTTCCGAAAGTCTTGGATTCGGAAGATCCATCACTTCAGAGCCGAGTACGCCCAACCCGTTGTCACCCTGGGATACCGAAAGCGGATCCCGGCCACGCAAACTCCCGTCGATGGGCTTTTTCTCTGTTGTATGGCGCAGATTTACCCAGAAGACAGAGGTCAGAACTATGCCGTGATCTACGGTGAACAGGCGGCACAAAGGATGCTGGAAGAGTTCCCGGAGCCCGCAGCTTTGTAGTACCATGTGCCGGCGCCGAAAAAGTGACGCTCTAATTTCAGAAAGAGGATCTAATATATGGCAGGCAAGACAATCGAGATTTCAGATGCGAACTTTGACGAAACCGTTCTTCAGGCAGAGGTTCCGGTTTTGTTGGATTTTTGGGCGGCGTGGTGCGGCCCATGTCTGATGATCGGTCCGACCGTCGAGCAGATCGCCGATGATTATGACGGCCGCGCAGTGGTCGGCAAGGTCGATGTGGATTCCAACCGCGACATAGCTTTGAAATACGATATTCGGGCGATTCCGACTCTGTTGATTTTCAAGGGCGGAGAAGTCGTCGATCGACTCATCGGAAATGTGAGCAAGGCTGACCTCATCACCAAACTCGACACCGTAATCTGACCTGGTCGCGATTCAAAGAGACCGAAAAGCAATGAAGGATCACACCCCGCCGGTCCGGACAATCGGTGTCGTGGGTGCGGGTCAGATGGGAAGTGGAATCGCCCACGTGGCGGCGGTGGCAGGATATGATGTCATCTTGTCCGACATCGATGAAGACATCCTTGATCGTTCGTTGGCTGCGACGACCCTTGATCTGGATCGCCAGATCAAAAGCGGACAGGTGCGGACCGAGGACAGGCCCGAGATCCTCGCTCGCATTACGCGGACAACCCATGTGGTCGAGCACGCCCGCTGTGATTTCGTCGTAGAGTCTGCCCGGGAGGATTGTGACATAAAGAGAGGAATCCTACGCCACCTGGACGAGATCTGCCCGGAACACACGATTCTGGCGTGCAACACCTCGAGCCTCTCGATCGCCAAGCTCGCAGCGGCAACATCACGCCCACAGAAAGTCATCGGTATGCACTTCATGATTCCGGTCCCGGTCATGAAATTGGTGGAAGTTATCCGCGGGATCGAAACTGCAGACGAGACCCTTGACCTGGTTCTTGCCGTGGCCGAACAGTTCGGAAAAACACCGGTCGAGTGCCGGGATTTCCCTGGCTTTGTCTCGAATCGCCTCCTCGTTCCAATGATCAACGAGGCGGTTTTTGCGGTCTATGAGGGCGTAGCATCCGCCGAAAATGTTGACAAAATCATGCACCTGGGAATGAACCACCCGATGGGCCCACTGCGCCTGGCTGATCTCATCGGCCTCGATACCTGCCTCACCGTGATGCGCGTTCTTCATAGCGGCATGGGCGATCCCAAGTACCGCCCATGCCCGCTCCTTGTAAAAATGGTTGAGGCCGGCCGTCTCGGCCGAAAGAGCGGACGCGGATTCTATGACTACGGATCTTCCTGAGCCACCATCAACCCAGGCCCCCACTTTCGTCTATTGTCAGGCCTGTGGTACTCGAAACGATGAAAATCGGGATCGTTGCGTTCGCTGCGGCCTACGCCTGTTGGTTTTGTCATCCACCCCGACGATCTCAGGTCCCGCCGAGGAAGAACTGTACTTCGAACAACAGGAAGACCTCGAGGAAAACATTCTGGAACGAATCACGGGCCTCGAAGACGGCCTTCGTCACCTCTCGGAGGCTCTTGCCTCCACCGCTGAGCATCTCGGTCAGATCGAGCACAATCTCACCGTGACCCATGCAGGATTGGAGGCCCTCACCTCCCTTCTCGAAACCCAGGGGGTTGTTTCCCGGGTCGAAGTCATGGACGGTTGGGAGCGAATGGCAGACCGAAATTTTCGTTCGCGCGATCTCGCGCGGAGATTCCGCGACGGTTGCCGAAGGATTCTTTCCCAAGCCGCACATACCGGTCAGGATTCTCCGGAGTTTCGCCGCCAGTTGCAGCGACTTGAAAGAGCAATGATCTCTCCCGACCCGGTGACCGACTTGGACCAGATGGTGGAACTCACACGACTCGCCCCGGCCAATGACGAGCTGTGGAGTTTGCTGGGAGAGAACGCATTTGAAATCGGGGAGATTGAAATCGCCCACACCGCGTTTACGAGGGTCCTCGAATTGCGGGGACCTCACCTGGAAACCCTGATCTACCTTGGAACCGTCGCCTCGGACCTGAGCCGTTGGGACGAAGCCGAAGAGGCACTGAATGCCGCCCACGACATGGCTCCGGATCTTTTCCTGCCCAGCTTCACCCTTGGCGGAATGGCATCGGCTCGGAACCGACCGAAAGAAGCCATCTTTCACCTCGAAAACGCCCTACGAAGTGAGCAAGTGCCTCAAGCACTTTATCTCCTTGGGATCAACCACCTTCGATTGAACCACCCAGGGCTGGCCATAAGGGCCTTGGAACGCGCCATCGAACTTGCCCCTGATTTTGAGGATGCCTTGTATCAACTCGGTGTCGCCCTTCTGCGTAGAGGATGGTCCCGCCGGGCTCTTGAGACTTTTCAAAGAGTTCTCAGGCTCGACCCGCGACGTTTGCGCTACCAGGAAACCGTTCGCCTCTTCAGCCTCGAACCACCGAGGGACTTGCCCGCGGCCGCGACCCGTCTGACCGGTCTGGCGGAACAAGCACTGAAAGGAGGCCACCAAGAACGGGCCTACGACCTCTTTTCCAAAGCAGTTCGTGCAGCCCCCGACCACCCCGAGCTACGGGCGACAGCCGCGCTCATGGCGGCCTCTCTCGGACTGAATCGGCAGGCTGTCAGACACGCCCACAGACTACTGAAACAGGATCGGAGCGACTCCCCCTACCTTGGGGCTGCCGTCGCCGCCCTGCTCGAGAGCCTTCGTCAGGCCCGGCGCCTTCAGATGGCGCGGAGATTTGCTCTCCAATTCGTCGAAGAAGGTCAGAATCCACTTGTGCGCGGCATCGCGTCCTACCAATTTGTTTTGGTCGCCGTGGAACTCGGGGAGGAACTGACCGTCGCAAGAACAATGGCGCGGGAGGCGCTGGAGTTCACTCCCCGGGAACTCCTCCATTTCCCGTTGGTCGCCCTTGCAACGATCGCGATTCACACCGGGCGATTCGCCGAAGCCAGGCGTTATCTCGAACAGGCGACGGAGACCGGACCTTCGCCGGATCTCATGCGTCTCCTCGCCGTCGCACAACTTGGAACCGGCGACCGAGAGAGCGCTGCAGCCTCCCTCGACGCGGCTGAACAGACGTCGATCCCGAATCTCGGCGCCGACCTGATCAAACACCTGCGCAGCCTCTCCGGCCTGATGAGCGAACTCAAAGGGCGGTAGGGCAGCCCCCATACAACGCCCTGAGTTTCTCCCCGATCCGTCCGTAGGAAAATTTCTCGGCGACGGATGCTTGACCCTCCCGGCCCAGCCTTTGTGCCTTTGCTGCGTCGCCGGCCAGGTCGCGAATGCAATCGACCATCGCCGAGTCGTCGCCCGCCGGAAGTCTGAGACACCCTGAAGTATTCCACTCTCCCGTACCGCCGGAATCGACCGCAATGACCGGCGTACCCGCAGCCAGAGCCTGCACGGCGAGGATCCCGAAGGGCTCTTGCCAGAAGGACGGGAAGAGCAGGGCACGGGCCCTGCGCAATTCGCCCTCCAGCGAGGGGGACGACAACCAACCGAGAAGATCCGCCCCTTCAAGACAATGTTCGAGAGGACCTTCGCCGGCCACTCTCAGCCCCAGGGGCCGCCCAGCGACCCGCCAGACATCCATAGCTGAGGCGATCCCCTTGTGCGCAACCAGACGACCACCAAGAAAGAAGTATTCGCCCGCCTCTTCTCTCTCTGGGCCCACCTCAACCCATGGAGCGATCACTTCGGCGCCCGGCAGCCCCACCAAGGTAAGTTCATCGGCCATATATCGTGAGAGCACCACCAGCTGGGCCCCTTTCAGGGCATCCCTTCTCTCCCGAGTCAGCCGCAACAACCGTTCTCGGTAGACGGGATCCGCAAGACACACATCACATTTTGCTGATTCGAACGGATCCAAACATCTCGAACCATCGGGAAGACTGCGTCCCATTCCGGGACAGAACACTCGGTGATCCTGAATGGTCACGATGACCCGGCCAGTATGAACCGCCCGTTTGAGGACAACCGGATTCATCACGTTTTGCAGATGGACCACGTCGGCGGCCCCGAGCAACTCCTCCAGATTCGCAAGCCGGGAATTGGAGGCGGTCCGGCTCGCAAGTCCTCGAATTCGGTACAAGGCGACACCCTCTGGGGGAAGCACATCATGCTCGACCCTCCCAACCGCCAACCCAACAGTATGTCCCACCTCCACCGCCAATTGCATCAGCTGAGGGAGATGAAGATCAGCGCCACTTCGGACACTCAGCCGATCTGCAAGGTAAAGGATTCGCACCGATCAGGTCTTCCCGGATTTCAGCCGCTCGATTTCCTTCAGGCGTTCCCGAATCCGACCCTCCCATCCCCTGTCGGTCGGGCGATAAAACCGTGTCTTGCCGGCCAACGGTTCCGGCAGACACTCGAGCACGGCCACCCCACCCGGTTCGTCGTGGGCATAACGATACCCGTCACCGTAGCCGGCATCCTTCATCATGCGCGTGGGAGCATTCCGTATCTGCATCGGGATCGGGAGACCGGGTCGGTTCGCCACTTCCCTCTTGACCTCACCATAAGCCTTGTACATGGCGTTGGATTTGGGCGCGAGAGCCAGGTACACCGTCGCCTGGGCAAGAGCCAGTTCACACTCCGGCATGCCCATGTGCTCGACCGCGGCCGCCGCCGATGCCACTTGCTCAAGGGCTCGGGGGTCAGCCATCCCGATGTCTTCCGATGCCATCCGGAGCATTCGCCTGACGACATACCGTGGATCAGCTCCCCCATCGAGCATGCGCCCCAACCAGTAGAGGGAAGCCTCCACATCCGAGTTTCGTACAGACTTGTGGAGAGCCGAGATCAGGTTGTGGTGTTCCTCTCGGCCCTTGTCGAAAACAGCCAAGCCCCGTTGCGCCACCATCCCCACCAACTGCGGGGTCACCACCTCATCGCCGGCCGCAGCGACCGCCATTTCCAGGAGGGTCAGAGCCTGACGCGCATCACCCGCAGCGAGCCGGGCAATAATGCTCAGAGCATCCTCACCAACCCTCTCGAGGGAACAGCCCAAACCTCGGTCCTTATCTTCCAAGGCCATTCGCAAAAGGCCCAGGAGGACCTCTTCATCCAGGGCATCGAAGATATATACCTTCACCCTCGACAGCAGGGCGCGGTTCAATTCAAAGGACGGGTTTTCGGTCGTTGCTCCCACAAGCACGACGTCACCCGTTTCAACGAAAGGCAGAAAGGCATCTTGCTGCGCTCGATTGAAGCGGTGGATCTCGTCCACGAACAGGATTGTGGTCCGACCCTCGACCTCTCGGCGCCGCCGGGCCTCGGTCATCACCATGCGGGCTTCCTTCACTCCTGACAGGACAGCGGAGAAGGCCACCAGTTCGGCGTTGACCTCGTCGGCGAGAAGCCGAGCGAGGGTCGTCTTGCCACATCCAGGCGGACCCCAGAAGACCATCGAAGGTATCTCTCCTCGTTTGAGAAATCGCCGCAATATGCCGTCGGGACCAACCAGAGCATCCTGGCCGACAACTTCATCCAAAGAGATTGGCCGCATCCTCTCGGCGAGTGGCGACGCCGGAGATGACGCCGCAAAAAGGCCCGGTTGCTCCTGCTGACTCATGGATTTCCGGAGGCCGAAGATGTCTCCCGAACTTCGGTCTCACAATCGGAGCAGTAACGCCGGCGCCCATCCCTGTCCGACACCAAGCGATCGGAGGGTACATACGTTCCGCAGCGGGAACATGCCGTCAACTCTCCGACATCCGCCGTCTGGGAATTTTTCCGGCGTCGATCCCGAGAGCGAGGGGAATAGCGACTGAAATCTTCAGCCCCGGCGCCATCTCGAACAGTACGCCGTCCCCATGCCGCCAGCACTCGCCAGGCGACGTAGAGAAGGAGGACGAGAAAGATAATTCGCTGCATTTTCCCTCATTCAAAGGTGGCAGTGCCACTCCTAGGAACCCCGAACCTGGTCGGCAAGTCCGCTGAGATCCGGAATCTGTGGGTTCTCGGTTGCCAGACCTTCCAGGATCTCAAGAGCCTCAATCGCCTGATCATGCCGATGCAGGTCAAAGTGCAAAACGATCACCCGGTTGTACCATGCCTGCCAGTGGCCCGGAACGGCCTTGACCACTTCGTCAAGAATCCCAAGTGAACGCTCGGGCTGTTGGAGGTTCCGATAGACAACCGCCAAATCGGTCAAGACATTCACATCCCCCGGGGTGGCTTGAACCGCCTGCTCATACCACATACGGGCTTCTTCCCACCGCCGACCGTCAAAACAAGTATTGCCCAGGGCAATGATCAAGCCGGTGTCACCTGGGCTCTGAGCGAGCAATTGTTGGAGTTCAGCTATCTGGCTTTCCACCTCATCGACGATGCCCCCGCCGCCCTCAGCCGGAACCGGCGGATGTCCCTCAGGCAACACATCACCCTGCACCACACTTCCAACACCCGGTACATTGGCAGGAGGAACCGCCTGCCGCTCCGCCAAGATATAACCCAGGCACAGACCCACGATCAGGCCAACAATCAGCATAAACCAGGAATTCTTGAACATCGACACACTCCTCAGACGTTCATCCGAAACGCCGTTGGGAGATGGTACCACCTCAATAGGCGGGCTAATCCTCCTCTCGTTCGGC
>JAIOSJ010000354.1 GCA_021107705.1 Thermoanaerobaculales bacterium | reverse complement strand
TCATCGCCTGGTACACGGCGTGGAGATAGGGGGCGGTGTTGTAACCGAGCGTCTTGATGTCCATGTTTTCGAGAATGTTCAGTGCCTGCAGCATGACCGGTCCCTGGACCCAGTGGGTGAGTTTGAAGACTTCGATTCCCCGGTAGAGGGTGCTGACGGGTTCTTCGATATGAACCTGCCAGGTGTCGAGATCCTCGAGAGTCATGAGGCCGCCTTCGGCCTGAGTACCACGAACCAACTCGCGGGCGATATCGCCTCGGTAAAAAAGGTCGTAGGCTGCCATGATGGCCTCTTCACGGCTTTTTCCATTCTTCATAGCTGCGCTTTCGGCCCCCACCAGAGCGCGCAAAGTCGTTGCGAGTTCGGGCTGGCGGAAAATCTCGCCCTCCCGTGGCGCCGCGCGATCGCCGGGTCTTTGCTCGTCATAGTGCGGCAGGAAGACCTTCTTGGAACTCGGCCATTGGGCAAGCAGTTCACGCCGTCGTTCCATATTGTCCGCTTGGGATTTTTCAATCGGGTATCCGTCGGCCATCTGGATTGCCGGCTCAAGAACCTCGCCGAGACTCAGGGTTCCCCAGTGGGCCAACATCACCATCAGCCCGCCCGGCGTGCCGGGCGTCACCGCTGCCTGCGGTCCATATTCAGGTGGGTAGAGCAAGCCCTGTCGTTTGAAGAAATCGATGGTGGCGCCGCTCGGCGCGACGCCGAGGGCATTGATGCCTTTGATCTCACCGGTGTGGGGATTGTAGATCAAGGCCTGAGTCTCGCCGCCCCACCCAAGGGTGTCCCACATTGTGCAGGTTGCTGCGAGCATTGCGCAGGTGGCGTCGACTGCATTGCCGTCCTTGGCAAAGATCAAGGCTCCGGCCGTTGCCGCCAATGGCTTTCCGGTGATGGCGACCCAGTGCTTGCCGTGAAGGAGTGGTTTAACGGTGCGCTCGGTCTCGGCTGATATCGTCATGGTCATGAGAAGGCAGAGGGCGAGGCAGTTGAAGAATGTTCTGACTCTGTTTCGATGGTGCATGACGGTGTCCTCCTCGTTCGGTACCGGCCCAAGATACAACGGATGACCGGTTTCAGAGGCGACCGGAGTTGTATCCCCGGCCTACGGAAGCTTGGGCCCTGCTTGGTGATTTCCCTGGGGGACAGGGCGAATGATCCGTCTTCTTAACCGTCCGTCCCTCTCGGAAAACGCCGAGCGGGAGTGCTGGCACTTCCGAAGGCCGGAGTCTCAAACACGGGACCGACCCTTGGCATCCTGCCCCAAAGCCTAGAGATGCGCTGCGCGCAATTGGTTGGTGCAGATCGCCGCTGAGAATCGCTCAGTTTAGGTTTTGAGTTAGACTTAGGTCCGCCTTGGGTTGTTCGGGAGGAAAGATGAAGTGTATACGTTGCTTAGGTTTGATTTTCATTATGAGCCTGTCGGTTGTTTCGTTTGCGGGTGATATTCAGGTCACCTGTGAGAGTGGTCTCCGCGTCTTACTTGACGGAAAATTCGTCGGGACCTCCAGCTCGAAGGAAGACGGGCTTTCCCTTGTGAACGTAAAACGAGGCACCCATACCCTTCGTGTGGAGAAGGAAGGGTTTCTGCCCCAGACCTTTGAGGTGGATATTCTAGACCTTCCGATCGAAATCGTGGTGGAAGACTTCACCCCCGAACCTCCAGCGCCGCGTAAAAAGGAGGCCGCCGCCCCAAAGGTCACCCAACGTGTCGGAAACCTCATCGTGACGTCGGCGCCTCAGAATTGCCTCGTGGAAATCGACGGTAGGGCCGAAACCAAGAACACCCCCCACCTTTCGATCGGGGGTCTTACCGCGGGTGAGCACACGATCTCTTTCAGTAAGGCCGGATACGATCGGATTTCCGGCGTCATCAAAATCCAACCGGGCGCCGAGGTCACTGTCCGAGGAAACCTCAAGGCCGGGAAGGTCGAGATCCTTCACGAGGGTAAGGGATCTTTTCGTCTGATCTCCAAACCGATGCGATGTACAGTCCGCTTTCGGGGAGAGATCATCGAGAAGACCACTCAGAAGTTGAACCTTTCGTTCATCCCCGCCGGCGAGTACAGAATCGTCGTTTCATGGCGAGGTCTCAAACTGTCCAGGAAGGTATTGATCGCGAACGACCAGAGGACGACGATCGAGGTAAGCTTCATGAAGGGGGATGAGCCCTTTGTGGTCTCTTACGAGCCGGAGTGAATAAGCTCTCCGCACTACTCGTGGTTGCGGTTCCGCCGCTTCAGGAGTACGGGTTATCATCGAACCCCATCAGGCGACCGAGAGAAAAGGGGGCCACCATGCCGAGAACGATATTCATGATCCATGGGATGTACTGCGGATCGTGGGTCTGGGAAAAGTACGTACCATTTTTCGAGGAACGGGGTTGGCGGTGCATCACCACCACCTTGCGCCATCACGACATGGCGCCCAACGGGAAGCCTGCACCCGAACTCGCTACGACAAGTCTTCTGGATTACGCCGCGGATCTCGAGGCGGAGATCCGATCCCTCGAGGACAGGCCGGTGATCATGGGCCACTCCATGGGCGGCCTCCTGGCACAGATTCTCTCAGCCCGCGGCCTGGGTCGAGCGGCCGTACTGCTGACGCCGGCGGCCCCGGCCGGTGCGCTGGCGCTCGCACCGTCGGTCATCAGATGCTTCTCGAACGTGCTCACCACCTGGGCATTCTGGAAGAAGAGTTTCCGTCCCACCTTCGAGAGCGCGGAGTGGGCGTTCCTGGAAGGGTTCCCCGTGGAGGAACGCCGGGGAATCTGGGAGCGCCAGGTCTATGAGTCCGGCCGCGCCATCTTCGAGATCGGCCTGTGGGCCATGGACCGGCGACACGCAGCCCGGGTGGATCCGGCGTCGGTCACCGATCCGCTCCTTGTCGTGGCCGCGGGACAGGACCGGGCCACCCCGGCCGCTGTCGTGCGGAAGGTGGCGAAGCGCTATGGGTCCTATGCCACCTACCACGAGTTCGAGGAGCAGGCCCATTGGGTCCTGGCCCAAAAGGGCTGGGAGGAGGTGGCCGGGTTCGTCGAGAATTGGCTGCAGTCGTAAGTAGTAATGTAAAGCTTATGGTTCCAGAGCTTGGATCTTCTTTACGGGCAGGTCCCAGCCGGGCTTGAGGGCGAGAGCGCTCCTGTAGAACTGAAGTGCCTCCTGCTTCTTACCCATTTTCTCCTGTAACTGGCCCAGATAGAAATGCGCGTGACCACTGTTTTTGTTGAAACGGAGAGCCATCAACAGATTTTCCTCGGCCATGTCCAGCCTTCCTGACTCTAAACAGGCAAAACCCAGGGTCTGGTACGCCCGCCAATCGTCCGGCTGCAGCTTCAGCACATCCATAAGACAGGCTATTGCCTCATCGTAGCACTTCATATCAGTCAGCATGACCCCAAGACTGCCCTTAGCCTCAAGCAGTTGCGGGTCTAGGCTCAGGGCCTTTTCATAACAGGCAGTGGCCTCTTCATACTTCGACCGCAACTGGTATCCTTTTCCGACCAGGTAATGAGCTTCGGCATCACCGTCGTTCAGTTTGACGGACTCGATCGAAAGCCGGTGCGCTTCCGACCATTTGCCGGCCCATCCCAAGACCTTTGAAAGGTTCTTCAGAGCCCAGGCGTGTTGTTTTTTGTCGATTTTCTGCATTACTTCCGCGCCGACCTTGCGGAAATTGTCATCTTTCCACTTGTCGCCGATATCGACCATCTTTACGGCATCCATCTTTTCGACAATCGCCTTGGCCAGCAGGAAATTGCCCTCGATATTTGGATGCACATGGTCCATGAAGTACATCCTGTCTGGAATGCCGTGCGGGGAGAGACCTGTCATCAGCTGTTCAAAATCGACCAGTGGCACTTCTTTCTCAGTTGCCACGTCTCTGCTGACCTGAACAATTGAACTCAATGCTCTCAAGGCGCACACATCTTCATCTCGTGCTCGCACAAAGGCTGCCTTGGCTTCGGCGTATCGCCCCTTTTCATAAAGACGCCAGCCCTTAAGATGATGAATTCCCGCATGACGAGGACTCTGCTGTTCCAGCGTGTCGATAGTCCTGAGAGAATTTTCACTTTGGTCTTGAGTAGCCTGATGATAGAGGCGCTGCCAACGTTGCACCTGTTCTTCCGTCATATCATTTTCGTGCTCACTCTTGAACGGAGAGATGTCCTTGAGGTTTGAGGCAGGCGTGACAATCATAACCTTTGCGCCCGCTTCGCGTGCCATATCCACGGCGCGCTCCATGTTGAACCGATAGTGCCGTACCGTCATTTCTTTCTGATGATCATCACGCCGGAAATCCGAGGGTCCTACAACATTGTCAAGCAACGGTACGGCCTCTTCCGGAAGGATGTATCGATCTGACGTGCCGGCTTTTGGGGCAATTTTCTCTTCCAACAGGCTCTCGAGCATTGTGACGATCCGCGACCACCCGAGTCTCCGTCGCAGACCTGCGACCGAAGAGTTGGACCTGTCGGGCATATCTCCGTAAGTGCGCCGTTCGAGGAATTCATTGTGACCTGAATATATGACAAACAAATCAGGCTGATACTTCGACAATTCCTCCATCACCACGGTAACGCGGTAGCTGGCGTAGCTGACCCCGCCGGCATTGATGACTTCCCATCTTCTTGCGCCGTCGGCCAGGGGGAGAAGCACTCTCATCCAGCCCGCGAAGGATGTTCTGTCGTCGTAGGGCCTGCCGTAGGTCGTCGATCCGCCAACGCAGAATATGCGGTATGTAGCTTTCGGCTTGTTCCTTGTGAAAGACTGGCTGTTGAAATAATCCAGCTTGTGGTGGGCAGTCATCATCATCGCATTGCCGTCTGCGTCGTTCTTCTCAACGAAGAGCGGGACATGGGATGAGAATCCAACGAACGGATCCTTGAGATGAGACGTCTGCTCTACTCCGGCCACCAGCAGCACGATTTCGACAAGGGCCAGGACAAGAAATGCGGCCACAAGCCCATAGCAGAGCTTCTTGACGAGGGGCAGGCGGGAAGCCGTCTTCTCTATGGGTTCAGCGCGGGAAGCGATACGGTTTTCCTTTCGAAGAAAATCATATCAAACGGAGACTTCATGGGCGCCACCGACTCGATTCGGCTGCGCCGTCAATACGCCCGGCTCCGGGGCAATATCGCGTAGACGTGGAGCACTCTTGAATCTCGGTCAGGTGTGAAGAGCAACCGCCAGGCGCCAACCCTCACGCGGAAATCCCCCTTGAGTCTGCCGGTCAGAGGCCTCACGCGCGAATGGAGGAGCGGTTTCTCCTCCTCCTCAAGGGCCCGCAGGACATCCTTGATCCGCTGTCGGGTCTTCTTTCCGAGCTTGAGATACTGCTTCTCGGCCGACGGCTTGATTTCAATCCGCCAGCTCATCAAGCGATCTTCCCTTGACGTGGTTGTCCACTTCCCGTTTGCCGCGAGTGATGATTTCGACCCACTCGGGTCTGGACAGAAGATCGAGCGTCTCCTTGTGGCGCTCGATGTACTCGTCGATGAGATCGGTGAGAATTTCCTTCATCTCGGTCTTTTCGATTCCGGCGATGATCCTCAAAACATCCCGCTTTTCCATTGGAATCCGTACCGTTGCCGTTGCCATGGCGCCCTCCTTGGTCCACAAATAGCCTACGCGCCTAGGCGCTTAGCGTCAACTCGCCGAAAGATTGAAATGGCCCAGGTAATCGCACTTCCTATGATGATCTCAGGGAACAGATTTCAGAAACCCCGACCGAGTTTAACCCGGTCTTCTCACCGGCTGTCTGCTGCGACCGCAGATATGGCACACCGCGCGGTCCTTTTCGCGATTCGTCTCCTGCGACGTACCGTCGGGTACGACTCGTCGCCTCATCACTCAAAAACCCACGCTGCGCACCATCTTTGCGGTCTCGCGACGAAACCCGGTGAGAAGATCGGGCTGAACCTTGACACCATCAGCGCCCCTCAACTACTGTCGGTGCTCGATGCGGTTTTCGAATCAGGTCTGTGTCGTGACCGGCAGCTCGCGCGGGATCGGGGCTCACATTGCTCGGCGATTTGCCGCTGACGGTGCGGCTGTGGTTCTCAACGGCCGCGGCGCCACACGGACCTCTCTGGAACAACTCGACACTCTCCGTGATGAAATCCGGAGCGCCGGAGGTCAGGCCGTAGTGGCGCCGGCCGACATCTCGGGGCACGCCGGGGTCGAGCAGCTGTTTTCGTCGGTGCAAAACTCTTTCGGTCGGCTCGACCACCTGATCTTGAATGCTGCGCGGGCGCCGATCAAAAGTTTCGATCGATTGCTGGAACGGGATCTCCGGCAGCTCGTGGAGACCAATTTCATCGGCAACGTGCTGTGTGTGAAAAATGCCCTGCCGTTGCTCGAAATTTCGGGAGGCTCGATTGTCTTCGTGTCGAGCCTCGGCAGCCGGGTGGCCCTGCCGGAGTATCCCCTCGGCAGCATCAAGGCCGCCATGGAGGCTGTGATCCGAGACCTCAGCGTGATGCTCGACGGTCGCGGCGTCTCGGCCAACGCGGTCTGCGGCGGATTGGTCAAGACCGACTCGGTCAAGACTCTGCGCCAAGTATGGCCGGGCGTCGAGACCCTCACCGAGGAGTCCTGGGTTTCCGTCGATGAGATCGCCGACGTGATCATGTTCTTGTGCTCGCAGGCTGCACGTGGCATTCGAGGCCAGACCATCGTAGTCGACCGTGGTCTCACCAACCGGCTACGCGGCTTTTAGCGACTCACACGCTAGGACCTCCGAAAAAAACGAGGCGGTACTATTCCAAAGAGAATTACCACAGAGACACAGAGAGCACAGAGAAAACACACAGAGGAGAGTCCCAACGGGATCGTCAGTCCCGCCCGGTACGCGGACTCCGTCCGCTATGGTCAGAAGAGAAACGAGCTCCAAGAACCAGTCCTTGTCACTCGCCCCTCTTCCGCCCAGCACGCTTCGCCTACAACCGGGCTCCAGGGCATACCACCTGAGGTGGACCTTGCGCGCGTCGGACTGGTTTGCCCAAGCGGGCGAAGTCCGCGTGCTGAAGGCCTGTACTTCAATGGGACGCCCTGCGTCTGAGGCGACGGACAGGCCTTCTGCTTAAGCCCGCAAAGCGGGTGGACGAACGCCGGGAGCGCCCTTGGGTTGCCCTCCGTGTTCCTCTGTGCTCTCTGTGTCTCTGTGGTGAATCTGCCCTCAGACTTGGTCGGCAGCTTGCGTCGGAGGCCCGGCTCTTTGGTTCCGGCGCCGGTTCGGCATCTCTCGATCCCCCCGATTGTAGTAGCATGTCGCCACGGAAAAGGGTCATCGGAGGAGATTGATGCAGCAGTTCATCACCGCTGAAACGGTACTCGGGGAGCTGACCAGGACTCTTGCGGAAACGCTCCGGATCGAACCCGACCGCATTTCTCCACAGAGTTCGATCGTCGATGATCTCGGAGCGGAGTCTCTCGACTTTCTCGACATCAACTATCGCATGGAGCAGATCTTCGGCATCAGAATCGCGCGTCACTTCTTCCTCGAGCATGCCGAGGAGATGTTCGGCGAAGGCACGGTCATCGACGACGACGGTCTTCTGACCGATCGGGCCATCCCATTGTTCGAACGCCGGTTCGGTCACAAGCCCGAGCGTTTGGTCGCCGGCATGGACATGGACGAAGTGCCCACGCTGATCACGGTCCAGTCTATGGTCGATGGCGTCATGAGCATTCTTGAGACCTTGCCCGCCTCCTGCTCATGCGGCGCAACCGCTTGGGTTTGCGACGGCAAGCTGGTGACCTGTGGTCAATGCGATCAGAAAGCGAGCTATACCAACGGAGACGAGCTCACCAGACGGTGGCTCGCACAGGTTGACTCGGGATCCGGTTTGCTCAGTGGCAACACCTCTTGATGCGGCCGGCCGCTTCCCGGAGGCGCGTGGTCGTGACCGGATACGGCATGATCACTGCCCTCGGTGAAAACGCCGAAACGACCTTCAATCGGGCAGCACGATCCGAGTCCGGCGTGGCGGAGATCCGGTCCTTCGACACGCGTGGTCTGACCTGCCGCATCGGCGGAGAGGTCGATGACAG
>JAIOSJ010000414.1 GCA_021107705.1 Thermoanaerobaculales bacterium | reverse complement strand
TTCCATCTGAAGGGTGCCTCGCCGGGTGGTTGGGCCGGCTGGATGTTGACGATCTCGCCGGACCGCCGGTCGTGGCGGACCAAGCCGCCGTACTGCCATTCGGAGTAGACGATCATCGGATCTTCGGGATCAACCCGGGTCTGGAAGCCGTCGCCGAAGACGGTGACGAACCAGTCCTCGTTGGCGATGCCCGATGGTGACCGCGTGCGGGAGGGGCCCCCGAGGGTTGCGTTGTCCTGTGTTCCACCGTAGACGAAGTAGAAGGGCTCGGCATTGTCGATGCCGACGCGGTAGAACTGGGTGACCGGCAGATTGGCTTTGAAGATGTAGGTCTCCGCCCGGTCCCAACTCTCGTAGATGCCCCCGTCACAGCCGACCAGCAGGTGCCGTGGGTTGGCCGGATCAATCCACATCGCGTGGTCATCGACGTGGCGGAAGGCCGAGCCGATTTTCTCAAAGGTCTCTCCGCCGTCGGTCGTCACGTTCATCCAGGTCTCCAACGAATAGACCCGGTTGACGTCTGAGGGGTCGGCGACAATCTCGTTGTAGTACTGAGGACTGCCGGCGACGTGGTCAGAGCGTTTGGTCCAACTCTCGCCGCGATCGGTGGAACGGAAGAAGCCGCCTTCATCCCGAGCGGCCTCGATGATCGCGTAGATGACGTCGGGATCTGCCGGTGAAATGTCCAGGCCGATCCGACCCATGTCGATCTTCGGTAGGCCCTTTTTGAGCGTCCGCCAGCTGGCGCCGCCGTCGGTCGACTTGTAGATCGCCGATTCCGGACCGCCGTTGATCAAGGTCCAGGTGCGCCGCCGACGCTGATAGGCGGTGGCGTAGAGCACATCGGGGTTGCGAGGGTCGAAATGAACCTCGTTGACGCCGGTATGTTCGGAGATCTCCAGCACCTGCTCCCAATTCGTGCCGCCGTCCGTCGTCTTGTAGAGGCCGCGGTCGCCGCCGGCGTTCCACAAAGGACCCTGGGCTGCGACATAGACAATGTCGGTGTCGCGAGGGTCGATGGCGATCATGCCGATGTGTTGGGAATCTTCGAGACCCATATTCTTCCAGGTCTGGCCGCCGTCGAGGCTTTTGTAGACGCCGTCACCAAAGGAGACCGAGCGTTGGGAGTTATTCTCCCCCGTGCCGACCCAGATGATGTCAGGGTTTGAGGGGTCGATCTCGATGCAGCCGATCGAATAGGAGCCCTCGTCGTCAAAGATGGGCGTCCATGTCGTTCCGGAGTTTTCGGTCTTCCACACGCCGCCTGAGGCCACCGCCACGAAGTACCGGCTGGGATCGGCAGCATCGACCGCGAAGTCGCCGATGCGGCCGGAGGACACCGCCGGTCCGATATCGCGAAGCTTGAGCCCGGCAAAAGTCGATGCCGACATCGGGCCTTCGTCGGTCTCAGCGGTGTCGGTTGTGACACCCCAGACGGGTGTGGTCAGGATCATGGTGAACGCGAGAAGAATGGCAGCAATGCGCATGGCGCCTCCTTGTCGGCGGCATCATACAGGGGTTCGATTTCTTCGCGTTCAACGAACCAGAAGGCCGGGTTCCAAGCCCAGGCCCGACCGTTGCCAAGCAGATGCAAATATCTTCTGTCGAAAGCGCTGCGCCGCGGGAAGGAACATCGACCGATCTCATCAATAACCGATTGGGCATTTACGACTCGAATCAAGATCGTCGGAATCGTCTGACCACCGTAAAGGCACCGTAAACATAGTTATCTTGGGCCTGGCATCCGCCAGAATGGATCAGATTAAGTACAAGTCAGGGTTTTCCAAAGGTCTTCTTCCTGAAGTGGATTCAATGCGCGAACCCCTCGAACGCATACCTGCTGTTCACCATTGAAAAGAACACACCCGGCTGTAACACGCTCCGGCGCCAAAGCGCGAAAACGCTCCAGGTCCTTGATGAAATGGGGTGAGAACGTAGCGGCGGACTTGATCTCCACAGCCCTTTCATTCCCTTGATGGAAGTGTACCGAGCGGGGGCGCGCCCCGTGCGACCCCGAAGGCCGGGGTTGGATTCTCGGTCAGGGCGACCAGATTTTCGGAACACTAGTTCGCTGTGTCGGGCACCTTTCATAACAGGGGCCTACCAGTAAGTCCCCGTGTCTCCCTATGGCACAGCACCTAGATCCAAACAATGCCGGGAAGACCGGACCTGGCACAGATGACATCACGGAGCAAGAGGAATCCACATAGTCACGGAGGATTCGAAGCCTCAGGTCAAAACCGAGGGGAGCTTAATCCGAAAGGGGACGTTCTTCCCGCGTCAAGAACTCGAGGGCGATACTGTCACTGACATTTACACCGTTGGGAAGGCGCCGGTGACCCCTGAGGGACGAAACTACCGTCTTGGAGAGAATCCGATCCGGGCCGACCAGGGACTCCAACTCTGCGAAGCCCCGTTGGCGCCCCGCAGGAGTTTCCGACCACTTGCACTCGATCAACGAAAAACGTCCAGCCGAAGGTATGAGGAAATCAACCTCGCGACCCTGGTGGTCCCTATAGAAATAGATATTTGGGCGCCGGCCCCGGTTGGCAAAGTGCCTGATCAATTGCCCGAGAACGTGGGTTTCGAAGATCGATCCGAGATGCGGACTCGCGGCAAGATCACCCTCATTCCTCGCACCAAGGAGAAAACAGCACAGACCAGTATCCAGGAAGAACAATTTCGGTGTTTTGATGATTCGTTTCCCGAGGTTCTCAAAGTAGGGCTCGAGCAGAACGACAATATTCGAAGCTTCAAGAACTGATAGCCAGCTCTTGACCGTGTTCGGACTGAGGCCGAGATCGGTTGCCAGCGAGTGGTAGGAGACGAGTTGGCCGGTACGGACCGCACAGAGGCGCATGAAACGGTCGAAATCTCTCAGGCTGCGGACATTGAGCACAGAGCGAACATCACGCTCGAGATAGGTTGCTACGTAGTCTCCATAGAACCGCTCGGGGTCAAGGTCACGACGGTGAAGTTCCGGGTAGCCTCCCTGGAACATCCACCTGACAAGATCATCCCTCTCCAGTGTGGCGCCCGACCATGCCTCAAACTCCCTGGCCGAGAGAGAATGGAGATTGATGATGGAGGCCCGGCCCGCGAGACTTTCGGTAACGCCTTCCATCAGCGGGAACTTCTGTGACCCCGTGATCAGATAGCGTCCGAAATCCTCACGATGCTGATCGATGTCCACTTTAAGGTAGCGAAGAAGAGCGGGCGCATATTGCACCTCGTCAACAATAATCGGTGGAGGATGCCGGGCCAGGAATGACTGCCCCGAAAACTCCGCCTCTTCCGCAACCACCGGCAGGTCGAGACTGACATAGCCGTGATCGGGAAAGATCCGTGTCAGCAGACTGGTCTTCCCGGCCTGCCGACATCCTGTCAGAACGACCGCGGGACGTTTCCCCGCAAACTCCAGGAGCACCTTTTCAATTTCTCTCGGAATCCACATCACTGACTATTCTGCAATTGTATTGATGAAATGTCAATAATTGAATTACTGTTTTTCCACTCAGTCCCGTTCTTGATCCCGTTTTGAGGTTCTACGAGGGACGCATCGTCAGTCGATGTCGGCTAACGCAGTAGGCCGCCAAGGTCGGTCCTACAAGGGGGATCCTCTCCCTCGACTACTTTCCTTCGCGACCGCACTGCTCGGGCGACACTGGGCCGCGAAGCGGACCAGAAGGCCGATGTGTGAAAAAGGTCAACTCAAGAATAAACCGGTATCCCATATATATATCGATGAGAATCGCTCAGATTAGGTAATAGCATCCGGCGGGATGGCCTCTACATCGGCGGTGAGCGGATGCGGTTGTCGGACCATGCACGCCAGCACACCGGGGCCGAGAGGGGCTCGCTGTCGGCGCAGTACATCCATCCCGCGGAGATCGCGCACGGTCGGCGTCCCGCTCAACTTGACCTCGATCGGAAACAACAAACCCTCCT